>DASXZC010000090.1:0-5123 GCA_036502165.1 Bryobacteraceae bacterium
GCAGGCCGCGATCATACACGACCCTTTCATCGGATCCCTCGGAGTTCTTCTGGTTGCCTGCGGAATGATCGGGCATTCGCTCAAATATCGGGCGCAATCCATCACCGCCGTCGCTTATTGCGCCGCTTTTGCCGCCATTGCGATCATGCCCGCGCCACCGTTCGCGGTGCTGATGCTGGTTCCGCTCGCGGCTTCCGCTTTATATCTCGCGCAGCGTATGAGCTGGTATCCAATGGCGGTCTTCGTCGCCGCCGTGACCTATCTGACGTGCCTGTCGAAAGCCGAGCCCAATGGCACGCTCATGGGCGCGCAGATCGTTCTGCTGGTTTATTGGCTGGTTTTCGAGTGCTTCGATCTCCTGCGCATCCGAAGCCGTGTCACGAGCGAGGCGGCGGACTTTATTCTTCCTGTGAATTCGATCGGATTTCTCGGCGTTTCGTTCATCGCCTGGTTGAATCTCGCGCCTGACCGGCTCTGGTTCGCCTCCGCCTGGGGAGCCGGGCTCTATCTCGCAAGCGCGATCGTCCGCGGGATTCTGCGGCCGCCTTCGACGTTCGCGCCCCAGGACGCCCTTCTCACACGCGTACGCAAAGGGGGCTTCGAAGGTCCGACGCTGGTCGCCGTAATTCTCGCCGCCATGGCGATTCTTGGCGGATCTCCGCGCGTCTGGTCGAGCTTCGGCTTCGCCCTCGAAGCGGAGATCCTCTTCGTGGCGGGCATCGTCTTGCGCTCGGATTTCCTCAGGAACGCGGGGGCGCGCTTCTTCGCCGTCTCGCTGCTCCGGCTGGCCATTACCACTGACACGGACCTCGCGGCGGGCACGCGCGGCGCAATTTTCCACGCGTTCCTCTTCTATGGAAACCGCGCCTTGCGGCGTTCCGGAGTGGTCTTCAGCACAGCCGCCGCCGCGCTGGTGGCGATTGTCATCGCGCTCAATTTCACCAACATCAACGCCGCTCTCGCGTGGACTGGATTCGGAGTGGTGCTGCTCGAACTCGGCCTGTTTACGCGCCTGCGGGAGTTCCGCCTGCAGGGCGCCGCGCTCGTCGCCGCCGGATCCCTTTGGGCCGCGTCGCTTCCGATTTATTTCGCGCCCCAGCCGTGGCAGCCGCTCGCGGCGTGCCTCGCGATCGTATATGTTCTCGCGCTGCAATTGCGCTTCGCCTGGCCCGCGCCACTCGACGCGAAGGATGAACGGTCGGTGTTACCACCAGCCGCGGCCGCATTGACGGTCTTGTTTTCGATGATCCTCGTGTGGCGCCTCACGCCGATCGAGAACCTCGGCATCGCCGCGTGGATCCTGGGGGTCGTATTGTTCGAACTGGGATTGCGCCGTTTGCCTGGCGAGTTGCGCTGGTCCCTGCCGTTCGTCGCGACGGCGGCGACGATTGCCGTCCTCGCGACTCATGTTGCCGATCTTGACCGGGCGGCTCCCTTCAAAGGGGGGCCGACGTATGCGGTCGCGGCACTGTGCACAGCCATCGCCGCATTGCGACTGCGGCAAAATCTCGCAAGAATGGAGTCCGCCATTCCGCTGGTTTACGCGCTCACCATTCTTTCCTGGGGAGCGTCGCTGACCACTCTGTGGCTCTTCGTCCCCGCCGCCTGGTTCAGCGTTGCCATGCTCGCGGCTGCCGCGGTGTTACTCGAAGGCGCCGTCCAGTTCCGTTATCCGTTCCTCAAATGGCTGTGCCTCGCGACCGTATGGTTCTCGCTCATGAACTCATGGAGCGTCGACCTGACCGGACATCCCGCCTTCGTCCTGCCGGTCATCGCCGGATTGTATGGACTGCGCTACCGCTTCTCGCGGCTGGGCGATATGGAGATCACTTCGGTGCTGACATGGGCACCGCTCGTATCATTAATCGCACTGCCTTATATGCACTTTCACGAGCAACAGGTCGCGCCGTATTGGGCGGCAATCGCGATTGTGCTGCTGGGCTGGTGCGTTTATAAAAGCGGCAACATACACGTGCGGATCCAAGCCTATATGCTGCTGATCCTGGCGGGAGTCTTCGTCCTCGGCTTCAATGTGGAACCGGCCGCGCTTGCAGTTTCGATTCCCGTCGCCGCTGTGTTCTACGCCTGCTATTTCATCGCGAAGTGGGGCAAGGTCCAGTTCCACGAAGGCTTGAGTATCGGCGCCACGTTCCTGGTGTGCGCGATTCTCTACGGCCAAGTCTCGGGCGGACTGCTGACCGTTTCCTGGGGTCTCACGGGTCTTACTCTGCTCAGTGCCGGATTTCCGCTGCGCGACCGGGCGCTGCGGCTTCAAGGCTTGGGGCTGCTGCTGGTTTGCACGCTGAAATTGTTCCTCTATGATTTGCGCAACCTCGATACGCCGTACCGGATTCTCTCCTTTATCGTGCTCGGACTGATTCTCATGACGGTGTCGTGGGTCTATACACGATTCCGCGAATACATCAAACGGGTTCTCTAAAAAAACGAACCCAAATTAAAAATGCCGTGGGGCGCATGGCGAGCGATCTCCGACACCCCACGGCCGAATCAACGCCGGGCGATTGTGGCGTCGCTCACGCGGCTTTTGATCCTGGTAAATCGAACTCGTCCGGGGCGCGCCTCAGCGGCGGACGCAGAGCCGTGATGTGGTGGCTCGTAATCCGCATGGCGCGATGCTCGAGCGTGACGCCGTTAAAATATTCGTCGAGCGGGAACAACGGATACGGCTGCAACTCACGGAATGTGCGGCCGAGCTTTTCCTCGATCCGGTAGACCGTGTGAAAAAACGCGCCTTTCTCCACCTTCAACTGCCGGCAGCACAGACGCCAGTCCGCGCCCAGCAAATAGTGGAAACGAAATACCTGATGTTCTTCCGTATTCAAGATACGTTTTGAAACCAGAAGAAAATCAGCGATGAATTCTTCATCCTTACGCCCCCATACAGCGCGGCGGCAGCGGGGGCTGGTACCATCGAGCGTAACGCGGCTCAGCGACTTTTCCTTAGTTGCGCAGACTTGAAATCTCTGATAGCAAGCGCGAAAAATCGCCCGCAAGACGCAGTTGCACGGCTGTGTGGCATCCAGCCTTCCACCACGAAGTCCCAGTCCGTGGCAGAAAGAGCACCTGTGATCGGCGATCGGTAGGGTATCCGTCCTGTTCCATTCCATTTTTTTCTACTGTCCTCCTCGAACCCGAAGTCGTCCAAAAGCGACTCCATGGGAATCGATAGTACCGAATTCGATGGGGAAGTCAACAGTTTTTTCAAAATGGACGAGATACACCGTCGTGTTTTTCCCAAAATACACGGAAGTGCTTGATTTGCTTCGTTACAAAAAATAGAATGGAGGGGAACCGGGCCGTTTACGCGGAGTCCAGCATGGTGCGCCAGGGGGTGTATACCGGCGTGAAATACCCTCTCGCGAGGACCCCCTCATTTTGCCGCGTCCCCTCGCTTGGATCCCCGGCGCGGAATATTCCACGTTAGTTTATGCCTCCTTCGAATCGAATAACCGCGCTGACTTTCGACGACCTGGCCCAGCGGCTGGTGCGCGATCTTGCGAATTTGATTCGCGCCGGCGGAATGACCGAGCGCAGCCTTGCCGTTCATCTCGGTTTGTCTCAGCCCCACCTGCACAATGTGCTGCACGGCGCGCGCAAGCTGACGCCGGTGGTCGCCGATCAAGTGATGGAGCGTCTTGGATGGTCGGCCCTCGATTTAGTCGAGACCGTCGAGGCCTTGGCTCTGGTGGGCCGCAGACAGAGCATGCTCGAAGCGGGGCGGGAGATTCCGTTGAATCCGAGCGCGCGCATGTCGGGAGTTCAATTCGAGACGCTCGAGTCAGTGCCTCCGCGCATGCGCATGCTCGACGAGAACGGCGGAGTGACGGTTCCCAACCACTGGCTCGATCGCGCGGGCGAGCCGTTCGCAGTCACCGCGGGCGAGGATCCGGAAATGGAAGGGATTGTGGCCAAGGGCGACATCCTGCTCGTCGACCGTTCCGCGGATGCGCGGAATCACTGGCACGAGGACGCTCTGTATGTCGTAGAGGCAGGCTCGGGCTCGTACGCCCGTTGGGTGCGATTTTCCTCGCGCGGACTCTATCTCGTCTCCGCTGTGACCTGGGCGGAACCGACCACGTGGACTCTCGTCATCACCAAAGCCAGCCGCCGCGCGGAGGTAATCGAGGGGAAAGTCATCGCCCTCGCGCGGCCACTTGAGCGTAGGTTTCGACGACCTGCTCGGCCGTTTGCTTCCAGCTAAACCGCGTGAGTTGCTCGAGGCCGAGTCGCACGCAGCGCCGGCGTAGTACCTCATCGAGCAGTACATCGCGTATGCCGCGCGCGATGTCGAACACGTTTTCCGGATTGATGATGATCGCGGCGTCCCCCACCACTTCGGGAAGCGAACTCGAGTTCGATGTGACCACTGGAGTGCCGCAGGCCATCGCCTCGAGCGGCGGCAATCCGAAGCCTTCATAGAGCGAGGGGAACACGAATGCGGCGGCGCTTTTATAAAATGCTCGCAGCGTCTCGATCGGCACAAATCCGAGAAAACGGACGAGGTGTTCCATCTTGCTTTGGATGACGGCCCGCCGCACTTGCGGATATTTCGAGAGCTCGTC
Organism: Bryobacteraceae bacterium; assembly: GCA_036502165.1. Taxonomy (GTDB): domain Bacteria; phylum Acidobacteriota; class Terriglobia; order Bryobacterales; family Bryobacteraceae; genus F-183. The sequence continues at coordinate 4,584 of DASXZC010000090.1, forward strand.
CCCGATGATCACCAGGCGCAGATGTTTGTACACCGGATGATTCGCGAGGTCGTCGCGCAGCACCGCGAACGCTTCGACCAGGCGCGGCACGTTCTTCTGCGCACGGATCGTTCCCGCATAAAGAAGATATGGATAGCAGACCTGGTACCGTTCTTCGAGCATGTGGCGCTGCTGTTGATCCTCCGACACCGAACGCTGCATAAAAACGGGGTCGGGGGCGTTATAAATGACCCGAATCCGCTGCCGCGGAATATTGAGGACGTTCTGCAGATCGCGGCTGGTCGCGCCGGAGACGGCAATCACCTGATCGGCGCGGATCAGCCCATGACGCAGGCGATAAGCCTGTATGGAGCGCCGGAAATCCTGATGCTGAGGAAAGATCAGACTGCCCATGTCGTGGATCGTCACGACGTACGGCTTCGGCATCAGCATCGGGACGGAGTTGAGCGGAATGTGGTGGACGTCGGCCTTCAGGCTGCGCAGGAACAGGGGCAGACGGACATCGTCGCTGAGAGCGGTGCTCGGCCGGTCCCAAATGAC
>DASXZC010000091.1:0-1694 GCA_036502165.1 Bryobacteraceae bacterium
GAATTCCGGCGCGACGACCTGCGGCCTGATGCGAAAGTTATGAACGACCCGGCCCGGCTCAAGTGTCAGCGACACGACAAGCTCTGCCGGGGTCAACGGCACAATGCCGATCTCCGCATGCGGGGGAATGTCGCCGTCGAACAACTCCTCGCCATCCTGCCGGATTCGCAAGGAAGCGCCTTCCGCATGGCGGGTCTTCACCTGAAGCGTGTTCAACACGCCGACCACGGGCTGTTCGGCGAACGCGCATAGAAGCAGCCGGGGGCGCGTGCGCCCAAAATGCAGACTTCTTTCCGCTTGCTGCGGCATCCAACCAGTTGCACTCACATTGACCATGACTCTTTCCTCAGTAGTGGAGCGTCATAACGCCGTTTTCGATTTCGATTGATCGGAAGCGCCGGAGCCAGCTCATTCCCAGCAGTGGCACATCGAGTTCTCCACCGTTCACCACAGCAGAAACTTCGCTCGCGGTGTATGGTCCGATGGAAAGTGTGCGGATCGTTATCTGCGCGTTCCGTATCTGGCCATTCGCCGTATTCGTCGTAAGATCGAAGTTCAGCGGGCCGACATGCAGCCGCTCGGCGACCTCTTTCGGCAGGACGATGTAGCTCGCTCCTGAGTCGATCATGAATTCGAGGGGGACGCCGTCGGCGCTCCCTTTGACGTAGTATTGGCCGTTGGAATCCGCTTTGATCCGAATGATGCGGTCTGAGGGCTCGCTCACGCGCTGGAAATCCGGAGCAGGAACCGGGACAAACCGCAGCAGCCCAGCGGCCAGCGCCGGCCCGTAGGCTGTCCCGCCGAGCACAGCCCCCGCGAGGCCGAGACCGGCCACCGCCGCGATGCACGCCCGAAGCGGCGCCCGTCGCTCTTTCTTTGTTTCCCGGATCAGCACATACGCGGGCATGGTGTTCTCCTTGGGCCGTCCGCCTGAAAGTCCCTGCGAACATCCCAAAGGTAGGGGGCCAGCCCCCGCGCTTTCCTCGCGGAAACCTCGCGCCGCCAACCTCCGGCAGCACACGGCCCAGCCCGAGGGATGCTGTCGCTCTGTCGCTTCGGGCGAGGTTTGTGTAGGCTTGGAGAGGTCCGAACCCCGCGCCATCTCGCCGGGCAACGGGCTATCGGCACGGATTTCTAGGACGCGACCGCCATGCGGTTTTCTGACTGGCAACTCAACCGGTTACGTGACGCGTTGCGCGCCTTCCACAAGTTCGGGCGCGATGCGGTCGATGGCCGCCATTACAACTGGAAGGACGTAAGCGAGGCGATCAGCCTCGCGACCGACGTTGAAGTCCCGCCCGAGCGCCTGCGGCAGTTCGTCGAAGGCGTGAAAACGCCGAGCGGCGGGCGTCGGCTCCTCACGATGCAGGAAGACCGGCTGGACGCCATCGCCAAGTTTGCGACCGATGAGGATTACGGGCTGATTTCGGAGGCAGAGCTGCGAGAGCACGCGCCGTCGTGGCACGCCGCGCAGCGCCTGCTCGAATATCTCAAGCAGGATTTCGACACAGAGCGAATCCTGCCGCCATCGACACTCGAAGGCACGTATCGGAACGGGCGCATCGACGAGGACAATTATGTTGTCCGCGAATTGACGTTGCAGCGTGCATCGGACGACGGATTAATCCAGATCGTGCAGATAGAGGATTCCTACGACCTTCTCGATGGCATGCAATTCGACGATTTCACGCCAG
>DASXZC010000092.1:0-31458 GCA_036502165.1 Bryobacteraceae bacterium
ACGAAGGGACTCGAACTAACGCTCGAGATCGGCGGCAAGACGATGCAAGCGAGCGAAGCGTCGTTGACGATTCAGGAACCTGTCGCGCTCGATCTCAATCATGCAGCGGCGGTGAAGGTCGCGATGGATGCCGCAGCGCTCGACGCACTGACAGCCGATCAGGTCAAGGGCAAGGTACTTGTGGTCATGCCGTCGTCGGCAGGAGGCAACGCTTCGTTCGCCGTCATGCGGCGCTTACCGGCGCTTGGGGCCAAGCTGCAGCCGTCGCTGATTCTGATCGTGCGAGGAACTGCTCAACCCGGACGGCGCCGGAACGTAAGATTGCGCGAAGCTTCTACGCCCGCCGCGTCCGTTCCGATATTGATGGTCACCGATGCGGCCATTCAATCCGCGCTCGAAGGCGCCGACCAGGCGGCAATCTCTGCACACGTGGCCGCACCAACCGTCGCCGCAGTGAAGCTGCGTAACGTGATCGGAGTCCTGCGTGGATCGGATCCCGTCTTGAAAGATACATACCTTCTGATCACCGCGCACTACGATCACTTGGGCATCCTTGATGATCCGTCAGCCACTGACCGGATCTTCAACGGCGCCGATGACGATGCGAGCGGCACGGCATCGGCGATCGAAATCGCCTGCGCCACTAGTGCATTGCCTGAGCGGCCCAAGCGCAGCATCGTCTTCATAGCATTGTTTGGTGAAGAACAAGGCCTGCTCGGATCCCGTTATTACGGCGCGCATCCGGTGTTCCCGCTCTCGAAAACGATCGCGGACGTGAACCTCGAACAGCTCGGACGCACCGATGATACAGAGGGTCCGCACGTCGGCATGTTCAATCTCACCGGCTTCGACTTCACCGACATCTCGACGTTCCTTGCGAAATCCGGTGAACTCACCGGCATCAAAGCGGTGAAGGACGAAAAGAACAGCGACGCGTACTTCACTCGCAGCGACAATGCCGCGCTCGCCGCTGCCGGAGTTCCATCGACTACACTCTCGGTTGCCTACGAATTTCCTGATTATCACAAGGTCGGGGACGAATGGCAGAAGGTCGACTACGCGAACATGGCGCTCGTCGACCGCACCATCGCACTCGCCGCCATCGACATCGCCAACTCCGCTGAAACGCCGCGCTGGAACGCGAGCAATCCGAAAGTGGAACCCTTCATCAAGGCGCGTCAAAAGACGCTCGCGGATGCCGGAAAATAAAGCAGCGGCACTCACCGCTCACCAGATTCGCTCATTCTGGGCCGCGTGGGCAGGCTGGGCCCTCGATGGCATGGACTCCTTCATTTATGCGCTCGTGATGATCCCGGCGCTGAAGGAATTGCTTCCAAAATCCGGCCTCGCCGCGGACACCGCGAACACGGGTTATTACGGCGGACTTCTGTTCGCACTGTTCCTCGTCGGCTGGGGATGCTCGTTCGTTTGGGGGCCCGTCGCCGATCGCTTTGGACGCGTCCGTACACTCGCGGCCACCATACTTTGCTACTCGTTATTCACTTTGCTCGGAGGCGCGGCGCAGAACGTCTGGCAACTCGCCGTGTACCGTTTCCTCGCAGGCGTCGGCATCGGCGGCGAATGGACGCTCGGAGGCATCCTCGTCGCAGAAGTGTTCCCTGAATCGAGGCGCAAGCAGGGCGCCAGCTACATGCACACCGGTTACTATTTCGGAACGCTGCTGGCCGCGCTGCTCAACTACACGATCGGCGCCGCGTACGGCTGGCGCGCGATGTTCTTCGTCGGAGGCGCTCCCGCATTGCTCGTCGCGCTCATCCGCTACGGCGTCCACGAGCCGGAACGTTGGAAATCGCGCATGGCCGAACTCAAAGGATGGACTCCGGGCCAAGCGTTCACGTCGCTGTTTTCGCCCGAATATCTGCGGCGCACGGTGCTGAATTCGACGTTCCTGTTGATCTCGATGGTTGGGCTCTGGGCGGGCTCCGTCTACGTCCCATCGTCGATCACCGTGCTCGCGGCGAGGCAAGGGATCGTCGGCCCCGATGCCACGCGCCTCGCTTCGATCGGCACTGTGATCCTCTCGATCGCGACGATCATCGGATGCCTGATGCTCCCCTGGTTCGCGGATCGCTGGGGACGCCGCGCGGCGCTGGGCTTCTACTTCACGCTGATGGCGATCTTCATCGAGCTGGGCTTCCGTTATTTCTTTTATCAGCCCAATGGATTGTGGCCGTTCATCGCATGCCTGTTCTTCCTCGGTGTCGGCGGCGCGAATTTCGCCGTGTACACGCTCTGGCTGCCCGAGCAATACCGCACCGAATGCCGCGCCAGCGCGTTCGCCTTCGCCACATCTTTCGGCCGGTTCATCGCCGCCGGAGTCACATTCCTCGTCGGCGCCGCCATTTCCCATCACGGCAGCATCGGAGTTCCCGTTGCCTACACGTCGATCGCGTTCCTGGTTGGACTGTTGCTACTCCCTTACGGCGAAGAAACCAAGGGTCGCGACTTGCCCGCCTAGCCCTGTTGACATAGCGGATAACCTTCAATACACTCACAATACACTCAATACCTTGCAGTATTGAGCCGGGGACCCGCGCCGCGCGCGCGATCAGCCGTTCGCAGCGAGCGCATTGACAGATTTATTAACTAGGAGGAAACAGTCATGGCAGTTTGTAGACGATGTGGAAACCAGATGGCAGATAACGCGGCGGCCTGTCCGGCGTGCGGAGAATTGCGGTATCAACAGCCCGCCGCGGCGCCAACTCCTCAGTATGGCGCGCCGCAGCAGCAATACCAGCAGCCCGGTGCGCAGTATCCGCAGCAAGGCTATCCACAACAGCAGTACGGAGCGCCGCAAGGCGGCCAGCCCCAGTACGCCATGCCTGTGAGCGCTGATGAAGCGAAGGGTTTCATAGGAGCGTTGTTCGACCTTTCCTTCTCCAGCTTCATTACGACGAAGCTGATCAAAGTCCTATATATCCTCGCGATTATCGGCGCCGGCCTCGAGGCTCTCGCCGTGATTGGCGTCGGATTCGCTCGCGGATCGATGTTCGGCCTGGTCATGCTGATCGCGTCTCCGATCGTGTTCTTCGCGATTGTGATTCTCGCGCGCGTTTATATGGAGCTGGTCATGGTCATCTTCCGCGCGGCTGAGCTGTTGGCCGAGATCGCGAAGAATACGAAGAAGCAATAAGGCTTCCCCGCCTTTCGCTCCTGTAAAGAAAGCTCTTGACATTCGCAAGCGTTAGTACTAAATAATTAGTATGCGCCCTGCGAAAGCCACTCTTACTGACCAGGAACTCGAAATCATGAAGGTGGTTTGGGAACTCGGCCCAGCCACCGTCCGCGACGTGTACGAGAAATTGCTCGAGCGCCGCCACATCGCCTACACGACCGTGATGACGATGATGAAGATCCTCGAGGATAAAGGACATCTCGATAAGACGCAGGTCGACCGCGCCTACGTCTACCGCTCCACCAAGCCGCAACAGCAGGTCCTGCGTGGAATGGTCCGCGAGTTCGTCGATCGCGTCTTTAACGGCTCCGCTGAGCCTCTGCTGATGCACCTGATCGAGGAAGAGAAGATCTCGAAGGACGATTTCGCTGAGATGAAGCGACTCGTCAAGGCACACCGCCGGCAGAGTGATACGTAGAGAACGAGGACCCCATGAGCTTTACCTGGACTGACCTCGCCCGCTACGTCGAAGTGACGTTTCTTCTCCTCGGTGCGTCATTGCTGCTCACCCGCCTGTTGCCGCTGCCGGACGCGCGCCAGCGGCTCCGCTTTCTGTACGCGACGTTGTTTTTGTGCCTGACTGGACCTTTCTTCGCGGTCGGACATGATCGCCAGGTGCCATCGCGGACCTCCAGCTTCGTGCGGCTGGAGTCGATGAACATCGTCGGCTACCCGAGCGGAACTATCTACGTTGAACGTCCACTTCTAACGCTCTGGAAGAGTGTGGGACCTGTGCCACGGTGGCTCCTTTTGTTCGCCGGCCTGCGGATCTTGTGGCTGTGCCTCGGCCTCATCCGGCTTTCCTTGTATCGGCGACGTGCGAAGCTTCTCGAACCTTTGCCCGACCACTTGCGCGCCGTGCGGACGCGGCATCGGGTCGACGCTCAGCTCTATCTCTCGAGCGACGTGAGCGGCCCAGTCACATTCGGATTCCTCAATCCGACAATCCTACTGCCCACGTACTTCCTGCAAATTGGCGAGGAACAACAATGCGCCGCCGTGTGTCACGAACTTGCGCACGTCCGTCGCAATGATACAGTCGCCGTCTTCGCTGAAGAAGTCCTGCGCGGGCTTCTGTGGTTCCACCCGTGCATTTGGTGGCTCCTCGATCGCATCCAGTTGTGCCGCGAACAAGTCGTCGACGACGAAACCATCGCCGTCACAGGGGATCGCGCCGCGTACCTCGAAACTCTACTCACTTTCGCCCAGCGGACTTCCGTTCCGGATCTCGCTCCGGCGACTCCATTTCTGAAGCGAAATCATCTGATCGAACGCATGAGAGCGATCGCGAAGGAGGTTAGCATGTCTGAGAAAATGAGGCGTCTCAACGCCCTCGCCACGTACACGTTGATGCCCTGCGTACTCGCGCTCGGCATCTGGCTGCTGCCGTTGCACGGGCAGACTGTGATCGTGAACGACACGTCTGGCGTCACGATATGGACTGCGTATGGACTACTGCATCGGCCGCCAGTCGAGCTTCCGCGCGAATTCGTCGCCCTCAAGACGAGCGCTGAAGTGGCAGTGACCGTGACCGTGAACGACTCGGGCGAAGTGACGGATGCGCACGCCATCAGTGGGCCGGCAACCATGCAGGAGAGCGTCCTACGGTCAGTCCGCGGCTGGCACTTCGATACGCAAGTCGGCGTGCCTCCGAAGCAGTTCGAGGTGAAGGTGCGTTTCGATCCTCCATCGACGGCGCCCGTGGATCTGGTCAACTATGCAGGCGCCCTCGATTCGAGACAGCCCGCGCGACTCTACACGATTCGAAGGATCGATGTTTCGGGGTTGCCTCCGGATTTGCGGGAACCATTTTTGAAGGACCTCCCTTTTCAGGAAGGCTCAGTCGTTACGTCTGGCGAAGTCCGTGCCACCAGGCACCACGTGGTCGCGATCGAAATCAACGAATCGCAGATGGATCTCAGCTATTCACTTGGCCCCGAACCGGCCCAGCAGTCGCTCAAAGTGAAACGGATCGACGCTTCGGGGCTGCCTGAGAGCATTCGCGAACGTGTGCTCGGGACCGCCGGGATTCAAGTCGGAGACACGATCAACCAGGCGCAAATTCTCGAAAAACTCCAACATATGCACGCGAACGAGCCCGGTGTGGAATTCGCATGGAGCGAGCCGATTCCGGGCTCGGTCGAGATCTCGCTCTATCCACGTGGAAGCCAGCCCATATTTGCAAGTAGAAGGCTCACTGACATGCGGGTCACGAGCGTCGACGCCTCAGCGTTGCCCGAGCCCTTGCGTCAGCGTGCGCTCGAGCGGCTCAACGTTCATGAAGGCGATCGTTTGACCGTCGAAGAACTGGGGCGGAAGCAGATCGAGATCCGGGAAGTCGACCATCACCTGATGCTCGATTCGGTCACAAGCGCACCGCCGGACTATCGGCTGGTGCTGAGGATCCAGACAGCAAGCTCTGCCGAATTCCCCTCGGAGACTCATGTCGAGTTCGGACCAAACGCCCCCAAAACGATCTCTACAGCCTCGCCCGTTTATCCGCCACTCGCCGTGCAGGCCGGGGTGCGCGGAGTGGTCCGTGTCGCAGTCATTATCGCCGCCGATGGCTCGATTCAGAACATGCAACTCATCTCCGGCCATCCGCTACTGGTGCCGGCATCGATTGAAGCTCTGAAACAATTTCGCTTTGAACCGTCCGCGGCTGAGATCAAGACGACGGCGAAGGTCAGGTTCAATTTCGACCAATAAATCCGGCCTCTCGAAGAGTCTTTTCGACCGCAGCCGCGATCTCGACGGACCCTCGCGTATCGCTGTGGATGCAGATCGTATCCACCGTTCCGGACTGCGCCAATCGCAACGCCTGCTCCGAGGCTTCGACGGCTGAGTGGATCATCGCACCCGGCAACTGGCGCGACCGCAGAGTGCCATCAGGCTCATAGGTGCGATCCGCGAAGGCTTCCGCAAGAGCCTCCAATCCGGCCGCGCGGAATACATCGAGCATCAGCGATCCGGCGAGTCCCATCACGGGAATCGACTTTCGCCAGCGCCTGATTCCATCGGCGATCGCCTGCGCGGTCGCGTGCTCCTTGACCGCCGTGTTGTAGAGCGCCCCGTGTGGCTTGACGTGCCGGACGACGGCTCCGCAACGCGACGCGATCTCTTCGAATGACACCAGTTGCTCGAACACGCTGTCCGCAATTTGCGCCGGAGACATCGCCAGTGCAACGCGTCCGAAGTTTTCGCGATCCGGATATCCGGGATGCGCGCCGACATGCACCCGGCGCTCGACAGCTGCGCGAATCGTCCGTTCGATCGTCTCTTCATCGCCCGCGTGCGCACCGCACGACACGTTCACTGATGTGACGTGCGCGAGCAGCAGATCCTGTGTGCCGTCCGCGATCAGCGCCGGAATCTCGCCCATGTCGCAGTTCACGTCGATCGTCTTACCGGATTGCATCGATGTAAGCCTCCTGCTCGAGCAGCAACCGCCGCGCTGCGGCGAAGCTCGCAAATTCAAACGTCACGACATCGCGCGGGCGCAGTTGCCCGACGCTTGGGAGATCGGCCGAGATGACACTCGCAATGACAGGATAACCGCCGGTCGTTTGCGCGTCCACAAAAAGGATGATCGGCTCGCCGGATGGTGGAACCTGGATCGCACCGAGCGCCACACCCTCACTCAGCATTTGTCCGTCATGCGGTGGACGAAGCGCCGGACCGCTCAATCGCAGTCCCATGCGATTCGAGTTGTCGCTCACGTGATAGATTTCCGTCGCGAGCCGGATCGCCTGTTGCGCATCGAACTCCGCGGTCTGCGCGGCCGCCGTGATGCGAAGACGTTTGCGATAGGGCGGAGGTTCGACTGCGCGCTCGAGCGGCGCGCCGCCCGCCTCCTCTCCGATTGAGATCGAATCGCCGCGCTTCAGCGGACTGCCAAAACCGCTCAACACGTGTGTGGACGCGCTCCCCATGATGCGCGGCGCATCGATGCCACCGCGGACGCACAGGTATCCGCGCGCGCCGGTCTTGGCGCCGCCGATCTCGATCACAGCGCCTCGTTGGATCTTCAATGCTCTCCACATCGGAATGGAAGCGTGCTCGAAATTCGCGCCCGTTAACGCGACGGCGGCGTCGCAATCGAATTCGTATCGCCCACCCTGCAGCGTCATCTCGATCGCCGCCGCGACATCCAAATTGCCCATGAGCCGATTGCCGATCCGCAACGCCAACGGATCCGCAGCGCCCGCGGGCGATACACCGAGGTGCGCAAATCCGTTGCGCCCCAAATCCTGGACGGTCGTGAACAATCCCGGTGAGAGGACGCGAATCATAAGGGAATGAACCGGACGCGATCGCCAGGCTCGACGAGCGCGCGTCCCTGTGCCGCGTCGAACATCACGGCATCCGTGCGGCCGATCAGATTCCAGCCTCCAGGTGTCGATCGCGGATAAACACCGGTCTGCGTTCCAGCGATGGCCACGCTGCCCGATGGAACTTCCTTCCGAGGAGTCGCACGTCGCGGAGTCGCGATCGCCGCCGGCACTTCGCCCAAATAGACAAAGCCCGGAACGAAGCCCGCGAAGTACGCGTGATAAGCAACGGAGGCGTGCGCCTCGATCACCGCCGCTGCCGATAGCGAATGCCGCTCCGCGACTTCCTCAAGATCGGGCCCGTCGTATCGAACAGGAATTTCGATGACATGCGACTGCGCAACACCGATCTCATCGAGCGGAATCGCGGCGGCGAGAGTCTCGAGTTGCTCATGTGTCATAAGAAGAGGATCGAACCGCACCAATAACGACGCATACGCAGGCGACAAACTCGTCACGCCCGGAACGTACATCAACTGTCGCGAAAGAACATGAACGCGCGCGTTGATCTCGACCGAGATTCCCTCGCCGAGTACGATCAGCAGCGACCGGTCACTCGCCGGGACGAACTTCATACCGCTATCGCCTCCCGCTGCCTCGCCGGCATCATCCACATCGCCGCGACCAATAAAACCGCGGCTGCGAGATAAACTGCCGACGCCAATCCGATAGCCGGACCGAGTCCCGTTTTAGTCGCCACCCATCCGATCGCAATCGGAGCCGACCCGCCTCCGCCCAGCCATCCGAGTGCGTTCATCGTGCCGACCGCCGTGCCGCGAAATTCCGGCGCAACGACATCGAACAACGAAGCAAAGATGTTCGCGTCATACAATCCTTTGAACAATCCCCACAAGGTCAATGCCACGATTAGCCATGACACCGACGTCGTCGCGCCACACAACAACACGAATGGCGCGCCCCCTAACACTCCGGCGAGTTGCACCGCGATCCGCCCCCGTTGCGATCGCTTGCGCCATTCGTCCGCCAGCCATCCACCCGCCGTCGCGCCGACCAGACTCGCCAGTTGGACGTACAACGTCGCCGTCAGCCCCGACATCGCGAGATCGAAGTGGAACGCATCGTGTATGTACTTTGGCATCCAAGTCAACAACACAACCGCCACGAAGTTAGCGCATAGAAACGCGAACATCAACAACATCGCGGATGGCGTGCGCAACAGCGTCCGCAAGAACACATCGAACGCCGGCCGCGCGAGTTGCACTCCGCCTTCCAGCACTCCGCGCGCGGGTTCCTTCAACGCTCGATACAGCACCACGCCGAGTATCATCCCGAGTCCGCCGAACACCACGAACGACCAACGCCATCCGTACACTTGCCCGATCTTGCCCGCGAAGAATCCACCTAGGATAGTTCCGATGTACACGCTCGTTTGATGGAATCCCATGGCGCGCGATCGCGTGCGCGGACCGTGGTAGTCGCTGATCAACGACATCGAGCCTGGGAAATACATCGTCTCGCCCAAGCCCTCGGCGGTGCGGAAAAACACGAGTTGCGGAAACGTCACGGCCATCGCAGTCGCCGCGCAAATGAAGCTCCAGATCTGCAATCCCACGAGCACTGCCGTGCGCCGCTCGATGCGATCGACGAGCATGCCAGCCAGTGGACCCGTTAATCCATATGCCCACGCGAACGACGATCCCAACAGGCCGAGTTGCACGCTCGACAATCCGAATTCCTTCTCGAGCAAAGGGAACACGCTGAATACCGCCTGCCGATCGGCGTAATTGAAACAGGCGATGGTCCACAGCATTGCGACAACGAGCCAGGGATAGTAGGGCGAGAGCGTCCGAGCAGGCATGGAATCGACACGATACCATAAGGCCCATGCGCCGAAACTTCGCTGCCCTGCTCGTGAGCTGCGTCAGCTCGACAAGCTTGTTGGCGGCATCGCCGGAATTCAAGTCGGAACAGATCTTCGCCCCCGAGCCCATCCACGATCATGCGTCGTCGATCGTCGAACTCGCGAATGGCGACCTGCTCGTCTGCTGGTATCACGGTTCCGGCGAGCGTCAGGCTGACGACGTCAAGATCGAAGGCGCGCGTCTGCAAAAAGCCAAGCACGAGTGGTCGCCGCGATTCGATATGTTCGACACTCCCGGATTTCCTGACACCAATCCCGTGCTCTACTTCGACTCGCGCCAACATCTGTGGATGTTTTGGGGATTGATCGTCGCGAACCAATGGGAGACGGCGATCCTCAAGTACGTGCGCTCCGATACGCAATGGAAAACCGCGGCCGCCCCCAAATGGCAATGGTCGAGCGAGATCCTGCTCAAGCCGGCGAACCTCGTCGAACGTACGAAAGAATATCTCGATCAGAAGAACATGACGTCCACCGAGCGCGGAGCCAAGCTGCTCGCGCACGCCGGCGACAAATATTTCGCGCGCATGGGATGGTTCACGCGCACGCATCCGATCGAACTACCCTCGGGCCGCATGCTGCTGCCGCTTTATTCCGACGGCTATTCATTCGGATTGATCGCGATGTCGGATGATCACGGCGAGACCTGGCAGGCGAGCGAACCCATCATCGGAGGCGGCGGCGTGCAGCCTTCCGTCGTGCGCCGCAAGAGTGGAGAACTGGTCGCGTACCTGCGCGACAACGGTCCTCCGCCGAAGCGGATTCTCATCAGTTATTCGAAGGACGACGGCAAATCGTGGACCTTCGCCGAAGATACAAACCTGCCCAATCCGGGCTCGAGCATCGAAGCCATCGCCCTCAAAGACGGCCGCTGGATCCTCGTCTACAACGACACCGAACGCCAACGCAATTCGCTCGCGGTGTCGATGTCCGATGATGAGGGACGCACCTGGAAGTGGACGCGTCACATCGAGAAGGCGGACTCCGGATCGTTCCACTATCCTTCTGTCATCCAAACGCGCGATGGCGCGATTCACGTCACGTACAGCCGATACACGGCAGGCAAGCCCGAGCTCCAAACCATCGCGCATGCGCGATTCAATGAGGAATGGATCGCCGCTGGACAATAACGACCGTGCGGCTAGCGCCGGTACTGCGACATAATTTACCCAATGCACATTGACAGCAGCGTTCCGAATGCCGCTCCTTCGTCTGACGGCGGCCGCCCCTGGTACAAAGAACTCAATCGTTATCACTGGCTCGTACTGTTGGTCGCATCGCTCGGCTGGATGTTCGACACCATGGATCAGCAGTTGTTCAATCTGGCGCGCCGGCCGGCCATGCTCGAATTGCTGCACGTAGCCCCCGGCGATATCTCGATGAACGGGATGGTAGCCGAGTACGCCGGCTATGCGACGAGCATCTTCATGATCGGTTGGGCCACCGGCGGAGTGCTGTTCGGCATCCTCGGTGATCGTCTGGGACGGGCCAAGACGATGATCCTCACGATCTTGTTTTACTCATTGTTCACGGGCCTTTCCGTGTTGTCGACCGGCGTGTGGGATTTCTCTTTCTACCGCTTTCTCACCGGACTCGGCGTCGGCGGGCAGTTCTCGGTCGGCGTCGCATTGGTCGCCGAAGTGATGCCCGATCGCGCGCGGCCCTACGCTCTTGGATTCGTCCAGGCGCTCTCCGCGATCGGCAACATGACCGCCGCCTTGATTGGCATTTTCCTTGGGCAATTGCAGCAATCGGGCACGATCGGTCATTCCTGGCGATACATGTTCCTCGTCGGTGCCCTGCCCGCACTGCTCGCGATCGTCGTCTTCCGCAAGCTCAAAGAGCCCGAACAGTGGCAGCGTGCGCGCGACAACAAACAACTGGGCTCGGTGGGAGAGCTGTTCACAAATCCACGCTGGCGCCACAATGCGATCGTGGGCATGATCATCGCTTTCGCCGGAGTCGTCGGATTGTGGGGAATCGGATTCTTCAGCTTCGATCTGATCAGCTCCGTGCTCGACAAAACGTTCCGCGCACAAGGACTTCCGGAAGCCGTCATTGCAGGCAAGAAAACGCTCTGGACCGGCATCGCCTCACTCCTGCAGAATGGCGGCGCCGTCCTCGGAATTTACGCGTTCACGTATCTGACCGCCTACACCGGACGCCGTCTGGCGTTCGCGTTTTCGTTCGTCGCGGCGATGATTTCGACCGCATTCACGTTCTGGTTCCTCAAGGATTTCAGCGGCATCTTTTGGATGATTCCGCTCATGGGTTTCTGCCAATTGGCGCTGTTCGGCGGATACTCGATCTATTTCCCCGAATTGTTCCCGACGCGTCTGCGTTCGACAGGAACGTCGTTCTGTTACAACGTGGGACGCTTCGTCGCGGCCATCGGACCCGTGGCTCTGGGCCTGTTGACGAAGAATGTGTACAGCGGCTACGCGGAGCCCATGCGCTACGCGGGCGTCACGATGTGTCTCGTATTTCTGGTCGGATTGGCCGCGCTGCCGTTCGCTCCGGAAACGAAGGGCAAGCCGCTTCCGGAATAACGCGGCCGCAAATGCGACAATATTGACTTCATGGCAACCATTGGATGCGCGCTGCTCAGCGTCACGGATAAGACCGGGCTCGTCGATTTTGCCCGTGGCCTTTCCGCTTTAGGAATCAGCTTGATCTCGACTGGAGGAACCGCCGCCGCTTTGAAGGACGCGGGTCTCGGATGTACCGAGGTCAGCTTCGTCACCGGATTTCCAGAGATGCTCGATGGTCGTGTGAAGACGCTCCATCCGGCGATCGCTGGAGGGATTTTGGCGATCCGTTCGCGTGAGGATCACATGACGGCGATCGCGTCACAAGGCATCGGATGCATCGACCTTGTGGTTGTGAACCTCTACCCGTTCGAGCAAGTCGCCGCCGATCCGAACGCAACCGTCGAGCAGCTCATTGAGAACATCGACATCGGCGGCCCCACGATGATCCGCGCCGCGGCCAAGAACTATCTGGATGTCGCGGTTGTAGTAAATCCATCCGACTACACCACCGTGCTCGAGGAACTGAAGAAATCGAATGGCACGCTCTCGGCCTCGACGACGTGGAACCTCGCGAAAAAGGCGTTCTCATTAACTGCCGCTTACGACAGCGCGATCTCCGCGCGGCTCGCGCAGATCGGCGCCCCTGATGGCGGTCCCACTTCCGATCCCGAAGTTCCTCCGGCGATTCTCGACATCCACGCCAAGCGCGCGAGCAGCTTGCGCTATGGTGAAAATCCGCATCAATCGGCCGCGCTTTATGCGAGCGGACCCGGCATCGCTTCTGCGCGACAGTTGCAAGGCAAGGAACTTTCGTACAACAATCTGGTCGATCTCGACGCCGCCTGGCACTTGAGCCTCGAGTTCGATACACCGGCGTCGGTGATCATCAAACATACGAATCCATGCGGCTGCGCCGAAGCATCGACGCTAGTCGAAAGTTACAAGAAGGCGTTCGAAGCGGATCCGATATCCGCGTTCGGCGGAGTGCTGGCGTTCAATCGTCCACTCGATCAATCGACCGCCGAAGAGATCGTGAAGTCGTTCGTCGAAGCGATCGCGGCGCCCGGATACTCAACGGAAGCGCTGCAGATTCTCGCGGCGAAAAAGAATCTGCGTTTGCTCGAAGTGGCATCGTCCGCATCGGCTTCGGAGTTGGTCGTCAAGTCGATTTCCGGCGGATATCTCGCGCAAACCGCCGACCATGCGAAGCTCGATCGCTCGAAGGCGGAAGTCAAAACGATGCGCGCGCCGACCGATCATGAATGGGCCGCGCTCGAATTTGGCTGGAAAGTCGCGAAGCATGTGAAGTCGAACGCGATCGTTTACGCCCGCGCGGGGCAGTCGGTCAGCACAGGAGCAGGCCAGATGAGCCGCGTCGATTCCGTCAAGGTCGGCGCGATGAAAGCCATCCTTCCGCTTCACGGCACGGTGCTGGCATCGGACGCATTCTTCCCGTTCCCTGATGGAGTCGAAGAGGCCGCGAAGCACGGCATCACTGCCGTCATTCAGCCCGGCGGATCAGTCAAAGATGCCGAAGTCATCGCCGCGGCCGATCGGCTAGGATTGGCGATGGTCTTCACTGGCGTCCGCCACTTCCGCCATTAGTAACTTCGAAACTGCCCGCGTGCCCTGCGACCGGCCGCAACGTCCAACCGGGCGTGAGTTCGAGCGTCCAGCCGGGACCCTGCAACGGCCGCGCACGCGGATCCGCTGGAGCGACGACACGCACCGACTGATAGTCGCTGGATACGACCGCTCCCACCGTTTCGACTTGCAGCTTGCCCCATGAACCTTTGAACGTGCCAGTCGGATAATACGTGCCCTGCGCTCCGAATGGAACGAGCTCGTTCGGATTGAACATTCGATAGAGATCACCGGATGGCGGAATCGTCATCGTCGGCCCATCTACGAATTCCTTAGTAAGCGAATCGAGCAGCGCCTGATGACGTGACTCGCGCTCGCGTTCCGCCGCTGCCACCGCGCGAAATCCGTACCGCGCGGCACGCAGTTCGGCCGCGTGCGCCAGATCATTCGGCGGATGAAAATGAACGGCCGCGATCAACTGGCTCTCGAGCGTCGCGCCTTCACGCACTCGCATGTGCCACGCCGGACCCGCCACGCGATCGAGCAACAAGCCGTAAGCCGGACCCGTCACGTAAGCGAACGAACGCGCGTAGGCATCGGAGTCCTCGAACGATTCGACGCGACGCGCCACTCGTTCGATCCACTCGCCGGTTTCTTTCAAACCGACCGCTACGCCTGTGTATTCCGCCAAGCCTTCCTGCCGTTCGAGCGCAGCTTCCCGCTCGCGTGCGCCCGTGTGGAGCGCGTACCGTTGAGCTCGGAACAACAGCGCATCCTCGATCGCCTGTCGCGTCTCCGCGGCATTCTCCGCACGCAATGCTTGCGCCAGCGCGCGCAATTCCATGCGCAACCATAGACGTCCTGTCTCGGTGTCGAGATGCGCCTCCCGCTGATCGGAACTCGAAAGTCCAAGCGAAGGCTGCACGCGGTGAAATGCCTCATGCGTCACGAGCGCGAGCCGCGAATATGGATCGGCCGGCAAAGGCGACCGGATCGTCGCCCACTTCTCGCCGCCCCAGTCGATCGCCGTGTTCGCGACTTCCATTCCCTTAGGCAGAACGCCGACAAAAACAGCGCCGCGCTTCTCGAATTTTCTATCCGGATCCTGCTGGCTCGCGACCGTCCAATGCGTCGCTGGATTGACAATCGCCACCGCTCCGCAGAGCGGCTTGCCCCACAGCGCCATGCCCTCCGGCTCGCACACCGATTGGAATTTTGCGAGTGCCCGCTCGCTTACCAAATCGTCCAACGATGGTTGTTGCGCGAACACCGCGGTCACTGAAAATAGCAGCATCGAATAGCTTCGAATCATTCCGCGTCCCCTTCTTGTGAGTGTGACGCAAACACTCTCGAGGTGTTAGCAAACCCTCCATCCAGGGTGTGGTTTAATGAAGTCTGCGATTTTTAAGACCGCTATTTTCGAGGGGTTCCTGGAGCATGCAAGTCCGCGTTCTGACATTTGTGCTGGCGGGTGGCAAGGGGACCCGTCTCTATCCATTGACCAAGGAACGAGCGAAGCCGGCCGTGCCGTTTGGCGGACGTTATCGCATCATCGACTTCGTCCTGAGCAACCTGGTGAACTCGGGATTGTATTCGATTTACGTTCTCATTCAATTCAAGAGCCAGTCGCTTTTACAACACCTGCGCGACGGTTGGGATCTCGGTGGAATGCTGCGCAGCAATTTCATCATTCCCGTTCCCGCGCAGATGCGCTCGCCCGGTGAGGATTGGTATCGCGGCACCGCCGACGCCATTTATCAGAACGTCAATTTGATCGAACAAGCGAACCCACACGTTGTCGCGATCTTCGGCGCCGATCACATTTATCGCATGAACATTCGCGAGATGATCGAGTTTCACGTCAACAAACGCGCCCGTGCAACGATCGCGGCGATTCCCGTTCCGAAATCGGCGGCCATTGAATTCGGAGTCCTCGAGACTAACCACGAGGGCGAAATCATTGGCTTTCACGAGAAGACCGCGAATCCGCCGACCATGCCCAACAATCCCGACATGTGTTATGCGTCGATGGGCAACTACATTTTTTCGACGGATCTATTGCGCGACGAGTTGTTGAAGGACGCCGACAATCTGGGAAGTTCTCACGATTTCGGTCGTGACATCCTGCCGAGTCTCGTGGGCAAAGTTCCGATGTACGCGTACGATTTCGGAACCAATCGGATCCCCGGCGATCCCATGGATCAGGCCGCGTATTGGCGCGACGTCGGTACGATCGACGCCTATTACGAAGCCAGTATGGATCTGCGCGCTGTGATGCCTTCGCTCAATTTGTACAATCGCCAATGGCCGCTCCGCACGGCCGGATACTCCGACGCGCCGGCGAAATTTACGTTCGATGATGACGGCCGCCGCGGTTGGGCTATTGATTCGATCGTCTCCGGCGGCGCGATTCTATCCGGCGGCGCGGTTCGCAATTCCGTCATCGGCCGTGGCGTTAAAGTACACGCCGGCGCTGAAGTTGAGGACACCGTGATCTTCGACAACTGTGACATTGGCCGCCGCGCGAAAGTCCGACGCGCGATCCTCGACAAGAACGTCCGCGTCCCCGAGGGCGCCACCATCGGCTACGATCTCGAGAAGGATCGCAGCATGTATCAGGTGACGGAATCGGGCATCGTCGTGGTCGAAGGCTATCGCTCGCAGACCGACGTCTCGGCACTGCAGTTGTAAGCGATCACTCCGCGCGCAACGCTGCGATCGGATCGATCAACGACGCGCGACGCGCCGGCAGATATCCCGCAAGCGCCGCAACTGCGATCAGGATCGTCGACGCCACAACGACGGTCAGCGGATCGTCAACCGCGATGCCGAAGATCATTCCGGAAACCAGCCGCGATGCCGCCCACGCCGCGGGGATGCCGATCGCAAGGCCCGCCAACACGAGCCCCAGAACGTCCTTGAGGATCAGCGTCCGCACGTTCGCCTGCTGCGCACCGAGCGCCATGCGCACACCGATTTCCGAGGTCCGCCGCTCGACCGCGTACGACATCAAACCGTAGAGTCCGATCGAGGCGAGCAGCAAAGCGAGTGCGCCGAAGAAAGTCGACAGAAGCGCAATGATACGGTCAGTCGTCAGGACTCGATCGAGGCGCTGTTCCATCGTCTCCGTCTGGATTGCAATGTGGCGGCCCATTGATTCAATGACGCGCCGTACGTCAGGAAGCGCGGCCGTACCGTTCGTGCGTAGAACCAGCGACGGCGAATTGTCGCGAGGCACCTGCGTCAGAGGCGTGTACACGGCCATCGGCTCGTGTGTGCGGCCCGTCCACAGGCTCGCGCTATTGACGACGCCCACGATTTCGAGTCCCTTGGCGCCGCCCGAATCGATGGTCTTCCCGATCGCATCACCCGCTGGGAACAGCCGCCGCGCGAGGCTCTCACTGATGATCCCGACTTTGCGCGCCGCTTCATCATCGCGCCATTCGAAATCGCGCCCCGCGAGCAGATGCATTCCTGCCGTATGGAAAAATCCCGGACCGACCGTTTCTCCGACCGCTGCCACCGCAGGCTGCTGCCGATCCGCTGAAAGGGAAGTGGGCTCCGTGAACTCGATCGTCGACATCGGACCCATGATCGAAAAGCTCGCCGATTCCACACCCGGCAACTGCTCCACGCGCGTCGCAAGATCGTAATAGTACGAGGTACGATTCGGCATCTTCGGACCGTTCGGATCCGCCTGCGGGAACAGGAGCAGCGTCACCAATCCATCACGCCGATAGCCAACGTCCGACGCCCGCAACTTGTCGAGGCTCCGCACGAACAGCACCGCTCCGATCACGAGCACGATTGAAAGAGCGACCTGCGCGATGATCAGCAGTTTGCCTAATCGATTCGATCCTCCGCGCACACTGCGGCTGTTCTGGCGCAATGCTCCGGCCGCGTCGGTCGCGAAGATTCCCCATGCCGGCGACATTCCGAAAGCGACACCCGTCAACGCTGCGACGAGTGCGGTCAACGCGAGCACACGCAAATCCGGCGATGCCTCGAGCCCGAGCGGCACGAGCCCTGCCCACATCATTCCGGCGATCAATCGGCTTGCCTGGAACGCGACGAAGAGCCCGAGTGCCGCGCCCGTCAGCGAGAGAATCAGACTCTCGACGAGCGTCTGCCGCACCAGTCGCCATCGCGCCGCGCCCAATGCCAGGCGGATTCCGAACTCGTGCCCGCGCCCCGCCGCGCGTGCGAGCATCAGATTCGCGAGATTCACGCACGCGATCAGCAACAACATCCCGACCATCGCCATCAGAACGTTTAACGGCCGCGCAAATCTCCTCCGCAAGAATGATTCGCCCTTCGCCGCCGGCGCGATTTTCAGCCGATGCGCGAGGAACGTATCGCGCGGCGGCCCGGCGATTGCCTCGGGCATCGACGCTTCGAGAATCCCCGGCCAGATCGAATCGAGCTGCGTCCGCGCCTGTTCGATCGTGACGCCGCTCTTCAGATGCGCGTACAGTTCGAAGCCCAGCCGTTTGCGGTCGCGATAAACAGGATTGCCTGAAAATCCGACAGGCACCGTGACATCGGTGTCGCCATCGATGTAGAGACTGGTGAAGTTTTTCGGCGTAACTCCGATGATCGTCAACGGCCGGTTGCGGACGCGAATTGTTTTCCCCAGCACGCGCGGATCGCCGTTGTAACGGCGCTGCCAACAGCCATAGCCGATCACGGCGACAGCCGCTGGCGAGCCGGTCTCGAGGCTCAAATCGTCAGGCCCAATAAAACGGCCCAGAAACGGCCTGATTCCGATGCTCGGGAAATACTCACCGCTTACGGTGCTGACCGTTCCGACGTACTTCGCGCCATTCGCTTCGAGATTTTCGACTCCGTCTCCGCCCCACGAGAAGACATCGGTGAAGACGCGCTGTTCGCTCTTGAGACGATTGAACATCGCGAGTGAGAATCCTTCGTCACTATCGGGATCCTGTGGCGCGGTGGTCGTCATCAGGGACACCAATTGTCCGGCGTCCCGTATGGGAAGTGAACGCAGCAGCAGCGCATTCATCAGGCTGAAGATGGCGGTGTTCGCGCCGATCCCCAGCGCCAGCGACACGACGGCAACCACCGTCGCCACCGGCGTCCGGGCCAGCATGCGTAGGCTATAACGAACGTCCTGAGCGATCGCGCCCATCGCGGATTATTTCGGCGAGAGAACGAAACCTTCCTGCGTCGTCTTGCCGGCGTCGAAGACCTGATATTCAGCCTCCGCGAGGCGTCCTGATGTAGCGTTGCGCACCGTTTCGAGCGCGGAATTGCCAGCCAGCACCAGCACCATCCGCTTCGCGTTTTGCGGATTGCGTGCCGCTAGCGCAAGGGCATCGTACTCGGACGCGAACTCCTTGCCGCCGGCTGAAAAGACGCCTTGATCCCAATCGAGATGCAGCGCGCCTTGCCACGCGTGCAGCGCCGAGTTCGTCTCGGGCCGCCCCACAAACACGACGTCGTGCGAAGCGAGTTCCGCTCCGGTCACTTCGAAATCCTTGCGGATCGGCACCCTGCTTTCATAGCGATTGTTCCAGATGCGCTGCAGCGTCTCGGCCGCATAACGATTGGCCGCAGCATCGGTTGTCGTGCCGTAAACGATGAGCGCGGTTCCGAGCCTTGACATGATGTCGCTCGCGAGGAAGACAGGCCCATCGGCCGATGCGCCCGGAAGTCCGTCGCCATCGAGCCACGTCTTGAAGAGCTTGTTCAATGACTTCCCGTTGGCTTTCCCCGCTTCGGCGATGAATGCTGCAGTAGTCACAGTCTTCGTCGTATTTCCGGCGTAGAAATCCTTCATGAATTCGAAGAATTTGTCGTCGCCCATCTGCTGGCGCATTTCGTCGAGCAGCAGCGCGCCCTTGCGGCTCGCAATGGCCGCCCACTCGCGCGACGCCGGATCCGCATGCAATTGTCGCAACGGAATGTCGCGATCGAGCGTCGCCAACCGGTATTGCGCCCGATACGCCTCGAGACGATCCGACCAATCGTGTTTGGATTCAAGCGCGTTGTAGTAAGCGACGCCGCCCATCGTCAGCCATAAATCCGAATCACTCGCCGGCAGGATCCAACCCTTCCACAATCGATCCGAATAAGACACGGAGTGATCGTGCGACTTGCGGGAGACCACCGGTTCGTTCTTCACGCGTTCCGCTTCGTTCTCACGCACGGCCTGCGCAAGAGCCTCGGTCGGCATGGCGCTCATCACGCGATAGCCCGATGAATACAGGCCCTGATTGCCTGCGTACGTGCGTTTGTCGTATTCCGAAGGCACGCGCTCGCGCTCATTCGGCATTCCGAAAACGGTCCACGCCATCATGCGCTTCGCGAGTTCTGAGGTGACGATCTTCACGTCCATCGCACCGATCGACGTCAACGGTGGTGTCGTGAATGCTTTGAATCCGAACGTCTCGTCGATGCGGCCCTTCCACTTCTCAAACATCTGCTGCCATGCGACATCGCGCGGAGCCGGAACGAACGGGATGCTCTCGGGCCGTGCCTTCGGATCCGGTGCGTACTCGAGCCGCACATTCAAATCCTTCGCGTTGTTGCAGCCCCAATAAAATCCCTCGGTACCGGCGAACCAGTCATTCTTGCTGCTGCGATACAGGCGCGTGCGGTTGGTGCCCAACTCGAGCATCGCGATCTCGTTCGTGCGCGCATCGCCGATGATCCATTCGTTCGTATAGAGTCCGTTGTTTTTCGTCTTCAATTCGTTAACGACGTGATCCACATCGTCGCCGTATTGGATCGCGCGCCGTGCGCGATAGGCCACGGGAGTCCCGTCAACATTGAATGGACTCTGCCGGATCGTCGTTTCGGTCAACACTACGCCGGCATCATTCTGATACCAATCGGTGCCGCTTTGGATGCCGCCCGGATACGCCTGCATCATCACGCGATGACCCTTGGTCGGCTTGACGTCGAGCATAATGTTGGTCTGCTCGCCGAGTGTCAACGGCCACCAGGTGATGTGTCCGACGACCATCTTTCCGTCCGCTGTCGCCTTGCCGGTCGCCGCAAATGCGCTGCAGCGTTCGGTGATCGAAAGCGGACCGTCGCCGGTGTCGCGCTTCTTGTCGAAGTAGTTCGGCGGCCGCAGATTCAGGCCCTCGAGGCCCGTCGGCGTGAGTTCCAAGGCTGACTCGACGAGATCGATTTCTGTCACCGTGTTGAGTGTCACGATGTCGAGCACATCAAGCGGACGTCCATCCCAACGCGCTCCCGCGGCGTTGGCGCCGTCGGCGATTCCCTTCATCTCTTGCAGGATCTCTTCGTCGAAGCCGCGGAGGAACAGAGCATTCGCCGTGTTGCGGCTATGATTCCAATCCGCCGTCGACTTGTTGCCAAGTTGCGCCGATCCACGAGCCATGTAGCCCATGATCTCTTTCGACAACAGGTATCCATGCTGATAACCGCGTTCGTATGGCTCGCCTTCGATGTGCAGATAAATCCATCCGCCATTCGGATAGCGGTACGCCGGACCGAACGTCTTGACCGCCTTCTTGTTCGGCCACATCGCCGCACTCGAAGTCTCATCGAGCGAGATGCCTTCGAACCACGCCTTGCCGTGCAGCAGTCCGCCGTTCGCCGCCATCAGGACGATCTCGTCCTGCGACCGCGTGGCCGTAAAGCGCAATGAAACGCGCGTCCAATCGTGCGTTCCTCCGATCGATTCTGAGTGAACATCGTGCGGCATCGACGCCATCTGCAGCGCAGCGCCGACGGTGATCGGCGAGCGATTCGTATCCTGCGTCTCGAGCGAATCGGTGCGAATCCATCCGGAAAGTTCGTATTGGCGGCCGATCGTCAACTGCACGGGCGTCGAGCGGATCCATGCATCCGACATGCCCGCTGGTTCCACACGGATCGATGGCGCGGACTTCCGCTCTACCTTCGAGTCGACCGTCGCCGATCCGCGGATCGCGTCCCAATGCTGCGCTGTTGCGTCAAAAAGCGGCGGCGCAGCGGCTGATAACAGACCGCACGCAAGAAGGGTGAGGATGAGTGGTCGATACATCGTGGGGAGCCTTTGGTCTCTATTATCGTCGAATTGCGAGCCATTGGGCGGCGCCGTTTTCAGCCATTCGCCGCTCGACGCGTCCGGTGGATTCGAGGTGGACGAGATGCGCCAACACCTCGCCGATCGCGAAATGATAGTGAAACGCCGAGAATTCGCGCGTCCACACCGAACCGATCAACTCGTGCGCGGTGCGATACCGATCGGCGCCGGCGAGAATCTGTCGACAACGCTCCTCATGATGAGCTGTCGTTGCGGCGACCCACTCGCGATGGCCTTCGAACGGCATTCCATGCGACGGTAGCACTCGTAGAGCGTCGTATTTAGCAAGCGTCTGCAAGGATGCCAAATACTCGCCGAGTGTATCGTGATCGGGCAGCCACGCGATGTTGGGAGTAATGTCCTTGAGGATCGTGTCGCCTGAAAACAGTAGCCGTTCGTCCTTCGCGTAGAGGCAAACATGTCCCGGCGAGTGGCCGGGCGTCCAGATCACTTCGAGCGTCCCAATCGCCGATGGAAGCGTCTCGCCGCCTAGCAGTGGAAGATCCGGATCAATACGCCGCAACTTCTTACGCATCGGTGCGAACTCATCATTGATCTTTGCGATCTCATCTCGCGGAGTTCCACCGATGACGTGCAGCGGCTCAAACCATGTCGGCTTACCTGCTTCGATCATCGCGTTCAAGTGCCCGGCTTCGGCCTCGTGCATGGCGATTTTCGGATGCGCGAGCGCGGCGATTCGTTCAGCGAGTCCGACATGATCAGGATGCAGATGCGTCAACAACAGCACTCGGATCTGCGGCCAATCGATCTTCAGTTCCTGTAGCGCCGCTTCGAGCAGTTCGAAGGATCGTGTATTACCGAAGCCCGAGTCGATAAGCATCCATCCGTCGTCGAGGCGCACGAGATGGACGTTGACTTCCTCGAGCTCGAATGGAAGCGGCAGCGTGATCTGATACACCGCGCCCGGCAGAATCGCAACACTCAAGCGACGTGATCCGCCGCGTGATAGGAGCTGCGCACTAGCGGACCGCTCTCGACGTGCGAGAATCCCATTTCGTAGCCGGCGCGCTTCAACTCCTGAAATTCCTCGACAGCGACATAGCGGATGATCGGCAGATGCTTCGGCGATGGCCGCAGATATTGGCCGAGCGTCAACACGTCCACGCG
Organism: Bryobacteraceae bacterium; assembly: GCA_036502165.1. Lineage (GTDB taxonomy): Bacteria > Acidobacteriota > Terriglobia > Bryobacterales > Bryobacteraceae > F-183. Next base: position 22,715 of record DASXZC010000092.1, read on the forward strand.
ATGCTTGCGCAAGTCGCGCATCACTTGCACGACTTCGTCGATCGTCTCGCCGAGCCCGAGCATCAGTCCGGATTTCACCGGAAGATCGGGCCGCAATGACTTCGCATACTCGAGCATCTCGAGCGAACGTTCATAGCGCGCGCCTAATCGCACTTGCCGATAGAGGCGCGGAACGGTCTCAGTGTTGTGATTGAGAACGTCCGGCGCGGCGTCCATCACGATCTTCATCGCTGGCTTCGAGCCTTGGAAATCCGGCACGAGCACCTCGACGCCACAACCCGGCACACGCTCCCGAATTGCGCGGATCGTCATTGCGAACAGTTCCGCGCCGCCGTCCTTGCGGTCGTCGCGATTGACGCTCGTAATTACCGCGAACTTCAATTCAAGCGCGGCGACCGCTTCGGCTACGCGTCTTGGCTCGTCATAGTCGACAGGCAGCGGACCGCCTTTCTGCACGGCGCAAAATCCACAGCGCCGCGTGCAGACATTGCCTAGGATCATGAACGTCGCCGTTCGCCGATTCCAGCAGTCGCCGATGTTCGGGCATGCCGCCGATTCGCACACCGTGTGCAGCTTCAAGTCGCTGACGAGCGTCTTTAAATTCGCGTAGTTTTCGCCGACTGGCGCCGGAGCCCGCAACCATTGCGGACGCTGCACTGTCCTGCCGTCCAATTGGATGAGCACTTCACTCACTAGCTTAGCGCGGCGAGTCCGAGACGCTGATCGTCGAAGCACCGCCCGCCGGCTTTTCGCCCCAGACATATTGACTGAACCACTCGTAGTTCTGCTCGAGCAGATGCAGTTGCTGCTTGGGCTTAGTGATTCCGTGGCCGAAGCCTTTATAGACGACCATGCGCACGGGCACTCCGCGATCCTGCAAGGCTTGATAGAGTTCGTACGCATTCGGGATCGGCACGCGTTTGTCGAGCTCGCCATGTTGAATCAATGTCGGCGTCTTTGCACGTTCGACATAGGAAATCGGGGATGTTTTGCGATAGATCGCCCAATCCTCCCAAGGCGTCGCTTTCAGATACTGGCGCGTGAAGGGATGAATATCGGTGTTGACGTAATAGGTCATCCAATCGGAAATCCCCGCGCCGACCGACACCGCGCGGAAGCGGTCGCTGTAGCACGTAATGAAGGCCGAAATGTAGCCGCCTTGACTCCATCCCATCGCGCCTACGCGGTCGCGATCGACGAAGCCTTTGCCGATCAGATAATCGACTCCTGAAATCACGTCGTCATAGTCGCCGAGCCCGAGATTGCGGACGTTCAGCGAGCGGAACTTCTCTCCATAACCAGCCGAGCCGCGATAGTTCGGCCGCAAAACGACTGCTCCTTTCGCGAGGAATCGTTCGACCGGATAGTAGCGATCGGGCGCGATATCGGGGCGATCGATGCCGGTCGGTCCACCATGGATCACGACCAGCAGCGGATACTTGTGCGACGGGTCGAATCCGACTGGCTTGAGGAGAATTCCTTCGATCTTCGTGCCGTCCTTCGATTTCCATTGGACGACTTCGCGCGTGCCGATATCGAAGCCTTGCAACTGATCGCGCATGTGCGTCAGCGGCACCGGTTGATAAGCGGCCAGCAGCGGGCCATCACAGACTTCGGCGAATTCATTCGGCGCACTGCAGATCGACGCGGCTTGTTTGAAGTCGTGTGTGAAACTCGGACGCACCGCAATCGTATGATCGTTGGCGCTCAAGCGCGTCACCTTGTGCGTCGCGGGATCGGCACGGAACAGGTGCTCCGCGGTCTTTTCCATCGCTCCGAAGTAGATTCCGTCCGGTCCCCAATCGAGCAAGCGCGGATTCTCGTCGAAGTCCGGAGTCACAACAACCGGCGATCCGCCTGGAGTCACGACTGCGATGCGAGAGGTCTTATAGAAGTTGGCTTCTTCACCGTTCGAAGTCTCGTACGCGATCTTCTCGCCATCGGGCGACCATAGCGGATTCGTATCCGGCCCGCGGGTTTGCACAATCTTTGTCGCTGTCTTTTGATCGAGCGCGATGACGTAAATATCGCTGGTGCCCGCGGAACCCAGTTCGGGATCGTGCGCCGCACTGAAGGCGATGCGCTTTGAATCCGGCGCCCAGTTGAAGGGTCCGACGCTGAAGATCGATCCTTCGGTCAGGCGTTCGGCTTTGGACTCTTCAGCCGTCTGCTCGGCCGGCACGGCGATCCACCACAAGTGGACCATCGAATCGTCCTGTTGAACGATCTCGAATTCGCCGTATTTCTCCTTTCGCTGCTTGTGTTCCTTGCTCTCCGCATCGGCAGCCGTGTAGGCGATCATCGAACCGTCCGGCGACCAGTGGAAGGCGATGACGCTCGTCTCGGAGTGCGTCAGTTGCACGGCTTCGCCGCCTTGCGGATCGATCACGAACACTTGCGCCTTGCCGCCGACGCGTTCCGAAAGGAAAGCGATTCGGCGCCCGTCGCGGGACCATTCCGGCGACGAACTCGACTTCGCCGCGGACGTCAATTCGTAAGCGGTCTTGTCGCGAGTCCGCATGATCCAGATTTGCGTGCGGAACTCGTTGTCCTTCCAATCCGTCTCCTGTGTTGTGTACGCGATCATCGATCCGTCGGGCGAGATCTTTGCATTCGAGACGGTCTTCCAACTGAGAGATTGTTCGGCTGTCGGCGTCTGACCCGCGAAGCCTGCAGCCGCCAACGCAAAGGCCATCGGCAACAGGACGGCAAGCGATTTAGGGAGGAGCGCGGAGTGTTTCACGGATCCATCGTATCCCAACTTCCAAACAAACGGACCCAGACCGAGCCAGGGGCAGATTCATAGAACGTCCGTGGCTAAAGATCCAGGACCACCCAGGTCTAATCTGGAACTAAAAAAAGGAGTAGCAATTTGAACCGTTTCCGTGGTACAAGGTAGTTTAGGTGGAAACCGGTTGAGCCGGGAAACGAAAGGTTCGCCATAGCGGTTTGAGCCTCCTGGTACCAGTATCCTCTCCGATTGGTTGGCAATCGTGTTACACACGTCGCACGGCCATCCGAATTTCCGGACTACTGAGAAAGCTTGCATGCGATTTCCCGGATGAAACTTGATTCGGCTCGGAGTCCCTCTCGCACGTTCGGATAGAAAGTCAGTCAGCAAGTCCCTGATTTCGTTAGCCTCACCCACACACAACGTCCTGTCTTCCCAAAGGAGTACATTCAGAAATCCATGGACGGAGATCGCAAATACAAATCGCGCGGATACCAGGAATCCGGCTCGCCTGGCCAAAACGGCCACCAGAACCGCGACCAGAAACCGCGCCCGCAAGGACCGCGTCCGCCGTTGGACGTAACCGGGCCACGCCTTCCCCGGTTGGTACAAACGGTGACAGCGTCCCGATGTTATAACTGTTCCACAACATTGCAGCCCGGCCTTGATATGAAGGGTAATTGCCCGAAATGTAACGCCGCGCTCCATTGCTGTAAACAGTGCGCGCATTTTGAACCCTCGACCCGGTTCCAGTGCCTGAAGCCCATTCCGGCGCGCATCCCTTATAAGGATCAAGCGAACGACTGCGCATCGTTCAGCCCGCGTGTTACGGTGGCCCGTGACGCGAAGACGGCGCCTCCCATGCAGAACGGTTTCGGCCGGCCATTTCAGAATGGCAACGGTTCGAACGGCAGCAATGGGTTTGGCGGCGGTGGGAGTGATTCGCGGATGTCCGAGCCCCGCAATGTGAGCGATGCTCGCGCGGCGTTCGACAGTCTTTTCAAGAAGCCCTAAACGATTCCCATGCGAGTTGCCGAATTGACCGGCCGCCGGCGCATCGATGTAGTCGAGCGTCCGTTTGCCGATGTTGTGCCCGCGGGCAAAGTCCGCGTGAAGGTTGCGGCTGTCGGAGTTTGCGGATCGGATCTGCACTACTTTTCCGAAGGTTCGATCGGCGATACGCCTTGCGTCTATCCGATGGTGCTCGGGCACGAGCCGTCGGGTGTCGTTGTTGAGTCCACAGTCGGCGGAGTGGCGAAGGGTGACCCTGTTATTCTCGAGCCGGCTTTGTACTGCTATCACTGCGAGTACTGTATTTCCGGGCATCATAATGTCTGCGCCAATCTGAAGTTCCTCAGTACTCCCGAAGAGCCTGGATTTTTCCGCGATTATGTCGATCTTCCTCTGCATAATGTCCTCCCTCTGCCATCGAATTTAGGGTTGATCGAAGGCGCGCTCGCCGAGCCTTTGTCGATCATTTTGCATTCGATGGAATTCGCCAAACCATGCGTCGGCGAAACTGCTGTTGTTTTCGGATGCGGTCCGATCGGATTGCTCACGATCGCCGTGTTGAAGCTCGCCGGAGTGCGGCGCATATGGGCTGTTGAACCTCTCACGTTTCGCCGCGAGATGGCACGTTCGATGGGCGCCGATGCTGTTCTCAACAGTGGCCCCGATGCCGTGAAACAGATCCTCTCAGACAGTGGCGGGCGCGGAGCCGATCTCGTGATCGACTGTGCCGCCAAGGATGGATCGATCAATCAATCTCTGCAAGTGTGCCGCCCGTGCGGACGGGTCGTGATGACGGGCATTCCATCCGAAGCGACGGTCGAATTCGCCTTTCACATCATGCGCCGGAAGGAACTGTTCTTCTATGCCGTGCGACGTTCGAATCACGATTCGAAGGCGGCGCTCGAGATGTTGGCGGAGCGTCCGCAGTTCTTCGCGCCGATCGTGACGCATCGGCGTCCGTTCGACGGTATCCAATCCGCATTCGCTATGAACGAGCGATATGAGGACGGCGTTGGCAAGCTCGTCCTCGAGTTGTAGCGGCTGTTTATTCCGCCCGCAAAGATGTCGCGGGATCGACTCGCGTCGCCCGGAGAGCCGGAATGTAAGCGGCGGCTAATGCTGCCAGAGGCAATGAAACCGCGGCGATGATGTATGTCGCCGGGTCGTACGCCTTCACTTCGAACAGCAACGTTTGCAGATATCGCGACAGAATGAAGGCCGCGATCAATCCTGATATGACGCCGAGGCCCGCGAGCCGGAAGGCTTCGCCCAAAACCATCTGAAGTACAAAACGTGGCGATGCGCCGAGAGCCAGGCGGATTCCAATTTCGCGAGTCCGCTGGCGGACTGAATACGAGAGAACTCCATAGACACCGACGAGCGCGAGTGCGAGCGTCGCTCCGGCGAAGGTCGCGAAGAGAGCCGTTGCAATTCGATCAATGGCGAGCGAGGCGTCGAGCAGCGTATCGACGGGCGAGACGAGATTGCCGGCCATGGCGCTATCGACCGACCATACGCGTTCCTGTAAGGCTGTGATTGCGGCCTGCGAAACTCCTGAGCCGCTGCGCACGACCAGGCCCGCGGCGCCAGGAGTGAAGCGTGTGAGCGGCAGGTAGAACTCCGGACGAAGGCCGTTGCGCAGGTTGTTGTGTTTGACGTTGCCGACTACGCCGACGATTTGCATTTCGAGGCGGCGCGAACCGAGCAAGATGCGTTGCCCGATGGGATCGGAGTTGGGGAAGTAGCGGCGCCTTAAAGTTTCCGAGATGACGATTGCAGTCGACGTTTCCGCGTCCTGCTTGGTGAACACGCGGCCCTCGAGCAAAGGGATGTTCATGGCGCCGAAGTATCCGGGCGTGGCGCGCGTGATCAACGCTTGCGGCATTTGATCGGGCGCGGGATCGGGCATGCCGGCGATGCGGAAGCCGGCGTCGTTGATGATGTCAATCGGGCCAAAGGGCAGCGGCTGTGCGAGGCCGACGCCTTGCACTCCGGGGAGGGATTCCACTTGATCGAGCACGCGATTGTAGAACGTGCGCTGCGCGTTCACGTCCGGATAGCGCGCGGTCGGAAGGAACATCTGCCAGACGAGTAGATTTCCGGATCGAAATCCGGGATTGACGGAGTGCAACCGGTCGAGACTTCTGAGCACGAGGCCCGCGCCGATCAACAGCACCAGCACCGCGGCGACTTCGCCGACGACGAGCAAACGGCCCATGCGGCGTTGGCCTTGGCTGCCGCCGCTGCGCTCGACTTCGCGCAAGGCTTTGGCTAGTTCGCCACCGGCGGCGCCGATGGCGGGCGCGAGTCCGAACAGGATGCCGGTCAACATCGAGATGCCCGCGGTGAACCATAAGACGTGCGAGTCGAATCCGAACTCGACGCCGGTCTGAAAGAAGTTCTTCGGCAGACGCGCGGCGAGGGCGGGAGTCGCCCAGGCTTGCAAGAGCAATCCCAACAGTCCGCCGAAGCCGGCGAGCAGCACGCTCTCGGTCAAGAGTTGGCGGATGAGCCGCCAATGGGTCGCGCCAAGCGACCGGCGCAATGCGAATTCACGCTGGCGTCCGGCGGCGTGCATCAGCAGGAGATTCGCGACGTTCGCGCAACCGACTGCGAGCATGAATGCGACCGCTGCCCAGAGCGCGAGCAGCACGGGGCGAACATTTCCGACCAGGCTATCCTGCAGCGTGGTGGCGCCCATTTCGATTCCCGTGTTCAACGCGGATTCCGTCGACATCGTTTGTGCGATGGTGCGAAGTTCCGCTTCGGCGGCCGACAGGGTGACGCCATCGCGCATTCGTGCGATCACGTCCAGAAACACATTCCCGCGATTGTTGGCGGCCTTGTCTTCAGCGGTAAAACTGATCGGGGTGTAGATCTGCGTCTGCGGCGATGGATAGCCGATTTGCGGCGGGAGGACTCCGACGATGGTGAAATTGCGGCCGTTCAAGAGGATCGTCTGACCGACCGCCGCGGGATCGGCGGCGAAGCGGCGGCGCCATAACGAATCGCTCAACACGGCGACGGGTTCGGCTTGCTCATCTTCTTTCGCCGTGAACCATCGACCGAGGCGCGGCTGCACGCCGAGGACTGTGCTGGTCGAAGCGGTCATGCGAATTCCTGGGACATATTCCGGCTCGCCGCCACCGTTCGCTCCGGCGAGGGTGAAGCTGAAGGAGGTGGATCCGCCGACGGCTTCGAGCGTCTTCGATCGTGCGGCGACATCCAAATAATTCGGAGGCGAGAAGATGTCGGGTTGGCCCTTCGCGGACGCGTAACTCGTCCACAGGCTGAGCACGCGCTCGGAGTGCGGATAGGGCAGCGGGCGCAGCAGGACGCCGTTGATCAACGTGAAGATCGTGGTGTTCGCGGCGATGCCGATCGCCAGCGTCAAAGCGGCGATGAGCGTAAATCCAGGGCGCTTGGCGAGTACGCGCAGTGAGAAGACGATATCCCGGCGCAGTGTGTCCATAGGGGTTTGCGGGAGCAAGTCGAGGGCCGCGAAAAACGAGCGAATTGCGGGTGTCGGCGCGAAGTTCGTCCGCTCATGGGATTCCGCCGTTCGCTGCGGGACGCTCAACAAGACTGCCGCCGCAAATCGAGGCTTTGATATACTCCGCCCAGCGCGGGCTCACAGCGCGAATTCATATATGATGACTCCTCAAGACGCTATTGGCGTCGATTCCCTGTTCTCGATCAAAGGCAAGACCGCGTTGGTCACTGGGGGATCCCGCGGCATCGGACTGATGATTGCGCGCGGCTATCTGGAAGCCGGCGCGAAGGTCTACATTTCTTCTCGCAAGAAGGACGTCTGCGATGAGGCCGCGCGGCAGCTATCCGCCGCCGCCGGGCCGTGCATTTCCATTCCCGCCGACTTGTCGACCGTCGCCGGGTGCGAACATCTCGCATCCGAAATTGCGAAGCAGGAAGAGAAGCTGCACATCCTGGTCAACAATGCCGGCGCGGCGTGGGGTGCTCCGATCGGCCAATATCCGGAGACCGGTTGGGACAAGGTGATGGACACGAACGTCAAGGGGATTTTCTTCCTGACGCAAGCGTGTCTGCCGATGCTCGAGAAGGCGGCGGCGCCCGGAGATCCGGCGAGGGTGATCAATGTCGGATCGATCGACGGGCTGGCCGTTTCGGAGCTCGAGAATTTCGCGTATGGTCCAAGCAAGGCGGCGGTGCATCATCTGACGCGGATTCTGGCCGTCCATATCGGGCGCCGCAATATTACGGTTAATGCCGTTGCGCCGGGGCCGTTTGAGAGCATGATGACGAAGCATGTGCTCGATCATTTCAAAGAGGGCTTGGATCGGACGTGCCCATTGAAGCGGATCGGCGAGCCGGCCGACATGGCGGGCGTGGCGATTTATCTGGCGTCGCGCGCGGCCGCGTATGTAAATGGCGTCGTGATTGCGGTCGACGGCGGCATCTGCATTTCGTGAGTTCTTGGGCGAGGCCCGTTAGGATCAGGAACAAATATGCAATTTTCAAAGATCGGCTGGCCGGGCTTGGGCTGCGATTTGCGTTGTTAGCGCTCAAAAAGCAGGTTGGCCACTGGTGACGTGGTGTGTTTCATTGTTTCTTGATGGGGCGGAAGACTTTGATCGAGTCGTGAATGTTGATTGGAGTCACTGAGTTGGAGCCGGGCTTGGGTTCGATTCGTTGTGCGGCCTGCGTTGGCTGGGCGGCTGCGGGGCTTGGGTCGAAGGGCTCCTCGCCGTCTTCTTCGTCTTCACCCTTGCGTAAGTACTCGATCGGTTCGAATGAGCCCAGGCATGGGCGTTCATACGGCAGGACTGAGTCCGGATCATGCCTGCGCTTGAGGCGGCTGGTTTCGAGTTTGTAGAAATTTGTCAGCGTCGTATTGAATTGGTGTTGGAGCGTCCCCATGTAGCGGCGGAGTAAGTCGAGGCAGTGAGTGGCGCTGAGGGATTCCTTCCAGGCTTCGACGATGAAGCCGATGCCGTCGATGTCTGAGAAACTGTTCGCGATTTTC
>DASXZC010000093.1:0-5588 GCA_036502165.1 Bryobacteraceae bacterium
CTTTCGCGCTTCGTTCAACGCCGGCTGAGCACCGGCGGTGATATCTTGGCCAGCCAGTTGAACGGTCCCTGAATCGACGTGCTCGAGCCCTATCAGCAGCTTCAACAGGACGCTCTTTCCCGTGCCGCTACGTCCCAGCACACACGTCACTTCGCCCGGATTCAGCTCAAACGTAATGCGATCGAGCACGACTTGCTCGCCGAAGGATTTTCGAACGTCCTTCACGCCGATTGTTTGTTGTTCCGTATCCATGGCGTTAGAAAAACTCGATGATCAAGCGCACCAGGATCACATCGGCCAGAATGATCAGCAGTGAAGACAGCACGACAGATCCTGTCGCCGAGCGGCCTACGCCTTCTGTGCCCCCGCGCGTCCGCATGCCTTGAAATGTTGAAATCAGGCCGATAATCAGGCCAAAAACCGCCGTTTTCATCGTCGGTGGAATGATGTCGTCGAACGTGACGGACTTGAAGCCGTTCTCGATAAATAGCCGCAGAGAGACGGGCTCCGCGAGCGTGGTCGCGACCCAGCCGGCCATGATTCCGCAGAAATCGGCAACGATCGTCAGCAACGGCAGCGCCACGATAGCGGCCAGCACCCGAGTCGCGGCCAGGTACTTGTGCGGATCGACAGCGGATGCTTCCATCGCATCGATCTGCTCGGTGACCTTCATCGATCCAAGCTCCGCTCCAATGCCTGCGCCGACGCGGCCCGAGGCGACGAGGCCAGTGATAATCGGTCCCGTCTCTTTAATCAATGAGAAGACGATCACAACCGGCAGCACGGATTTCGCGCCAAATCGCGTCAAGCTATCGCGAGTCTGTAAAGAAAGGACCACGCCTGTCGCCGCGCCGGCGAGGGCGATCAGCGGCATCGACATCGACCCTATAAGATCCAGTTGATGAATGAATTCGCGGAACTCGTAAGGCGGCCGCACCATTGCCTTGCAGACACGAAAAGTAAAGATCCCCAACTCTCCGACCGTCTGTACAGCGTCGCGAATGGGCTTCCATCCGGGCACGTGGAGGTCGTGATTCACCTGGGGAACAGGGACAGTTGCCATTGCACAAACGTCCATGCGCCTTTGATACCAAACCGAAAGAGCAATGTTTTGTGGAACAAAGCAAGGTTAGGGCCGTATCAATAACTCCCGATCCTGTATTTGCCCGATACCCGATGGGAACAAACTACACGCACTCTGCCCGATTTGAATCGTTACATCGGGCATGGCTATTTGGTTGCATACGGACGAGTGTTGCAAATTGCAACGAGTGAAGAAAACTGAGGAGAAGACAAATGTTGCTGATACTGCTGATCATCTTGATTTTGGTGCTGGGCGGGGGTGGAGGATATTACGGCCACAGTCGTTGGGGCTACGGTGGCGGAGCGGGGATCGGCCTCGGCACGATTCTGCTGATCCTCTTGATCGCGTACTTATTGGGCTATCTTTAGAGCGCACACCGGCAGGAGGATTGGTTACGCCGCCATGAAAATTGGTGCGGGGCGTCTTCGAACAACACCCGCGGCCGAAGATTTGGAAGGCTTTGTGAATTGGCGGGAGGCGTGCAATGCAGGTCGGCAGAAAGGAAGTAAAATGCTTGAGACAATTGCCGTAATTCTTCTGGTGATGTGGCTATTAGGGATGGTCACCTCTTATACCGTCGGAGGGTTCATCCACATTCTCCTGGTATTGGCGATCATCATGGTTCTGGTACGGGTCATCCAAGGCCGGCGTCCTATCTAGCGAACTTCCGATCATCCTCTTTCAAAAGCGCCATAAAAACACGAAAGGCCGGCGGCATCCTTATGATGCCACCGGCCTTCCGCGGGTCTGGTCAGCGCCGAATCCAGTGTCGGTTAGACGGCCAGATACATAGTGGTGCCGTTGCGGTTGATCAACAGCAGCGTCTCGTCTTTCGAAGTTCCAACAGCTCGTTCGAAATCAGAAGTGCTCTTCACCGGCTTGCGATTCACTTCCTGAATCACGTCGCCGCGGTGCAGTCCTGCGCCGGCTGCTTCACTCGCCGGACTCACGCTGGTTACGACGACGCCTTGCGTGTTGGCCGGCAGGCCAAGCTGATGAGCGGAGTCGGTATCGAGATTCTCAACCGAAACTCCGGACAAAGCGCTACCGGACTCGGCGCCCGGCTGGGTTGCTTGCGCCTGCTCATTCGGGAACTCCGTGAGTTTAACCGTCATGTCTTTCTGCGAACCATTGCGCAGGATCTTGAGATTGACGTTCGATTCCGGCGGGCTCATCGATATCGCCATACGGAGCGAATTGCTATCGACGACCGGCTTGCCATTCAGCTCGAGGATGATGTCACCCTTTTGCAGACCGGCGCGCATGGCAGGGCTGTTCGCCGTCACGTCACCGACCAGAGCGCCACCTGTTTGCGAAACACCGAAGGCTTTCGCGATCGACGGAGTGATGTCCTGCGGCAGAATTCCGAGATAGGCGCGCGTCACTTTTCCGTTCTTCACTAACTGATCCATTACGTTGCGGGCCATGTTCACAGGGATCGCAAAACCGATTCCCTGATTACCCGAACTGTGCGTGAGGATCGCAGTGTTGATACCGATCAATTGGCCGCGATCATTCACTAGAGCTCCGCCGGAGTTGCCCGGATTGATCGGAGCGTCGGTCTGAATGAAGTCCTCGTAGTCTTCAATTCCAAGATGGTTGCGGCCGGTCGCGCTGACGATTCCCATCGTCACGGTCTGACCTACGCCGAAGGGATCGCCGACTGCCAGAGCGTAGTCGCCCACTTCAACCTGCGATGAATCCGAAACCGTGATCGCGGGGAGATTCGTGGCGTCAATCTTCAGGACAGCCAGATCCGAATGGGGATCTCGGCCGACGACGGTCGCCTTGAATTCACGTTTGTCATTGAGCGTCACGCGGACGTCTGTGGCGCCATCGACTACGTGATTGTTGGTCAGAATGTAGCCGTTTTGGGTCATGATCACGCCTGATCCGAGCCCTTGCTCGCGCTGTTGTTCAGGCGCTTGCTGCTGCGGGTTGCGGAACTGACGTCGGCCCGAGCCCTGATCGCCGAAAAATTGCTGGAAAAACCAGTCGCCGTTGTCGGACATACCGGTTGGCACTTTCGTGACCTTAGTGGACGCGATGTTCACAACGGTCGGCAATACTTTCTTCACCACCGGTGCGAACCCTAAGCGATTCGGGCTGCTCACTGTGCCTTCAGCGACGTTCAGCACTGCTGGCGGATTTGCTTTTCCCATGTGATCGGCGGCGGCCAACCCGGCAACGCCCACTCCGATCGCGAGCGCCGCAGTTACCAGAATGGCTTGCGAGCGTCTCCGAAAATTCTGTCTGTTCATGTAGCCTCCTAAGATCTTTCCGGCCGGCGCTACCCTGGCACGGCTTCACTCTATTGGACTGAAAGGCTAAAGAATCGGTTCTACAGGCAAGTCGGTATGCGAGGCACCCGTGAGTCAGTAGGCTCACCGATTCGCGTTAGGAAATAATTCCCTTGCGGACCGCGTAGAGGATCAGTTCAGGGACGCTATGCAAATTCAGCTTCTGCATCACGCGGGCGCGATGCGTCTCGACGGTATAGACGCTGAGCTGCAAGAGATCCGCGATATCTTTGCTAGAATTTCCTTCGGCCACTAACTGCAGGATCTCGCGTTCGCGCGGTGAGAGGAGGTCGTAAGAATCCTCACCGCCGGTGCGCTGCAGCTTGCGCATGTAATCCTCGAGCAGGACCTTGCCAACCGCCGGACTGAAGAAGGATTTCCCCGCCGCGGCCGCGCGAATCGCGAGCGCCAGATCGGCCTCGGCGGAGTCTTTAAGAAGATACGCCTTCGCTCCCGCCTTCAACGCACGCAGCACGTAGCCCTCGTCGGAGTGCATGCTCAGCATCACGATCTGTGTATCGGGAAGCAGTTCGCGGATCTGCCGGCACGCTTCGATACCGTTTAAACTCGGCATCCCGATGTCCATTACCGCGACGTCGGGTTTCATCTTCTCAGCGAGCGCGACGGCCTCTCTTCCGTCGGCCGCTTCGCCGATCACTTTCAAATCGGATTGAGCTTCCACTACCATTCGCAACCCCGCGCGGATCAACGTGTGGTCATCCGCCAGCACTACGCGGATCGGAGTCATGAGTGCTTGCCGTTCGACGAATGGAACGGGAGTTCCGCCGTCACTGTTGCGCCGTGACCTGGCGTCGATTCAACCGTTAAAGTGCCGGAGAGCCGCTTGACGCGCTCGTCCATACCGAGCAGCCCGAGTCCTCGCGTCCGCACGGGATCGAAGCCTTGGCCATCGTCGCTGATGCGTGCGAAGATGCTGGTCGGGGATTGCCGCACCGCTACGGTCGCGTTCTTCGCACCGGAGTGGCGCACGGCATTATTCAATGCCTCCTGCACCAGCCGGTAGACGCAGATGCGGTATTCGTCCGGCAGATTATCCGAGACGTTTTCCGATTGGATCTCGACCTCGATGTCGCTGCGCCTCGAGATTTCGCGCGCCTGCCATTCGAGCGCCGCCACCAATCCGAGATCGTCGAGCATCGACGGACGCAGCAACAGCGCGATGTTGCGGACGGATTGGAACGTCCTCTCGGCGATCGATTTCATGTTCGCCAATTGCTCCTTCACCTCGGGATGCTGATCGGCCATGGCGGTCGAGAGATGACCCAGATCGACTAGCAGCGCGCCAAGCGATTGCCCGATTTCGTCGTGCAGTTCGCGTGAAATCGAGCGGCGTTCAGTCTCCTGCGCGTCGACCAGGCGCGATGAAAGATCCTGCAATTCGCGCCGGCTTTGCACCAGTTCGTCGTAGCCGCCGCGGGTTTGGCGCTCGAGTCGTACGATGTACGCCATGCCGCTGAGCACCAGCAATAATCCGCTCGCCAGCCCAATCGCGAGTGCCTTGGTGAGTCCACTCTGCGCTCCGGCCAGCTCGGCGATCAGCGAATCATCGACGGTCTTGAGGCGGTCGGAGTTCCACGTCCGCATCTTCCCCGACCAGTCCGTGATCTTCTTTTGCAACGGCTCCATTTGCTGATTGATCAGATTCTGCGCCTCACGCCGCCGCTGATCGGGCTTGCTCTCGAGGACCGCGACGTACACGGTACGCTGCTGCAGATACACGTCTCGCATGCCATCGAACAGCACGGCCTCCGCCGAGTCGCGATCGACCGGATAACGCCGCAGATCGGAATCGATCTCGACAGCAAGCTGCTCGATATGATGGCGCGACGCGGCCGCCTGTTCGCGTTGCGCCTGATCTTCCTGCGCCTGGTTGGCTTGGGCTTGGCCGAGGAATCGCTGCACGGCGTCGTTGTAACTCTGAATGGAAAGCGACAATCCCGACAGCAACTGTGTTCGCTCAGCGAGCACATGCGTGATGGCGGACTGCTGCGCGTGCATCTTTCGCAGCGATGCCACCGCGACAATTCCTGATGCCAGCAGAAGTCCTAACAAGGCGCACGTAACGCCCAGAAATAACCAATGCAGCTTGCCTGAGGACGGAAGCGCCTGCCCGCTCGCGGACTCCGCCGGCGGTTGCTCTGCCTCGGTGATCACTTCAGAATTCACCATCGGACACTTCCATT
>DASXZC010000094.1:0-3886 GCA_036502165.1 Bryobacteraceae bacterium
ATGCCGCGACTGCGGCGGAGGTCCTGGCATCCGGTTGGCGTTCGTCGGAAGTGGGGAACTGACCGTTCCAATGGCGCCGGCTTCCTTCAGCTTCTTACCGCGATTAACGAGTTGGGTCTTGACTTGCTTTACTGCAAGTTCGATTTCAGTTGTGCCGGCGTTTTGTTTTGCGATCTCTTCGACTCGCGCGAATATGGGCTTGAGGTCCGCGAGTTCGTTAATCGACTCGACCCTGGTCGAGAGATTATTGAGTTCGTCGATGGGTCGTATGCCGGTTTGTTCGTTGTCCACTGGTCGGGTCTCCAAGTTCTAAGAACAAGCGCAAACGGAGCGCGGCGAAACTAAGGCCGCACCCTTGCGCCTTTTCGGAAGCGCAATTCGCCTAATGAAGATTATAGACTCTGCGGCGATGGTTGCATCAAGGGCAAGGATTTCAGGCCGTTTTTAATGATGAGGATGGGCGTGTTCGGGATCGGCGGCGGCGAGGGTCAGGCGTCCCTGCATGACGCCCTTGGTGGCTACGAGGCGATCCGCGATTTGCTGTACTCCAACCGCGCGGCCGCGCAGTACCAAAACTTCGAGACAGCGATCATGATCGAGATGAACGTGAAGGGTCGAGACAATCTCGTGGTGATGCTCATGCTGCATGCCGGTGAGCTTCTCGGAAAGCTGGCGGACGTTGTGATCGTAAATGATGGTTAGCGTACCGATGACATGCTGTTCCGGTGACGAGACCTGCATCTGATTCAGCTCGCCGCGGATCATGTCGCGGAAGGCTTCCGAGCGGCTCGAATATCCACGCCGTTCAATGAGCCGGTCGAATTCCTCGAGCAGATCCGATTCGAGGGCGACTCCGATGCGGGCGAGTTCACTCATGGCTTCGCTTCCTGAATAGCACGTTTGCGCGCGCGAAACCATACCTTCACCTCGTCATTGCGAGGATTAACGGTATAGACGGAGACGCGGCCGTCGGGGAGAGTCCGGACGATGGCCGGTGTGTCCATCGCCGTGATCGTCCATCCCTTGGGGAGGACGACGGTGTTTCGCGGGCGTCCAAAGGTGCGGGTCCAGACCAGTTCGTCACCATCCATGAAATAACTCTTCGGATCGGTGTAGGTTTCCATCAGGCGCAAACGGACGCTCGTGCCGGGGGCGACTGGTTTGTCGAGGAACGTGACTACGATTTCCGAATTGTCATCTGCGTCCACTGGATTTTCGAAAACGGGAATCTTGCGGGCTTTGCCTTCCTTGGCCGTCATGACTTCGAATTTGAGAGGCTGGCCGGAATCGAGATCGATGCTCGCGGGGTCGGAGACATGGCTGCCGGTGCGGACGATGTTGATGTAGTGCGCGCGTCCCGGGCGGGATTCGGTGTAGTCGTGAGTGATGCGGAAGGCGCTGGTCGAAGGATCGAGAAGTTCGTACAGGATCTCGCGATCCTGGTAGGCACGTTCCCTGGGCATCTTGGCCGCGGAGGCCTTCGAGGACGGCAAGGGGCGCGCGATGATTTTGACTTCGAGCTGTCCACCGCTGCCGGGGTTCATGAAGCCGAGACGCAGGCGTCCATCGGGTTCGGCGAGGACTTGCGCGGCCATGGAGGTTTGCACGAGTTCGTATCCGGCGGGCAAAACTACGCTGTCACGAGGGATGCCGAGCGGGCGCATGAACACGATGTCCTGCGAGCCTTCGGCATAGTAGCTCTTGGGATCCATGTACGTTTTTTCAATTCGAAGCCGATATTCGCCCTGCGCGGGTACGGGATGTGCGAGGTGCACCTCGATGTAGTGAGCGTCCGCGATGAGGTTCTGATCGGGTGCGTCCTTCTTGGCTTGCGTTCCGGTGACGACTTCGAATTTCAGCGGCTGACCGGTTGCCGCGTCGTAGACGGCTTCATCCGAAGCCTCGCTTCCCGGGCGGATCTGATTGAAGTGGAACTTGGCAAGAGGCGCGGTTTCAGTGACTTCGTAGATGATGCGGAACTGGTGGCTCGATGGCGCGAGCAACTCGTAGCGCGTGTACGTATCGGCGCTGATGAATTGAGCGCAGAGCGGAAGCGCGGCGCCGAACGCGGCGGCCAGCAGGGATCGGGTAAGCGGCATTGCTCTTGATTATGCGCCGAAACGCGGGCGTGGTGTATCCTGAAACCGTATTTTTCAAGCTTGGAGGATTACTCGTCCATGGAAGTTCGGTTGAAGCGCTCGGTGCCCGGTTGTGTCTATTGGCCTCTGGCGATTTGTTCGTTCGGAATGATTCCCCTGCTCATGATGAACGTGGAACGCCACTTCATCCGCTACATGGAACCATGGGGCGTGACCACGCGAGGCGGCAAGAAGATCGGGTGGAATGAGTTCACAAGAGTCACGCGAGCGCGGGGAGGGGTCAAGGAGTTGGTGCTGTCGGACGAGTATCTCCTGGACTCTCCGAAAGGGAAGGTGTCGCTACCGCTCTGGCGTGCGATGAATGCGCAGGAGGCCCGGGACTTCCTGGTTCAATATCTGCCGTCTTCGTTGTTGGGTGGACTATAGCGACCGGGCGATCAGTTCCTTCATGATCTCGTTCGTGCCCGCGTAGATGCGCTGGACGCGGCTGTCGGTCCACAAGCGGGCGATCGGATATTCGATCATGTAGCCGTAGCCGCCGTGCAACTGCACGCACTCGTCGATGACGCGGCACTGCATGTCGGTGAGCCAATACTTCGACATCGCCGCCGTCGCGGGATCGAGGTTGCCGGCCATCAAACGCTCGATGCAGTTGTCGAGGAACACGCGGCCGATGTGCGCTTCCGTTTTGCACTCGGCGAGTTTGAAGCGCGTGTTTTGGAAATCGAGCAGGGACTTGCCGAAGGCGTGCCGTTCCTTGACGTACTTCGTGGTGATCGCAACCGCCGCTTCGACTGAGGCGACGGCGCCGACACCGACGGTGAGACGTTCGTAAGGAAGCTGCTCCATGAGCATGTAGAAGCCCTTGCCCTCCTCGCCGCCGAGCAGGTGCGTGACGGGGACGCGGACGTCGTCGAAGAACAACTCGCAGGTATCCTGAGCGTGCATGCCGACTTTTTCGAGAGAGCGTCCGACGCGGTAACCCGTGAGGTTCGTCGTCTCGACTGCGATCAGGGAAACGTTCTTCGATGAACGTTCCGCGGTCGTGCCGGTCTTGACGGCGAGGACGATGATGCTGGTGTGAAATCCGTTGGTGATGAACGTCTTCGATCCGTTGATCACGTACTCGTCGCCGTCGCGGCGGGCGGTGGTCTTGATGCCTTGCAGATCGCTGCCGGCGGCGGGCTCGCTCATGGCGATCGAACCGATCAACTCGCCGCGCGCCATGCGAGGGAGCCAGTTCTGCTTTTGTTCCGCAGTCCCATAGTCGAGGATGTAATGCGCCGCGATCGAGTGCACGCCGGTGCCGAAATTCACCAGATTTCCGGCGAGTTCCTCCATCACGACGGTCTCGTGAGCGAAGGTGCCACCGCCACCGCCGTACTCCTCGGGGACGTCCGTTAGCAGGATCCCCATCTCGCCGGCCCTGTGCCAGGGTTCGAGGCCGGGATGATGCTGTTCGCGCCAGCGAGGCTCCTGGGGAACGAACTCTTCCTGCACGAAGCGGCGCACCTGTTTGCGAAACAGGGCGAGTTCTTCATTCATCCAAGGGGACTGGTAACCGGTCTTCTTGCTGGTGCTCATGCGCGTTGTGGTTGACTCCGAGAGGCATTCTACAACAGCAGGTAAGACGGGTCTCCTTCGCTATATTGTCACGGTCCCGAAGAGACGGAGTCTTCGTCGTGATGCCGGGCGTGCTAAAGTTCAGAATCATGGCATCAAGAAGTGTAAATAAGGTCATACTGATCGGCAATCTGGGGCGCGACGCGGAGACGAAATTCACGCCA
>DASXZC010000095.1:0-1721 GCA_036502165.1 Bryobacteraceae bacterium
CTCGGCGAAGAGAGCGATTCGATTCGTTGTAGTCCTCGCGCGGATAGATGGCGGGATAGACGCGGCGGACCTCGTCGACGAGCTGGAACGCGATGGTCCGCGCAACGTCGTTACCGGAGGCGCGATGAATCCGGCGATGCACCTCGTAGTCGATCGTGTCGACCACCATCGAATCGGGTGTGGCATCCATCTGATCGAGCAGCCGGTCGATTTCGTCGAAGTCGGCCTGGCTGAGGTGTCCGACGCTCCGCTTCACCATGCTCATCTCGAGATCTCGTCGCAGCGCGATCACGTCGCGTCGCAGCGTGCCGGCGTCGTCCAGTTCGAGTGAGATTCGGAGCACGTCGGCGTCCAGCAGAAACCATTCCTCTCTCGGAAGCACGGTTGTGCCGTCGCCCTGGCGGATGCGAATCAGACCCTTCTGCTCCACCACCTTGAGCGCCTCGCGGATGACTGGTCGGCTCACGTCGTAGTACTCGCACAGTCCTGCTTCATTCGGCAGCGTTGTGCCAACAGCAAGTTGACCGCGCACGATCCGGTCGACGACGTCCGACACCACGTCCGCGCTCAGCCTGACCGCGCGCCTCGGACGCCGCGCGCCGAGCGGCTCGACTCCCGGTGTCGTCACTTGAGTTCCCTTCACTTCTGCCGTCACGCTATACCAGCCAGAACCAATTGACAACAGACGTCAAACGTAATATGTTTCGCGTGAGGGTTTCGTTCTGCCTATTGGGGTGACGGCGGAACCTCCAACCGCTCTCCTTTTCGTTTGAGCTGCGGGGGATGTTCGAATCCAATCGGGGGGTTGGATGACGCAGGCGCCTTTCGGGTAGGCGCCTGCGTCTCCCTCCCGCGCTTCCGTCGGCGCCAGCTGTTGCTGGCTTTCACCAAGACACTCGGGCACACTTAAGCCATGTTGCTCGAGCGTGAGTCAGCTCTCCATTCACTCGCCGCCTTCGCGGCCGATGCGGAGCGCGGCGACGGGCGACTTGTGCTGATTTCCGCGGAGGCGGGCGGCGGCAAATCCGCCCTGCTGGAACAGTTCGCCGGCGACCTTCCGGATTCTCGCTGGCTGTGGGCCGCCTCCGATGGTCTGTTCACACCTCGACCTCTCGGCCCGCTCTACGATCTGGCGGAACAACTCGGCGGAGAGTTGCTGCAGCTGTGCGCCGCTCAAGCTCCTCGAGACGTACTGTTCCGTGCGCTGCTTCGACAGCTGATTGAGCACGATCCCGTCGAGCGCCAACTCAGCGATCGCGATGAGCTAACGGTGGTCGTCTTCGAGGACCTGCACTGGGCAGACGAAGCGACGATCGACCTGGTGGAGTTCCTTGGACGTCGCCTTCGCGGGTCGCGTGTTCTCATTCTGGTGACATACCGGGATCTGGGCGCGAGCCCCAAGGACATCCTGCGGATCGCGATCGGCGAACTGTCCTCTCAGGGCTCGACAAAACGGGTCGAGCTTGAGCCGCTGTCGGAGGCCGCGGTCTCGACGATTGCCAGCGGGAGTCGGCTTGATCCCGACCAGCTCTATCGGCTCACCGGGGGCAATCCATTTTTCGTCACCGAAGTTGTATCCGGCGGACTGGACACTGTTCCGCCGTCGGCGAGGGATGCCGTCTTGGCCCGCGCGGGACGCCTCGGCTCGGAAGCGCGAGACGTCCTCGAGATCGCCGCGCTTGTCGGACGTCGGGTGGATCCGGCGCTCCTGCTTCGGTTGG
>DASXZC010000096.1:0-9479 GCA_036502165.1 Bryobacteraceae bacterium
GCTCGTCCACTACTGCTACCTGCGCTTCGGTCTCCAGACCACCGTGCAGATGCTCGATCAGATCAAGTCGCTCGGGTTCCTCTATGCGACCCGCGCCGGCATCTCGATCGGCATCGACGACATGGTCGTGCCGGCAGTGAAGCCGCAGCTCGTCGCTGACGCCGAAAAGGCCGTCGTCGAAGTGCAGCAGCAATATCAGGAAGGCGCCATCACCCACGGTGAGCGCTACAACAAGATCATCGAAATCTGGTCGCGCGTCACTGAGAAGGTCTCGGAAGAGATGTTCAAGGTGATGGAAGAAGGCGACCGTTCCGGCAAGGTCCTGAACCCGATTTACATCATGGCCGACTCCGGCGCCCGCGGATCGAAACAGCAGATCCGCCAGCTCTCCGGTATGCGCGGCTTGATGGCGAAGCCGTCGGGCGAAATCATCGAGACGCCGATCAAGGCCAACTTCCGCGAAGGCCTCGACGTGTTGCAGTACTTCATCTCGACGCACGGCGCGCGTAAAGGTCTGGCCGATACGGCGCTTAAAACCGCCGACTCCGGCTATCTCACTCGCCGCTTGTGCGACGTCGCCCAGGACGTGATCGTCACCGAAACGGATTGCGGCACCGCCAACGGCATCTTCGTCGAGCCCATCGTCGAATCCGGCGAAACCATTGAGCCTTTGCGCGACCGCATCGTCGGCCGCGTCGCGCTCAAGGACGTCCTTGATTACGATACGAATGTTCTGGTGCGCCAGAACCACGAAATCACGGAAGACACCGCCAGCGCGATTCAGGCCGCCGGTATCGAGCGCGTCGAAATCCGCTCGGTGCTGACTTGCGAATCGAAGCGCGGCGTCTGCCAGCGCTGCTACGGACGCAACCTCGCCACCGGCCGCATGGTCGAGCGCGGCGAAGCCGTCGGCATCATCTCCGCTCAATCGATCGGTGAGCCTGGCACCCAGCTCACCATGCGTACCTTCCACATCGGCGGCGCCGCCACCGGCTCGGCCGAACAGTCGAAGGAAGACGCGAAATCCGACGGATTCGTCAAGTTCATCAGCGTCAACACGGTCAAGAACGCCAAGGGCGAACTGATCGCGATGAACCGCAACGGCATCCTCGCTCTCGTCGACGACAAGGGACGCGAAAAAGAACGCTACCAGGTCGTTTACGGCGCCAAGATCCTGCACGGCGAAGGCGAAAAGGTGAAGGTGAACGACATCCTGCTCGAGTGGGATCCTTACACGTTCTCGATCCTCACCGAAGTCTCCGGTACGGTTCACTATAAGGACCTCACCGACGGCATGACCATGACCGAGCAGGTCGACGAAATCACCGGCATGAGCCAGTGGGTCGTCACCGACTCCTCCGATGAGAAGCGCGTCCCGACCATCCTCATCCGTCCCACCGGCGGATCGAAGGCCGAGGAACGCCGCTACCTCATGCCCACCCACGCGCACTTGATGGTGCACGACGGCGAAGAAGTCCACGCCGCCGATGTACTCGCCAAGATCCCCCGGGCCACTACCAAGACCAAGGACATCACCGGCGGCCTGCCGCGTGTCGTTGAGTTGTTCGAAGCCCGCAAGCCCCGCGAGACCGCCATCATTGCCGAGATCAACGGCATCGTGAAGTTCGGCGAAATCTCGAAGGGAATGCGTAAGATTTCGATCATCGGCGACGACGGCAAGCAGATCGACTACTCGATCCCCCGCGGCGTCCACATCAACGTTCAGGAAGGCGAACGCGTCCGCGTCGGCGAACCGCTGATGGACGGCCCGCGCAACCCGCACGACATCCTGCACGTGCTCGGCGAGAAAGAACTGCAGAAGTACCTGGTCAACGAAATCCAGGAAGTCTACCGTCTGCAGGGCGTCAACATCAACGACAAGCACCTCGAAGTGATCTCGCGCCAGATGATGCGCTGGGTCAAAATTGAGGACATCGGCGACACGGAATTCCTCCCCGAGGAAGTCATCGACAGGTTCCGCTTCCGCGAGGAAAACGAGCGTGTCGACCTGGCGGGCGGGCGTACAGCTAAGGGTAAGCCGATTCTGCTCGGCATCACCAAGGCTTCGCTCTCGACCGACAGCTTCATTTCAGCGGCGTCCTTCCAGGAGACAACGCGTGTACTGACCGAAGCCGCGATCAACGGCAAGGTCGACTACCTGCGCGGTCTGAAAGAGAACGTCATCATGGGCCGTCTGATCCCAGCCGGCACCGGCCTCGAATACTATCGCCACGTCAAAATTGCGGGCGAAGATGTGGTCGAGGAGGAGCCGATCCAGGATGCGGATCTCTCGATCGACGCGCTCGCCGGATACGACGAGGAAACTCGCGCGCTGTACTCCGGTGGGTTGAGCGACGATCCGGGTCCGGATCTGGTAATGCCCGAAGTCGAGTAGTTCAGTTCGGACAAAAGGGCCGTCGCAAATTGCGGCGGCCTTTTTCGTTGGCCCTTCCGATGAAAGTCTATGCTCGAGTGAAGATTGTGGTCAGGGCAACGGAAAAGTCGGGAAACATAGGAGAGGTCAGAACGTCTCCCCCCTTGAGGGTCTGCACGAGATCGTAGCCGGTTGCGCCCAGGCGAAGTATTTCGATGCTGCGGGCCGCTGGATCTACGATCCAATATTCGGCTATACCCGCCCGCCCGTACTCCTCCCGCTTGATTTGACGGTCATGACGTTCCATGCCTTCCGACACGATCTCGACGGCCAAGTCAGGCACTCCCCAATAATTCCCGATCCGATCAGCGTGCGCCGTAGCCATGAACATCAGATCGGGCTCGCGGATCTTTCCCGGCCAAAGCCGGACAGGCAGTGGTGCAAAGCGCACTTGACCCAATTGATGAGCCATGACGAACGCATGTAGCTCGAAAGCCAAACGAAGCAAAATTAATTGATGGAAATCAGTCGGCCGAGGGAGAACCTCAATGTTCCCATCGGAGAGTTCCACGAGCCGGCCGCGTTCGGAAAGTGGAAAATAGTCGGATTCCGTCCACTCGCCAGGACCGGGAAGCAACTCCAGCAATGGAGCCAGCGGAAGCATCAGTCAAGCGTAGCATTTCGGTAGACTGAATCATGCGGTTCGCGATCGACGACGCGCATCTTCCAGCCACTCTCACCGCCCATCCGATGACTGACGAGCAGTTCGCCCAACTCTGCGCCGAGCACCCCGATTTATTTCTGGAGATGACGTCCGAAGGTGATCTCCTCGTCATGCCGCCGACTCACTCGCTGGCCGCTGTGAGCAATGGCGCGATAGTCGGACAATTGGGAAACTGGGCGAGAACGCAAAGCCTCGGCCTCGTGTCCGGTCCCTCAGGCGGCTTCCTCCTTCCCAACGGAGCCCGCCGCTCGCCCGACGCTGCGTGGACCTCTAAAGCTCGCCTCAAACAACTCACCAAAAAGAGCCTCGCCGGCTTCTGGCACCTGAGTCCGGACTTTGTGATCGAGCTCAAATCCGACACCGATCGCCTGCCCGTCCTCAGGAAGAAAATGGCCGAATGGATCGAGAATGGCGCGACCCTCGCGTGGCTCATTAATCCAGACTCGCGCGCCGTCGAGGTCTACCGCCCGGGCACGAAGCCTATGAAGGCCAATGGTGGTGCGCTCCAGTCGATTCGCGGTGAGGGTCCCGTCGAGGGATTCGTGCTCGACCTCAACCTCATTTGGAATCCCATGGCCTGATCACCAGAAAGCCTCAATTCGCCGATGGCCGCTCCGCATGATCAATCACGAGGACTTCGACCTTCGTCCTCGTCGCTCGCAGCCGCAAGGCCAGTTGCTCCTGCAGCGCCGTGAAAATCGAAACCCCATCGCCGCCGGAACGCATTGCCTTCTCCGGCATCCATTCAACTTTGAAATTGTACTGACCAGCGAGGCCCGTGCGATTAATCACGGGCAGTTCCATACGGCGCGCGAGAATCCTCGCGAATGATTCAACGTCGGCATTACGCGCATAAATGCTGACCATTGAATCGCTACTCCGAGTATCCGTTCTCGCCGAACCCCCATCGGACTTCTCGAGCTTCGGCCCGCCCTTCGCAACCTCCAACACGAACGCTTGCAGGTTCCGCGATTCACGATGGAGCCCCAGTTTGAACCGCTCCTCGAGCAATCCACGCAACATCACCATCATCGTGGCGTCATCGCCGACCGGCGGATCGGTCGTCGCCAGGATCTCGAAGCGCTCCGAACTGATCCACTCGGGTCCGCCGATGACTTCGTTGGGCCCAACTCCGTACGCGCCCATGATGCAGCGTTTGAGCGTCACGTTTCGTCCGTCGAGCCGTCCATGCCCAGTCGCGATCCCGGAGGACGAATTCGAATCGACTCTACTCGGGCGTACGGACGCCACTTCGAAGCCTTGCGCGAACACTCCGGGCGCTGAGATAAACACCAACTGTGCCGCGAGGGCGCGCGAGATCGGCATCATCGAACAGTTAGACGTGCCCAACGCTCAAGACGTTGATCGTCCACTGCGCCAACGCCAGCACCCGAGCGCCACGAGCGCCGCCAGGGCGATCACAACCATGAACTCGGTGAGGCCCGATCCTCCGTCCGGCGCGATGCCGAAGATCCGTTCAATGAAGTCCATTTCCCTGCCTCAGAATCTGCTTCAGATGATTCTCCATGTGATCGACATAATCGGTCACCACAAACCCCAACGTCACCGGCTCACCGCATCGGAGTCTCGAGTGCCTCCCCATCCATATGCTCGATCGCACCCGCAGGGTGCTGTAGTTCTCTCCTCGTGAAGGCCAACGCGTCGAGCGTTGTCGTGAATGGGCAGCAGCCGGATTCAGGACACATTTGGTGACGCTTGCGCCCACAAATAGCGCGGGATTTTCCTGGACTGTCGCGGTGCCTCTACTCGATATAGTAACGCGGGATAAGCCAGCGATGTCTGAAAAACGAGGAAACGATTCATGCGAACAAATATACAGAGCCCGAGTTCGGCCTGGGCAATTATTACCGCCTCGCCCGGTGGTCTCAGCCGGTAACGGACCAAGGGAGCTCAGCTAGATGAATCTTTCCCGCGCGTTGCCTGGACGCCTTTCAGTAGCGCAAGACCCGCCAGAATAACCGTGCCGGCCACGATCCAATGCGTCGCCACATGCAGGATTACCGCCGAATAAATCAAACCGATGATTACGAGCACAAAACCAGCCAGGTAGATTCCAAGTGACATAAATTATCTCCAGATGTTTACGCTGCGTACGGTCCCGGATCGTTGACCAGTTGGCCAAACAACGCGCGATAATGAACCATTGCTTGGCGCAGGTCTTCCGTGCTTGCCTGTCCCTGCGTCTGCCGCAGCGCGATCTCATGAGCTGTCCGGTAGTTTTCCAGAACCAGCGGATGCGCTACTGAAATGTCGGCTGCCCGTTGCTCAAAGCTACCTACTGGATACCCTCTGGTCGCCATGACATCGCCTAACAATTGATCGGCTTCCGTCACCGCACCAGCAGGTCCATCGACAAAGTGAGCTTGCACCCGATGCCATGACTCTTCGAACCGCGCGCGATCGGCTGGCGATAGCGTTCGGACGTGCAATGCATCAACTCGCTTTGCACGCTCTTCGAGCGCCGCTTCGGCCTGCTTCCGGTCTCCCTCCGCCTGCACGGCTCGGGCGTATTCAGCACCGCCAAACTTCGCTTGCAACTTATCGGTGCGCTTCTTTCGCATTACCAAAAGGACGATCAAAAGTAGAACGAGAACCAGTGCAATGCTTCCAACTACTTCCCATTGGCTAGTGGTCACGTCGGCGAAATTCATGATTAGCTCCTCTCCTTCTGGCTCTGTTACGAGCACTTTGACGGCCAATCATCGCTAGGTGAGAATTTGCCGCAGATGATTCTCCATGTGATCGACATAATCGGTCACCACAAAGCCCAGCGTCACCGGCTCACCACTTCCGATCCGCATCGGAGTCTCGAGCGCCTCCGGATCCATATGCTCGATCACATGCGCCAGGTGCCAGTTGTAACTGACCCACAAGTCGACCAATCGCGCCCACGGAGCCTTCGCATACGCCTGCGTCCGCACCCATTCGTTCTGCGTATAACCGGGCCCTTCGTATGAATGCGCCAATTGCGCGCGTACGAACCTCTGATGATTATTCGACGCTGAATCGATCAGGTGCCCGAGTACTTCCTTCGCACACCACTTCCCCTCGATCCGCCGCTCCATACTCTGCGCCTCGGTGATCGCCCGAAGCCGCGGCGGAACGTCCTCCAGAATTTTGTCGAGCCGTGAAAGTGTCGTCTCCATTCCTTCATAATAGGGGAGCGATGTCTGTGCCGCCGGTACCACCGCCGCTTGAAGAACTAGGAGGCCGTCCGTTCTCGTTCTATCCGCCCATCCTCGGCATCGAACATAACGAGTGGACCTACCGCAAAGCCACCTGGTCGGAAATCATGGTCGCGAATCGCAAGTCGGGCCTCGAACTCTACATCCCTCGCGTATTCGTCGGCGAACTCTCGCGCATCGATGAGCCCAACGCCATCGTCGGACTCCACAAGGAACTCGAGTACAAAGCCGGCGCCGTCGTTC
Organism: Bryobacteraceae bacterium; assembly: GCA_036502165.1. Lineage (GTDB taxonomy): Bacteria > Acidobacteriota > Terriglobia > Bryobacterales > Bryobacteraceae > F-183. Next base: position 6,548 of record DASXZC010000096.1, read on the forward strand.
CTCACATCCGCCGCGTCATCGAAATGCCTCGCGCCGTGAATGAAGGTCCGCACGGTCTCTCGCGCGACACCCGTTCCTCGCCGACCGGACTCGCCCCCGTCGTCGGCATTCGCCTCGAGCACAAGAGCGAATCGAAAGTCGGACGTCTGCTGCTGGTCGCGACCGCCGTCGCCGTGGCTGTCGTGGTCGGCGCCGTCGCTCTCTTTCAAGGCTCAACGCGCCGCGTGACGTTCACGCCAGTCATGCAGTCGGATGTTCAGTTCTCATCCGCCGACGATTACTATACCGTCGTGAACCGTCTCGGCCAGCCCGCCGATGATAAATGGCGCGCCGCGACTGGAGAATTGCAGTACCGCAAACTCGCCTATCCGAAGCTCGGCATCAACGTGATCCTGATGGGAAGCGATCGCGAGCATGCCCGCTACATCGGGCAACTGGATTTCGAAGGGCGTGTAGTCAGCTCGACCAACTCGAACACCGAAGTGATCCTTCGCCAACTTCGCAAATTCTGATTTTCACAGCGGAAGCTCGAGTAGCACTTCGCCGGTCGATACATCGACAACGCGTGCGCCCCAGGCCCGCAAGTCGCCCGCCGGCCGGTTCGAGCAATTGATCGCAACCGCGAAGCGCGAGTGGACTTCCCTTCTCTCGAATCGCAAAATCTGTTCGTCGCCTTCCATCCACACGACCGCGCCTTGCTGCAACGCCGGATGCGCTCTTCGCAACCGAATGAGCTTCTCGTAGAATGGCCTGAATTGCGGCCGCATCTCCGCGGATTCCCAGAAAATCGGGACACGTTCGAATAATGCAGGCGCTCCGGATTCCGTCGTGTCGCCCACCTCCTGACCGTTGTACAGAAGCGGGATGCCATCGAGCATGAACATGAGCACCGACGCCGCCAAGGCTCCGCGTTCGCCGAATCTCGCGATCGCCCGCCGTTCATCATGATTGTCGGAAAACCGCAGTTCGAGTGCCCCCTCCGGCAAGGCCGCCCGCTCCTCGGCCCAAACTTCTCGCAGCCGCGACGCCGGCGCCCCATCCATAAACACGGCATTGAGCGTCTTGTGGAACGGCCATGCATAATCCGCGTCGAAAGCTTCGATCAACAGATCCGCCGCATGCCACTCGGCAAGCAGGAAGAGTTCCGGTTTCACTTGCTCGAGCGCGCGCCGCGCCTCGTTCCAAAAATCCGTCGGAACCAATCCCGCAACATCACATCGAAATCCGTCCAGATCGAACTCCCGAATCCAGTGGACGAGCATCGCAATCATGTAATCCCTGAGCGCCCGGTTTTGATAATCGAGCCCTGCGACATCGGCCCAGCCAGGCGTCGGCGAAATGATCGCGCCCGTGGAGTCTTGTTTCCAGAACTCCGGCCGATCCATCATGACGCTGTCCCAAGCCGCATGATTGGCGACGATGTCGATGATCACCCGCAACCCGCGCCCGTGAGCTTCCTTCACCAGCCGCTTCAAGTCGGCATTGGTGCCGAAAGCCGAATGGATGTCATGATAGTCGCGCACCGCATACGGACTTCCCAACGTCCCCTTGCGACGCAAAACTCCCGTCGGATGCACCGGCATCAGCCACAGTACTGTGACGCCCAATTGCGTCAGGTCGTCGAGCCGGTCGATGACGCCCTGAAAATCGCCTGATGCTGAAAAATTGCGCGTGTTGATTTCATACACCACCGCCGACCGCACCCACTCCGGACTCACTCTGGCTTTAGCAATCACAACACTAGAATAGAGAGTGATGCAGCCAACTCTCAACCCCGCCAGGCGTCCGGAAAAAGTGACTCTCGAAGGCCGCTACGCAAAGCTCGTTCCGGTCGCAGCCGAACACGCCGCGCCGATTTTCGCACTGATCTCCGGATCCTCGAATGACCACCTCTGGGACTACATGGGCGACGGGCCGTACCACGACCTCGCCACGTTCGAAAAAGCCTGGACCTCGAAGCTGACCTCCACTGACCCGCTGTTCTTCACCATCCTCGACGCTAAAGATTCAGCGCCGGTCGGCTATGCGTCACTCTTGCGAATAGCCCCGGAGGCGGGATCGATTGAGGTCGGTCACATCCTCTATTCTCCGCGCTTGCAGCGGACTCCCGCGGCGACTGAAGCTCAATATCTCTTCGCTAAATATGTCTTCGACGAACTCGGCAATCGACGATATGAATGGAAGTGCAACGCGCTGAACGCTCCCTCGCGGCGAGCCGCGCTGCGTTACGGATTCCAATTCGAGGGGATCTTCCGCCAGCACATGATCGTCAAGGGCCTGAACCGCGACACTGCCTGGTTTTCGATGCTCGACTCGGAATGGCCGGCCCGCAAAGCCGCGTTCGAAGCGTGGCTGGATCCTAAGAATTTTGACGAATCCGGCCACCAGCGGACGCCTCTTTCACGCGCGGCCACGGCAACATCAGCGTCGAGTCAGGGATAGGTTGTCAATGGCGTTCATGCGTACATCGATGCTGCTATTGACGGCCGTGACCGTCCTCGCGCAGTTTCCACAGCCAAATGGCGGCGGATTCGAACAAGGGACGCTGCCTCTTGAATGGCGAACCGGCGGTCCGAATTGCGTCGAGCTTCCGGACTGGCAGGTCCACGAATACAATCCGGATTTCTACATCTTGCGGGAGAGCGGCTGCACCAATTATGAGAAACCGTTCCTCTTCCTGATCTTCGGCTCGGATCGAGCGATGCTGACCGACACCGGCGCCGGCAAAGTCGACACACGCACCGCAGTGATGGCCGTCTTGAACGCGTGGACGAAGCGCAACAATCGTCCCAATGTTCCCTTGCTCGTCGTCCACACGCATGGCCACGGCGATCACACCGCCGGCGATCCTCAGTTCCGCAACGTTCCGGGGATCCAATTCGTCGAACCTACCCAAGCCGCCCTGATCGAAGCATTTCAACTGAAGGATTGG
>DASXZC010000097.1:0-2079 GCA_036502165.1 Bryobacteraceae bacterium
GCGAAGCGCGGCTTCCTGGGTTCGAGCGGTCAAGAGGAAGCCCGTGAAGAGCGGCAACTCGACGTTGATGCCGGCGGCGGCGTAATCACCCAGGACTGGGGTGGAGGAGGCTTCGCCGATCGGGGTGCGTCCCGCCGCGCCGATGAGGGTGATCTTGGGAAAATGCGCGGCGCGTTCGGCGGCGACGGTCTGGCCGGCCGCCTCGCGCTCATGCCGCAGTGAACGCACTTCCGGCCGCAGGTTGAGCGCCTGATCGATGAATTCGGCGAGATTGCCTTTCGGAGCCGCAAATTGCGGCATGGGAACCAGGGCGAAGCGATGCGGCCCGCGATAGCCGAGCGCGTTCGAGAGATCGGCGAAAGCGGAGCCGACGCGGTTTTGCGCTTCGAGCTTGAGGAGTTTTGCTTCGTCCAGGCTGACCCGGGCGAAACTCACATCGAGTTCGGACTTGAGCTGGGCCTTGGCCAGGGCGCCCACCTGGTCGGCTAGAAGCTGGCGGGCCATGACGGTCTCGTCGGCCACCCGAAGCAATGCCTGGGCTTGCTGGGCTTGAAAATAACATTGGTCGACGAAGAGCAGGACCTTGGCCCGGGTAAGGGCGTTTCGTTGGGCTTCGGAAAGCGCGAGGTTCTTCGAGGCCGCAGTCAGATTCCAGGTACGGCCAAAATCGGTGATGAGTTGGCTGAGCAGAATGCCATTCGATTCGCGATTGAGGATCGTCGGATTGGACAAGCCGCCGGTCGCGCCGAGGCGCTGATCTCCATCCGGCGATCCGGTGATGACGCCGGTAAATTCCGCGGTGAGCTGGGGGAAGAACGCGGACCGGACCTCGCGCACGACCTGTTTGGCCGCGAGGGCTTTGAATTGCGCGACGTAGATCGTCGGCGATTGATGAAGGGCGATCGCTTCAGCCCTGGCCAGGTCGAGTTGCTCCACGGGAAGGGACGACTTCGGCGAGGTCTCAGTGGGTGACGGCTTCGAGGGGGACGCCGCGACCGCGCTGAAGGCAACGCTGAAAAGCAGAACGATGAAGCGTTTCATGAGATGGACAGAAGTTCGGGTTCCGGCGGTTTGGTGGCGGGACTGGGTTTGGGGCGATGGCCACCCAGGCGATTCCGGTATACCAGATAAAACGCGGCGGGGACAAAGAAGACCGTCAGCACCAGGGAGAAGCTGACTCCGCCGATGATGGCGCGCGCCAGGGGAGCGTAGGCTTCGCTGCCGGTGCCGAGTTTCATGGCCATCGGAATAAGACCGATGATCGTGGCCAGCGAAGTCATGAGGATCGGCCGGAGCCGAACGCGCCCGGCAAACTGCACGGCTTCCCGCAACGGCATACCGTCCTCGATCAGGCGATGCGTGAATTCGACAATCAGGATGCTATTCGAGACGACGATGCCAGCCATCATGACGATCCCCATGAGCGACATAATATTGAGTGTGGTCCCGCTGGCCGTGAGCATGACGATCACGCCGGCGATCCCGGGCGGAACGGCGAGCAGGATGAGAAACGGATCGAGGAAGGATTTGAACTGGGCGACGAGAACCAGGTAGACGAGGACCAGGGCAAGAGTGAGACCGAGGCCAAAGGCGGCGAAGGAAGAGTGCATGGCCTGCACGGAGCCGCGGACGGCTATGCGAACCCCTTCCGGCTTCTTCGTCTCGCGGATGATGCCATCCACGGCGTTCGCGATGCGGCCGAGTTCTTCGCCTTGTGGCGCGACGAGGATGTCGATGACGCGACGAAGCTGGAAGTGATCGACTTCCGTCGGCGACCGCATCGGAACGATCTTGGTCACGGCATCGAGACGGGTGGAATTGGTCTCGCTGAGGGAGCGCAGTGGGATGCCCTTCAAGTCGGACAGTGTTTTGATGGAGTCCTCGGGATACTGGACGGTGAGCATGTAGTCGTAGCCGGTCTTCTCATCGATCCAGTAACTCGGGGCGATCATGGCGTTGGAGCTGAGCGCGGTGATGACGTCGCCGACCACTTCGTTTTCGGTCAGGCCCAACTGGCTGGCGTGGAGGCGGTCGACATTGAGGCGCATCGAGGGCATGTCGATATCCTGCGGAATGAGG
>DASXZC010000098.1:0-9443 GCA_036502165.1 Bryobacteraceae bacterium
GAACTCCCCTCGGGATTAGTGATGGTAGAAGCCTCACCAGTCGAAAAGGTAGCGGAATCGAAATGACGGAAATCGATCCAGTCGTGCGCACCGGCAAGCAGATCGAAAAGTCATCGCTCGAACTGGACATTTTCCGCCGCGAAAGCAGGAAAACGAGCTTCCCTCCGCTGATAGTCAAAGCAGCAACTGGAAAGAAAGCAGCGGAAATCCAAATGACCGAGTGCATCCGCCAAGCCGCTAAGGAAGCCGACCCTCGAGCTCCGCATGGCCCGGAGCGAACGAGCCGGCATTCCACTTGCGGCCGCTCTCGATCCCGATACGCCCAGCGATGCCGGAAGCAGCCGCGAGACGCGAGAAAGCGGCCGGAATGCAAATGAACGAAATTGATCCAGTCGAACGTCTCCGCAAACACGTCGCCAAGGCGATGCGCATCGTCAGCAACGAACAAGCCGGCTCGCCCACCAGCGGACTCCCAACGATAAAAGCAACCGCCGAGAAAGCAGCACAATCTCAATGAACGAAATCGATCTAGTCGAGCGCATCCGCAAGCAAGTCGGCAAGTCGACCCTCGAACTCGGCATCGGCGACGACTGCGCCATCTATCGCCCCCGCCCCAACGAGGATCTCCTCTTTACCACCGACTACCTGATCGAGGACGTCCACTTCCGCCGCGATCTGTTCCCACCCGATGCCGTCGGCCACAAGGCACTCGCCCGCAGCCTCAGCGACATCGCAGCCATGGGAGGCGAGCCCCGCTTCTGCCTCCTCTCCCTTGCCCTGCCCCCCTCCGCCGATCAGTTGTGGGTCGATCAATTCCTCAACGGATTCCTCAAATTAGCCAAACGTTGCGGCACCACTCTCGCCGGCGGCGACCTCTCGCGCGCCTCGAAAGTCACCTGCGACGTCATGGTCTGCGGAGCCGTCCCGCGCGGCAAAGCCCTACGCCGCGACGGAGCGAAACCCGGCGACGCGATCTACGTCTCCGGCCCCCTCGGCAAGCCCTGGCAAAAGCATCAGCGCCCCGAGCCGCGCCTCGACGTCGCGAAAAAACTCCGCGGCCGCGCCAGCTCCTGCATGGATCTCAGTGACGGCATCTCGATCGATCTGAGCCGTCTTATCAAGGCATCACGCGTCGGCGCGACCCTCGATCACGTGCCGATGGTGAAAGGCGCGACCATCGAGGAAGCCCTCCACGGCGGTGAAGATTACGAGCTCCTCTACACCATGTCGAAGCGCAAGAAACCCCTCCCCGGCTCGATCCGCGTCGGCGAGATCACCGACCAGCCCGTCGGACAAATCGAGTTCCACGCGGGAGCCCTCGAGCCCCTCGGCCACGACCACTTCCGCAAAAAAAGAGCGAAGAAATGAACGCCGACCCCCGCATCGTCCTCGACCTGATCGAAGGCTTCCGCCGCTCGAAGACCATGTTCGCCGCCCTCGAACTCGGCATCTTCGAAGGCAAGCGCGAAGGCAAGGAAATCGACCGCCTCCTCGCCGCCTGCGGATCCCTCGGCCTCCTCGAAAAGCGCGGTGACGGCGAATGGGTCAACACCCCCGCCGCCGACGAATACCTGCGGAAAGACAGCCCCCGCACGCTTTCCGGCTACATCGAATACTCGAACATGGCCCTCTACCCAATGTGGGGACACCTCGAGGACGCCGTCCGCGAAGGCGGCCATCGCTGGAAGCAGACCTTCGGATTCGAGGGCGGCATTTTCTCGAGCTTCTTCAAATCCGACGAGGCCCGCGACCGCTTTTTAATGGGGATGCACGGCTTCGGCCAACTCAGCTCCCCCGCCGTCGCGAAGGCATTCGACCTCTCCCGATTCACAAAACTCATCGACCTCGGCGGAGCCTCCGGCCACCTCGCCATGGCCGCCGTCGCCGCCTATCCAAATCTTGAAGCCGCCGTGTTCGATCTGCCCCAAGCCATCGAATTCGCGCGCCACTTTGTCGAAGGCACGCAAGTCGAATTGATCACCGGCGACTTCTTCACCGACCCTCTGCCCCGAGCGGATCTCTACGCCCTCGGCCGCATCCTGCACGATTGGAGCAGCGACAAAATCGCACTCCTTCTCGCTCGAGTCCACGACGCCCTCCCCCCCGGCGGCGGACTCCTCATCGCCGAGAAACTCCTCGGTCCGACCCACGTCAGCGCGCACATGCAATCGCTGAGCATGCTAGTCTGCACCGAAGGCCGCGAGCGGACTCTCGACGAATACCGCGTCCTCCTGGAATCCGCCGGATTCCGCGACATCGAAGGAGTCATAACCGGCGCCCCCCTCGACGCCGTCCTCGCGCGCAAGCCCTAGCGAAATAGTTCGTGAATTCGTTGCCTCGCGGCCTCAGCAGTCAGCATCTTCTGCTCGTCCGCGGACTCAATTCGCTCATCCAGCACTCGTCTCGCATCTTCATCGAGTTCGATCTCCGGCTCCGTCGACACGAAAGGATCAAAGGTTTCCACGAGTCAACAGTAGTGGATTGTTAGATCGGAATCAACACGACCGAGTTATCCTGAAGAAGGAGCACACGCCTTTGAACCTGACGATTGACCTCTCGGAACAAAACGCCGCCGAGCTTGAGGCCCAAGCCCGCGCCGCGCACATGCAGGCTGATCGCTACTTGGCCCAAGTCGTAGCGCAAGCGCTCGAAAGTCGACGGAAGACGAAGCTCCAAGACTTGGAAAAGCATCTGGACTACATGGCCTCTCAGGTCGTTCCGGGAACGACGGAAGAGGACATGGAGGCTGCTCTCGAGGAAGCTCTTGAGCACGTACGGCAGCAGCGAACCTGGCAGCCTTCGTGAGGATCGTCCTCGACACCAACATCCTTGTTCGAGCAAATCCAGCCGCTCCACCAAAGGGCTTAGCCCGCGACCTTCTTCTGACGGTGCTTTCGGGACCACACACGTTGATCCTGTCGCCGGCTATTCTGGCCGAAGTTGAGCGTGTTCTCAGTTATCCCCGCGTTCAGGCGCGTTGGCCACTCACGGCTGAAGCTATCGAGCGGTATCTGTTTATCCTTCGAGAGACCGCAACGCTCGTCGACTTGCCCTCAGCCTTTCCGGCCATCGTCAGCGATCCGGATGATGATCTCGTTTTGCAGACAGCGATCGCAGGACACGCTGATGTTATGTGTACCCGTGATGATCATTTCAATAGCAAAATCGTCGCAAGCGTTTGCGCCGATCACGGCATTCGGATGATAGATGACATCTCCCTACTGCAGGACCTTCGCCGTTTGAGCCTCGGGTAAAGTCTCCCCTACCGCCGGCTGCAACCATTGCGTAATCAGCCGCTGCAACGCCTTCACGTCGAACGGCTTACTCACATAATCGTCCATCCCACAATCCAGACACCGCTCCCGATCCCCCGTCATTGCATTCGCCGTCAACGCCACAATCGGCGTATGCCGCCGCGTCGCATCCTCCAGCTTGCGGATCGCCGCCGTCGCCTCGAACCCATCCATCTCCGGCATCTGGCAGTCCATCAAAATCAAATCGTAATTCGTCTTCCGGACCGCATCCACCGCTTCCTTGCCATTCTTCGCCAGGTCCGCGCTCAACCCCGCCTTCTCGAGCAGCCGCAGCGCGATCTTCTGGTTGACAAGGTTATCCTCAGCCAGCAGGATCCTCGCTTCGAGCTTCGAACTCGCCACAACCGCCGCCACAGGTGCAACAACTACCGGTGCCACAACCTCCACCGTCGCAACCGTAGGAGCCGCCACCGCCACCGCCACCGCCGGCTTCGGAATCCGGATCTTTGCCGGAACCACCACCGCAGGCTCAGCCACCACCGGACTCTCCGCACTCGACGCCGACGCCTTCCACCCTCCCGTCGCCCCGTTCCGCAACGCATCGAGCAGCGCCTGCCGCAACTGGTCCACCCTCGGAGGCTTCGGAACAATCCCCGCAAACCCTTCAGCAAACAACCGCGGCGACTCGTTCGCCGGATCCGACGACAGCGCCACCAGGATCGTCTTCTGGATCTTCAAATCCTCGCGGATCGTCCGCCCCAGCGACAGCCCACCCATCCCCGCGATGTTCGTATCCACCAGCGCCAACCGGTATGGACGCTCCGACTGCGCCGCCAGCCTTAGCGCCGGCACGATCGAATTGATGCGCGAGACCTCCTCTGCCCGGCATCCCAACACCTTCAGCAACTTCGCCAATTCCGTCCCCGGCTCTCCCGCGATCAGCACCGGCACGCCATCGAGTGTCAACGGCCCCAAACTACTCGCCGGCGGAGCATCCGGCAGCGCCCTCTCCGCCAACATCGCGTCATACGGAACCGTGAACCAGAACAAACTCCCGCGCCGGTATTGGCTCTTGAACCCGATCGTCCCGCCGAGCATCGCCACCAATTGCTTCGAAATCGCCAGGCCCAAGCCCGTACCGCCGTACTTGCGCGTCATCGATCCATCGACCTGCGTGAAGCTCTGGAACAGCCGGTCGCGCTGATCGTCGGGGATCCCAATGCCCGTATCCTCGACCTGGATCTGCAGCGCCGGTTTCCCCGCGCCATCGTTCATCACGCGCGTCCGCAGCACGATCCCGCCGGACTCTGTAAACTTCAAAGCATTCCCCAACAAATTCGTCAGAATCTGCCGGATCCTCCCCGGATCGCTGCGCACCGTCACCGCCGACTTCAAGTGCAAATCAAGATGGAACTCGAGCCCCTTCGCCCGCGCCCGCAGCGAGAATCCCGAGCCCACTTCTTTCAGCACCGACATCAAATCGAACGGAATCGATTCGACCGTCATCTTGCCGGCCTCGATCTTCGACAAGTCCAGGATGTCGTTGATGATCACCAGCAGCCCCTCGGCTGACTGCTTCACCAACTGCGCATATTCTTTCTGCTCGATATTTAAATCCGTGCCCAGCAGAAATTCGGTCATCCCCAACACGCCATTCATCGGAGTCCGGATCTCATGGCTCATATTCGCCAGGAATTGACTCTTCAGCTTGGTCGCCTCGCGAGCCGTCGCCAACGCCTTCACCAGCTCGACGTTCTTGGCCTCGACTTCTTCGTTCTTGCGCTTCAGCTCATCGGCGTATTGCGCGAGCCGCTGCTCGGCTTCCTTGCGCTCCGTCATCTCGCGCACGATGACCACGACTTCGTTCCAGTGCAGCGGAATCACGCGCGCTTCGAAATGTTTGACCTTCGATCCCGTCCACGACTCCGACCGGATCATGGAATATTCGATCGAAATCAACTGCCCGTTCCGCAGCGCCATCGACACCGCGTCCTGCAGCGCGGCATTCACCTCCGCCGGGAACATCTCCGCCATCGGACGCCCCGTGAAATCCGTGCCCGGACGAAAGACTTCGCTATGGCTCGGCGAGCGCGATCCCAGAATAATCCCCGAAGAATCCAGCCGCAGGAACAGGTCCGGAAATGCCTGAAACACCGCGTTTAATTCCGACGTCGCCTGCCACACCTGCTCTTGCTTTTTGGTCGGCTCGGTCATATCGACCGACGCCGAACGCATCCCCAGAACCTTCCCCTTGTGATCCCGCAGCAGCGCCTCGTGGACCTCCAGCGTCAGCAACCGCCCATCCGGACGCAGGAAATTCCGCTGGATCGGCACCAGCGACGCCTCCCCCGATAATTTCTTCCGGACCTCCTCGCGGATTCGCTTCTGGTGCGGCTCCGGAAACAGATCCCAGAAATGCCGCCCCAGCATCTCGTCCGCGCGCAACCCCCTCAGCAGGCACTCTTTCTCATTCACCCGGATGATCATGCCGTCGACATCGACGTCCTGATACCCAATCGGAGCGTCATTGAAAATCGACTCGAAACCCGCGAGTGTCTCCTGAAGTTGTTGATAGGACTCGTGTTGCGCCCCGAGCACGGCTTTCCTGTGGCTCGTCCAGGCGAACGCCAGCAGCACGCAGACGCCGATCAACGTTATCGCGATGAGCAAGATGTGGTGGACTCCGGCCGATTTTCGGGCGATCGCGCCGCCGGTCGGGGGGAACCGGGCATAGCATCGCTCAACCTGAAGATCGGCGGATAGGGGTAGAGTCTTTAGGCTTTAAACCTTACACCCTCAAAATCTTGATCCACAAGTCGGAAAAAAATAGTTTCCCCCACCGAATCAGCAGTTTCGCCCCAAAAGCCCGAGCCGGTATTCCCCGCAGCCGTTCTAGCCTGAGCCCGAAAGCGCACTTCGCGCCTTCCGAAAGGAAACAGGTTCATGCGACCCTCAGTCAGACAACAATTCATCGCTTTTAGTAAACAATTCGAAGGCAGAATGCCCGTCATGTATCTCGACACGCACACACCGCCGCTCGTCACGGTCGGTGTGGGCAATTTGATCGACCCCATCGAGGCCGCCCTCGAACTCCCCTTCCAATGGAAAAACGCGACCCCGCCCCGCCCGGCGACCCCCTCCGAAATCGCAGCCGAGTGGACCCACATCAAGAGTCTCTCGAGCCTCTCGAACCACGCGTCCAGCATCTGGAACACCGTCACACAGCTATTTTTGGATGATCAAGCCATCGACAACCTGATCTACTCCCGCCTCGATGAGGACGAAGCAATCCTCCTGAAACGCTGGCCCTACATGACCTTCGCAACCTGGCCCGCGGACGCCCAACTCGGGGTCTTCAGCATGGGCTGGGCCATGGGGCCCAGCTTCCAGTTCCCGCTCTTCGAGCAGGCCTGTATCAAACAGGATTTCTCAACCGCCGCCACACAATCCCACATGGCGGACGCTCATAATCCCGGCCTCACTCCGCGAAACAAGGCTAACTATCAACTCTTTATGAACGCGGCCCAAGTCCTCAAAAATACCTCCGGAAATCTCAGCCCTGAGACTCTTTATTATCCGCGGATTCTCTGACCATTAAACCTTCCTCCGCCACCGGCACGCCAGCCCACTGGCACAGCACGCGGTACGTGAACCCCCAAACCGGCGTACCGCCGAGGTCGAATGCCGGAAACTGCCGCTCCCCCGCCACCCCCGGAATCGCCCGCACCAGATGCCGCGATAAATCGAGCAGCACCGTCATCGGCATCCACACCGCCTCCGCCGCCTCGCCCACATCAAGCGTCACCGGAATTTGCTCCGGAATCCGGAACACGAACGGCGCCACCATCACGAAATGCCCCACCGCTCGCCCCGCCCAATCGTCCCCGAGCCGCTCCGTCATCTGCTCCCGCCCCAGCCGGATCCCGCACTCCTCGCTCAACTCCCTCAACGCCGTATCGAGCAAATCGGCATCCGCCGCCTCCCGCCGTCCCCCCGGAAACGCCCAGTGCCCCGACCAAGGATCCCCCACCCGCACGGCACGCCTCATCATCAACACCGACGCCTCCGGAGCCTCCGCATGCACAATCGCCACCGCCGCACTCGGCGTCGATTCCATCATTCAATGCACCCGCGTCGCTTTCCCGCCCGGAAACTCGATCGCACTCGCCGTCCCATCCGCCCCGCGCACGAATTTGAACGTCGGCAATCCATCAGTCATCGGAAGGAACACGCTCTCGGATTCCGGCAGCAACTCGACCTTCCCGCCCTCGCCCACCGCACCAGTCAACACGCCGGAATCACTCACCGCAACCGCAATGAGCGTCCCACCCGCGTTATAAGTCCCCGCCAGCTTCCGCAGACTCTCGATCGACACCGCCGCCGCCTTTTTCACTTGCGGCTTCAATCCCGCCCATCCATAAGCCTCCGCGGCCGCACGTTCGATCTCCCGGGCTAGCGCGGAACCATCATCGCCATTCGTCATCACCGCGATCCCATCGCCCGAATCGGCATACATCCGCATGTCGCATTTGAATCCCGCGTTCGATCCTCCATGTCCAAACCAACGCGCGGCTCCCTCGCCCATCACCTCGAGGCCCAGCCCGTATTCGCCTTTCAGGATAGTCAACATCTCCTTCACCGTCGCCTGATTCACCACCCGGTTCGACTCGCCCCGCGACGACTTCCAGATCTCAATGAGGAACCGCGAAAGATCGCTCGGAGTCGTCCACATTCCCGCCGCCGCCATCTCCGGATACGTATGCCACCGGCCCTTGATCATCACGCCGTTCCCGCGATGCGCCCGCGCCGCGTTATCCGCAAGGCCCGCCGCCAGCGGCTGCGAATACTCGCTCCGCGTCATGCCGATCGGCTGCAGCACCGTGCGTGCCATCAAGTCCGGAAACGCCGCACCCGACTTGTCGATCATCATCTGCTGCATGACCGTGTACCCGCCGCCCGAGTACCGCCAAATCGTCCCCGGCGCGACATTCACTCGCACCGCCTCCGTATTCGCCGGCGGAGTTCCATTCAACACCTCCACCAGCGTCGGCACGCGCTCGTCCGCCGCATATCCGGGGAACCCGCTGGTCGTCATACCAGCGCTATGATTCAGCAACTCCCGCAGAGTGACCTTGCCCGGAAAATTGAACGCCGGCACCTTCCAGGACTTCAACTCCGTATTCACATCCGCATCAAGCGAAAGCGCGCCCGTCTGCACCATATGCATCGCCGCAGTCGCCGCCACTGACTTACTAATCGACGCCGCCTGAAAGATCGTATTCGCATCCGCCGCCCGCTTGCCCCCCGCCTCGAGCGTCCCCCACGCCTGCGCCCACGCGATCTTCCCATTGCGGATGACCGCCACCGAAACCGCCGGCACATGATGCGCCGCCATCCTCGCCGCGAGTGAATAATGCACCGCCGCATGCCCCTCAATCTGCACCGGAGGTTGCAATCGATCTTCAATATCCTTCGGCGACGGCGCTCCACTATTGGCCGCAAACGCGAGTACAAGGAATCCGGCAAGCATCGGCATAATCGTTCAATAATGCCATATTGGATCTATGTCAATGAAGATGATCCTGATCGCCGGCCCCTACCGCAGCGGCACTAATGACGATCCGTCCCTGATTGCTCACAACGTCGAAGCCATGGAATCGCACGCCCTCGCCATCTTCCGCGCCGGCCACATTCCGATCCTCGGGGAATGGCTCGCCCTCCCTCTTGCCGCGCTCGCCGGCTCAAAACAAATTGGCGACTCCGCGTTTCAGGAAGTCTTCCATCCAATCGCCGTCCGTCTGCTCGAGAAGTGCGACGCCGTCCTCCGCATCGGCGGATCCTCCATCGGAGCCGATGAAATGGTCCGCACCGGCCGCTCCCTCGGACTCGCCATCTACACGAGCCCCTCCGAAATCCCCGCCGCATGAAAACCGCCCTCATCACCGGCGCCGCCCGGGGCATCGGACTCTCCACCGCCCGTGCCTTCGCCTCCGCCGGATTCCGCATCCTCTCCCTCGACCGCCAATTCAAAAGCCAGGAGGAGGAAATCATCGGCGAGCGCATCGACTTCGACCTCCGCGACACCGCCCAAATCCCCGCGCTCATCGCGTCCCTCGGCGAAATCGACACGCTCGTCAACAACGCCGCCGTCCTCTACTGCGATCCCATGGAACAAATCCCCGACGAGCA
>DASXZC010000099.1:0-1741 GCA_036502165.1 Bryobacteraceae bacterium
CATCAATATCCCAAAATTTGCCGGAAGCTGGTGCTCGCCGCGACCTCTCCCGGCGCGATCATGGTTCCGGGCAGACCGTCCGTGCTGTGGAAGATGGCGAGCCCGCGGCGGTATACCGACAAGGCCTACATGCGCTCGATCGCCGCGGACATCTATGGCGGGGCGTTCCGGCGCGACGCTGAGCTGATTGGAGCGCACGCGCGCAACATGAAGGGCGCTTCCGACATCGGCTATTTGTTTCAACTGTTGGCGATGACGGGGTGGTCGAGCCTTCCGTGGTTGCACACGCTGCCTCAACCGACTCTGGTATTGATGGGCAAGGACGACCCCCTGGTGCCTCTGGTCAACGGACGCATTCTGACGAAACTCATCCGCAACGCGCGGTTGCAAGTCATCGACGACGGTCATCTGTTCTTCGTGACCCAGCCGCGAGAGACCGCCCAAATCGTTCAGCGCTTTCTCGATGAGCGTTGAGTATCATCGTCCAACGACCTGCATAATCTCATCAGCGATCTGATCGCTCAATCAGGGAGAAACAAATGGCACAGGAAGCGCAATCATTTGCCGAAATGCTGAAAAAATTCGGATCCGACCTCGGGCTGCCGAAAGTCGACATCGAGAAGCTGATGGCGACACACGCCAAGAACTTCGAAGCCCTTGGCGAATCGGCTCGGATCGCGTCCGAGGGCGCGAAATCCGTGGCGGCCAAGCAGAAAGAAATCGTCGAGGCGTCGTTTCGGGAGGCCCTGGAGATGGTGCGAGAATTCAAGCCGAGCGGCAATCCGCAGGATATTCTCGCCAAGCAGTCCGAACTCGCCCGCAAAGCTTTCGACACTGCGATCCGAAATACGAACGACATCGCCGAACTTGTCAAAAAGACGAATGCCGACGCGTTCAATACCCTTGCCGGGAGGATCACGGAGAGCGTGAACGAAATGCGAGGGACCCTGGAGCGCGGCGGAAGCGGGACGACGGAGAAGTCCTGAGTCCACTGACTCTGTGGCGTCCAAAGACAGGGCGACCGGCTTCTGTCTGGTCGGATCCGTGAGCGCTCGATGAAAACGATCGACGAGCGCGGTCCGACGGCTCATCCCGGTTATGGCGGCGGTTCGCTGCCCGTCACGAGTTTAGCGATTGATTTCCATGTCATTTTCCGTCTTGCACACGGCGCGGCGGCTCCGCCCTCGGCGCCATAAAGGCCCGACATCATCCGGTTCGGGCTTAGGCTGAAAGGGTGAGGGTGCGGCCGCCCTCGAAAAGCACACCGGCCGCCGGGGCGACTCGGCGGCCGTTTCGTTGGGGCGACGGAACTGGGATCAGAACGCGTTTCGCCGCATCGGGGGGCCGATGATGCGGCCGCCCCAGACCTCGACAAACCTCAGCGGTGGTGCCGCTTCCTCACGATCCTCGCCACACACTTCGGTGTCCGGGGCCGTCGAGCGCGCGTCGCCCCCGCTCGGGGACCGTCAGGCTGCCGACCAGTGGTCGCGCAGGAGCCGATTGAACTCATCGGCCCGTTCTTCCGGGAAGAAGAGCCGGGCACCCTCCAGCTCGACAGGAGGCTTCGCTCCGGGGATCGTCTCGGCGAGCCAATGGGCCCATTTCACCGGGAAGTAGATGTCATCCATCGCCCAGGCAATGAGGGTTGGAGCCCGCAACTCCCGCAGCTGAGGTTCGATCGCCCGTGTGTGCTTGTTGTCGAAAGCCTCGACGAAGCGCTGCACGTCCCGAGTGCGCTGCT
>DASXZC010000100.1:0-7593 GCA_036502165.1 Bryobacteraceae bacterium
TCACCCCCGGAAGCTACACGGTCGAAGCGGTGAAGGCGGGATTTCAGCGCTTCATCTCCAAAGGCCTCGTCCTGCAGGTGGCGCAGGAGGCGCGTCTCGACATCCAACTGCAGATCGGCGCGGTCGAGCAGAGCGTAGAAGTGAGCGCGGCTGCACCGCTCCTCCAGACCGAGGGGTCCACGGTCGGCCAGGTGATCGATACCAAGCCGATCGAGACGCTACCACTCAATGGACGCAATATCGTGCAACTGGCGGTCATCGCCCCCGGCGTCACCGGCCTGAGTTACGCACAGACAGGCACGATCAACTCCGGTCTGCGGCCTGATGAATTGCGACCTGGGGGCACGACGCTGCTCGCCAACGGTGCGCGCGACAGTAGCAATCAGCTCCTGCTCGATGGCATTGACAATACAGAGACGATTTCCCTGACCTTCGTGGTTCGTCCGCCGGTAGAGGCGTCCAGGAGTTTAAAGCCATCACCAACAATGCTGGCGCTGAATATGGCCGCGCGGGCGGCGCCGTGCTGGTCACCAGCACCAAATCCGGTGGTAACCAGGTGCATGGTTCCGCATTCGAATACCTCCGCAACTCGGCGCTTGACTCCAAAAACTTCTTCGACCGCGCCGACCGTCCCATTCCGGAATACCAGTTGAACCAGTTCGGCGGCAGTGTGAGCGGCCCGGTGATCCACAACAGGACCTTCTTCTTCGCCGATTACGAAGGCCACCGTGAGAAGCAGGGGCAGACCAAAGTCATCACCGTGCCGGCGGCCGCGGAGAACGCGGCAACTTCGCCGGCATTGCGAAGAGCGGCATCTTCGATCCTGCAACCACTACGGCCGTTAACACCGGCGGGACCACAACCTACACGCGCACGCGTTTCCCGAACGACATTATCCCGACATCGCGCTTCGATCCCCTGGCTGCCAAGATCGTTTCTCTTTATCCCGACCCGCAGACCAGCGCGCTGGTCAACAACTTCATCGCCAATCTGGATCGCGGCGATATCCGCATTGACCACCAGATCACCGGTAATCAGACACTGTTCGGACGTTACTCCGTCGACAATTCCGATCTACATATTCCCGACACGTTCAACACGCGAATCGGTGGCAATGAAGACAGCTTCGCCGGCCCTGATACTGTCCGCGGACAGAATGGCGTGCTTGCTTACAACCGCGTGTTCAACTCCAGCGTGATCGCCGAGTATCGATTCGGTTTTACAAAATTCCGGCAGTTCCTGCTGCCGGAAAATCTGACCGATCCGGTCTGGTCGCAGATACCCGGACGCGATACGAGCGGTCCATTTCAACCTTCGGCGCCCATCATCTCCCCGTCGGGTTATGTGGGACTTGGCAATGCGCGTTCGGAGCCGCTCATCCGGCGCGAGCACATGTTCGAGAATGTCGCCGATGTCAGCTGGCAGAAAGGCAAGCATGGGCTGAAGTTTGGCCTGGACATTCGTCAGCGCCTCATCAGCGAGACCGCCAGCCCGCCCGGCCAGAGCGCGTTCGGCCGGTCACATTTACGAGCGGCTTCACCAACAATCCGTCCAGCACCGGTGGGACGGGCGACGCGATCGCCAGCATGCTGCTCGGAGTTCCCAGCACCACCGTGCGCGACTTCTTCCTCCCCGGCACGGCGCACGTCCGAACCAACGAATTCAACTACTATGCGAAAGACGAATGGCGAGTCACTCGTAAGCTGACGCTGAATCTCGGCCTGCATTACGAGATCAACACTCCTTTCACCGAAGACAACAACTATTGGGCGAATTGGGATCCGTCGACTGCCAAGCTGCTGCTCGCCGGGCGCAACGCTTCCGACACCGCGAACGTGAACACGGACCACTCTGCAATCGGTCCGCGCTTCGGCATCGGGTACCAGTTCGATGCGAAGACGGTCATTCGCGGCGGATACGGCATTTTCTACGATCCACAAGGCAACGCCGGAACAACCATTCGCCAGTTCCGGCAGCAGCCGTTCGACTTGGTGTTCACGACCAGTCCCGGCGACCTCTTCCCGGCGAATACCGTCAGCCAGGGCATTCCGAAGCGCTCGGATTTTCCGCCCACCGACCCCAACAATCCGACGGCCGCGGTCCCGAACGCGACCATCACCGGGATCGATCCGAACTTTCGGAATGCGGCGATCCAGCAGTTCAATTTCGGCGCGCAGCGCGAACTCACGAGTTCCACGGTACTCACCGCCACGTACGTCGGGTCGCTGGGACGGCGGCTCGCGTGGGATCTGCTGATCAACACCCCACAGCCGGGACCGGGCGCGATCAATCCGCGGCGCCCTTATTATCCGCAGCTGCCCAATATCACGGCCATCAATTATTGGGAATCGTCCGGCACGTCCGAATTCGAATCGCTTCAGGTCACGTTCGAGAAGCGCTATGCGAAGGGACTGTACCTCAATGCGAACTGGGTGTGGTCGCATGCCATGGACAACGCGCCATGGGACGGCGGATCGGGCGGCGGTCAGGATCCATACAATCGCCGCGCCGACTGGGGCAGCTCCAACAGCGACGCCCGGCATCGGCTGAATTTGTTCGCCACTTACGAACTGCCGTTCGGCGAAGGCAAGCGCTGGGCCGGATCAAGCAACGTCGCCAACCGCTATCTGCTCGGTGGCTGGGAGGTTGACGGTATCCTCGTTTTGCAAAGCGGCCTGCCATTCACGGTGCTCGCTCCGTCTGCGACCAACAATGGGGCGACTGGCCGCGCCAACGTCGTCAGCACCGTGGATCCTTACGCCGGGCAGCAGACGATTGCGCAATGGTTCAACCCGGCGGCGTTTTCGATTCCGCCGGCTTCGTGTTATTGCTACGGCAATTCCGGCAGGGATGTATTGACGGGACCGCGCGCCGCCAACCTCGATCTCACTGCGGCCAAACGGTTCCGAATTACGGAGAGTGCGAATCTGGCATTCCGGGCCGAGTTCTTCAATGCGCTGAATCATCCGCAGTTTGCGATTCCCGGTAATACGACCGTCGGCAGCAATGGGGTGGGGTCGATTACGGCGACTTCGCGCCCGTCGCGACAGATCCAGTTTGCTTTGCGGTTGGCGTTTTGAAAAAGGAGTCCCTATGTATAAACTCATCACACATCGGCGAGAGCACCTGTTGCGCGGCTTCGCTCCACAGGTGGCAGCCGCTGCTACGCCGCCCGGCGATCTCGACATCACTGAAATCCGACATTTCCCTGTGCGTGAGCCGGTCTCCGGTTCGCGCTATACGCTGCTCCGAATTAAGACCCGGTCGGGGCTTACCGGTTGGGGCGAATGCTCCTTCGACCCCAGGGCCGATATCAAAGCACTCGAGTCGGCATGGGTCGGCAAGCCGGCTTACACCTATGCCACAATCAAGCCTGCGACCCCGTTTGCTGCGGCGATCGATATCGCTCTCCTTGATATCGTCGGCAAAGTTGCGAAAGCGCCGGTCTATCGCGTCCTCGGAGGGCCTACACGATCTAAGGTCCGATCGTATAGTGCCGACAGTGTGATCGAAGTGCCGGAACCGGTGTCGCGGAATCAGGGCAAGGCCTATCAGAATCGCATACTGTCGCTGGTTGACGCGGTGCCGCCGGAGCGTGACTTCGTGCTCGCCGGCAACGGGCGCCTCACACCGGGTGATGCTGCCTCAGTGGCTACCAATGTCGAACGCAAACACCCGTTGTGGTTCGATGAGCCCTGTGCACCTTCGAATCTCGAAGCGGTCCGCAAGATCTCCGGCGAGACAGTGGTCCCGCTTGGATTCGGCCGCGGCATTCACGAAGCGGGTATCTTCCAGGCGATGCTGCGGGAAGGGCTCATCGATCTGGCGCGGCCAGAGATCGGATTCTTCGGGATCAGCGGCAGCAGGCGCATTGCCGCTCTGGCCGAGCCGTACTATGTGGCGGTCGCGCCGCGGCATGACGGCGGTCCCGTGACAACGGCCGCTGCCATTCAACTCGCGGCCAGCATTCCGAACTTCTTTATACAGCATGTACCGCTCCCGGCAGCACCGGAGGATCGGGCGATGCGACGCGAGCTTGTGTCTCCCCCGACGTTGAGTTGAGCAACGCGGGATTCCTCCAACTCTCGATATCGCCCGGACTCGGCATTACCGTCAATGAGTCGGCTCTGGAGAAATACCATGCAGCGTAGGAGTTTTCTAGCACTTGGCTCTGCCGGGCTCGCCGTCGCGAAGGGGAGGCCGCCTGTCGAATCGTGCGAATGTTCCTACTTCCAGCAGGCCGCACCGGTTGGCTCGGATGCATTCGCCAATCTCCACTCCCGCATCAAGATCACGAATGTCAAAGTGTTCGGCGTATCGCTGACGAAGGAATCCGACCGGCCGTACGTATTCGTAAAACTGGAAACCAACCAAGGGCTCATCGGTTGGGGCGTACTCTCGAGGGCAAGGCCGGCGCCGTGATGGCCTGCGTCAATGATTTCCGCGATTTTCTGGTCGGCGCGGATCCGATGCAGGTGGAGCATATCTGGCAGTCGATGTACATTCACTCGTTCTACCGCGCGGGCCCGGTAATCGGGTCCGCGATTTCGGGAATCGACCAGGCGTTGTGGGATATCCGCGGCAAGGCTCTCGGAATGCCCGTCTACAAACTGCTCGGCGGACCATTCGATCCGCGCGGTGTACGCGGCGATTACCACGTGTTCGCCGGCAATCGGGAAGGGCTGGCGCAGGTCCGCGAAACTGCTCAGTCGCTCGGAATCACCTGTCTCAAGTCCGGTATCCCCGGCTACTACGAATGGATCGAGCGCAGGGACAAGATCGATAGGGCAATCAAGTCGATTCAGATGCAGCGCGAAGTGCTCGGCCCGGATATCGAGATTGCGGTCGATTTCCATGCGAAGACAAGTCCAAGTGTTGCTTCCATCATCGTCAAGGAGGTAGAGCCGCTGAATCTTCTGTTCATCGAGGAGCCGTGTCCGCCGGAAAATGTGAAAGCGATGGCGAAGATCGCGCGACGCTCGACCACGCCGATCGCAACTGGGGAGCGGCTCATTGCATCGTACGGATGCCGCGAGTTGATCGAGATGGGCGTGGTGGACATTCTGCAAACCGATATCAACCATGTCGGTGGCATAAGCGGCTTATGGAAAGTAGCGGCGACGGCCAACGTGTCTTCCATTTCGATGGCGCCGCATGCTTGCGAAGGGCCGATCGGCGGGCTCGCCACTATTCACGTGGATGCAGCCATGCCTAACTTCGTGGTGCAGGAAATCTGCGGCCAGGTGAAGCCTGGTCCCAACGATAAGGTTTGGGAGGAGTGGCTCGGGTTCCCGGCGATGCGTATGGTCGACGGTCGGTTCCCGTTGTCGCAGAAACCGGGTTTGGGATTCGAGTTGTCTGAAGCCAGTCTGGCGAAGTATCCGTTTGGCGGGACGAAGCCGATGGCGCGAGTGTTTCACGACGATGGATCAGTGGCGGAGTGGTGATCCGAAGCGACGGTCAAAAGGGCATAGGAATGATCCGCCGCATGGTTGGACTTCGCCCCGTTTCTCTGATAAGTGCTCTCGCGCTGGCGTCTCCTGCTTTTGCGCTGGACGACAAGGTCAACAGTCACCACCCGTCTACCATTACGTTGTAATCGCAAGTTGTCTACATGGAACGATCGAGCTCGACACGCTCCAATAGGTCCACAATTGCTGTGCAGGAGCCCTTGTCGCTTACGACGTGTGAAAGGGCCGTGCGTGCCTCGGCTTGAGCATCCGCAGTCTTCCGGGGGAACGTCTGCTCATCGCTTCCCGGAGTTTCGCGCACGCCACAGGGCGGATGATCGCGGCCAGTTCCGTTCTCGGTCGCGATTTGCAGGTAGTGTTGCAAGCCGGGGCGTGGGCTGATCTGATAGGCTCTCCCGATGAGACGTGAGCGGCCGACACTCTTCAAACGACGACACTTCGAGGCCGAGATCATCATCCTGTGCGTTCGATGGTACCTGCGGTCTCCGCTGAGCTTCGCCAACTCGAGAAGATCATGAGTGAGCGGAACCTGAATGTCGATCACGTCACCATGTGGCGCTGGGTTCAACGTTATGCGCCGGAGTTGAATCGACGTTGTCGGTCAGAGCTGCGCAGCACGAACCGGTCGTGGCGAGTCGACGAGACCTATTGTCGGGTGGCGGGCAAGTGGACCTATTTGTATCGGGCGGTGGATTCTGCCAGCGACACCATCGATTTTCTTCTGAGTGCGAGGCTTGATGCAGTTGCGGCTAAGCGTTTCCTGCAGAAAGCTCTGCGTTCGCCTGGTATCCTAGACCACGGGTGATCAATGTGGACCGGAATCCGTCGTACCCGAAGGCGATCTCGGAGTTAAAACGGATGGGGCGAATTGTGTCGCTGCTGTCGTTGTCGCCCCACCCGGGACTTGAACAACATACTGGAGCAAGACCACCAATCCGTGAAACGACGAGTCCGAGCAAGCCAAGGATTCCGGGAGTTTCACTCAGCGTGACGAACGCTTCTGGGAATCGAAGCGATGAATATGATGCGCAAGCGGCAGGTAAGGTGGATACGGAAGGCGACATCGCCAGCCAAGGCATGTTCGTCGACGACATCCTCGGTCTGACGAGGCGGTGACACACAAGGCCAACCCCACGCTCCCCTGCGTGTCGCTTTCGTAGATGCAACACTACCGGAGCAAGCGGTAATCGCCAGCATCTGCGAGTTCGGCTTGGACGCAATCTAGACCGAGTCGATGCAGATGGCGTCCAAATCGGCCGCGATGTTCGTGAGTTACTGTACAGTTCATCGGCCTCAAATCTAAGACCTATTCGCTCGAACTGTTCGGGAAATGCCTCTGCCAATCCCTTATTCATGAATGGAGCTGCAAAAGTTTCCGCTCCGCGTCCCGAATGTTCTCCGGCAGTCACTTAGTATTTAGAGGCAATTTCACATGTCACGAAGGCCCCCGCCCAAGGCTTACCGATCAGAGAGCTCGATCCAAGTAAGAGGTTCTATCAATGTTTTCACCAAAGCCGTTTTTCCCAAAGTTCCGAAATTGGCTCATCGAGTCAACTTGCCCCAGCAATCGCAGTCGAATCCGAGCGTACTTCACCGCCAAAGAAGTCGCCGGGGCGTGGAACCTATCACAAGATACGATCTATCGCCTGTTCGTGAACGAGCCTGGCGTCCTCTTACTCGTCAGCGAAAGAAAGAAGTACAGGCGAACGAGGCGCACTTTGCGCATCCCCGAAAGCGTCAAAAACCGCGTGTACCGCCGCCTACAGAATGTTGCGCGGTAAGGAGGTCTCAAAGAACATGAACAAGCGGGTCATTCTTTCCATGGGCGGCAAGGGCGGCGTCGGCAAGACCAGCGTTATGGCCGGTCTCGCCGAATGGTTCCGTGAAAGCCAGATTCCGGTGAAGCTGCTGGATCTAGATACGGAGAACAAGGCGCGTGGATCGCTAACGCATTTCTTTGGCGGTGACGCGCCCAAGGTGAACATCCACACTCCGGCCGGTCTGGATTCGTTTGTCGATGAATTAAGCGATGGGCCAGCGGTGATCCTGGCCGACATGGGCGCAGGTGCCGGACAGGTGACCTATGACTGGTTCGACCGGATGTATCCAGACGTCACTGAGG
>DASXZC010000101.1:0-21666 GCA_036502165.1 Bryobacteraceae bacterium
TGAACGTCCGCTATGAGCGTTGCGAAGGGGCGGTTCTTCACACTGCGGATGGACGCCGGATCGTCGATTTTCTCTCCGGCTACTGTGTCCACAACGCGGGTCACAATCATCCGGCAATCATTCAGGCGCTGAAAGAAGAACTGGATCGCAAGGGTCCGGCGATGCTGCAGAGTCACGTGCCGGAACTGGCCGGCGAACTTGCCGCGAAGCTGTGCGCCCGTGCCGGCGGACGGCTCAGCAAAGCGTTCTTCGCTTGTTCGGGAAGTGACGGAGTCGAGTCCGCGATCAAATTCGCACGAGCAACAACCAAGCGATCCGGCCTGCTCTCCGCTAAAGGAGCCTTCCACGGCTTGACCTGCGGCGCGTTGTCTTTGATGGACGATCCGTTCTGGAAGGATGGATTCGGCCCGATGCTCGCGAACACCGAGACCGTCCCGTTCGGCGATTTGGGTGCGCTCGAACAGAAGCTCGCGACCAGGCGGTTCGCCGCTTACATCGTCGAGCCCCTGCAATCGGAAGCGGGGATCGTGGTGCCTCCGCGCGGCTACCTCAAAGAGGCTTGCGATCTGTGCCACCGCTTCGGAACCCTGTTCGTCCTCGATGAAGTGCAGACCGGAATGTACCGCACCGGCCCGTTTCTCGCCGTGCATCATTTCGAGGGCGTCGACCCGGACATGGTCGTTCTGGCGAAGGCACTGAGCGGCGGCTTGATTCCGGTATCCGCGCTGCTCATGACCGACAAGGTCTATTCGTCCGTCTTCACATCGCTGAAACGCTCAATCGTGCATACTTCCACATTCAGTGAAAACGGTATGTCGATGCGCGCCGGACTCGCGACACTCGAGGTGCTCGAGCATGAGCATCTCGGCGACCGCGCGTATGCGATGGGCGACTTCCTCCGCGCCCGGTTGCGTCAAAAGCTGAATGGTTATGAAATGGTGGAGGGCGTCACCGGGTTGGGAATGCTGAACGGAGTGCGCTTCGCGCCGCCCCGCTCACTGGTGTTGAGGATTGGCTTTGAAGCATTCAACGCGATTCATCCCGGCATGTTCGGACAGGTTGTGGTGATGCGCCTGTTTCGCGATCACGGATTTCTGGCCCAAATTTGCGGAAACAACTTCATGACGTTAAAAGTTGCTCCCCCACTGGTCATTGAAGAAGACGATGCCGAAGCGTTTACCGAGGCCTTGTACCAGGTCGTACACGCAATGCACCATTCCAGTGGGTTCTGGACGGAGGCCCTCGGGCTGGCCCGGCGCGTGATCAATGTATAAGGTGGCGGCAGCAATTCTGTTCCTGCTTGCGTCAATCGGCAGCGCGCAGGCGGCAAACGCCATTGATCTCGGCTACCGGCAAATGTACGACCTCGACTTCGCCGGCGCTCATCGGACCTTCAATGAATGGAACGCCGCTCATCCATCCGATCCACTCGGTTATGTTTCTGACGCCGCTGCATACCTGTTCGCCGAATTCGATCGCATGCGTCTGCTGCAGAGCGCATTCTTCACGCACAACGATAGCTTCTCGAGCACGAAGGCGTTGACTCCCGATCCGGCGGCGAAGGATGCCTTCCTCAAAGAAATCGGAACGGGTGAGCGCCTTGCGAAGGCGGCCCTCGACAAGCCCGGCGAGCACGATTTGAATGCGAGGTTCGCCTGGGTGCTCTCGTTCGGTTTGCGCGCCGATTATGACGGATTGATTGAGAAGCGCTACCTCACTTCCGTTTCTTACATGAAGACAGGACGGATCGAGGCGGAGAAGCTTTTGGCCATGGATCCCAACTGTCACGACGCCTACGTCGCAATGGGCGTCGAGGCCTACGTGCTCGGCTCGAAGCCGATGCCGGTGCGGTGGATGCTGCGTCTGATGGGCTCGAACACCGACATTGATGATGGTATCCGCAAGGTTCGTCTCGCCGCCGATGGCGGACGTTATCTGCAGCCGTTCGCGCGTCTGCTACTGGCCGTCGCGGCGCTGCGGAGCAACGACGTCCACACGGCGACGAACATCCTCGAGGATTTGTCCAAAGAATTTCCGCACAATCGGTTGTACGCTGAAGAATTGGCTCGATTGAAGAAAACCAAATGAGAATTGCCAGTGCCGCCAGCGCATTTCCAAAAAATCAGTACGACCAGTACGTGCTGCTGTCGGCGCTGAAGCGGCACTGGGGTCCGAAGATGGAGAATCCGCAGTTCATCGAGCGGCTCCATTCCCGCGTCGGAGTCGACACGCGTAACCTGGCGTTGACGATCGAAGAATACGAGGCGTTGACAAGTTGGAAGCAGGCGAACGATCACTGGATTTCGATCGCGACGGATTTGGGATCGGAGGCTTTGGCCGCGGCCTGCGCGCGCGGAGGCATCGATCCGAAGCAACTCGGCGCAATTTATTTCGTGTCGGTGACCGGCATCGCTAGTCCTTCGGTGGACGCGAAGATCATCAACCGGTTGTCGCTCTCGCCGCAAATCAAGCGCGTGCCCGTGTTCGGCCTCGGATGCGTCGCCGGCGCTGCGGGACTCGCGCGCGCCGCCGATTACGTTCGCGGATTTCCTGACCAAGTCGCGGCCGTCGTCTCGGTCGAATTGTGTTCGCTCACCCTGCAGCAGGAGGATCTCTCGGTCGCAAATCTGATTTCTTCCGGACTCTTCGGTGATGGCGCCGCAGCGGTACTCGTGGCCGGTGCGGATGTCGGCGGAATCGACGGTCCGCAAGTGCTGGCGACCAGGTCGGTCTTCTACCCGGAGTCCGAACACGTGATGGGTTGGGATATTTCAGACAAAGGCTTCCGCATTGTCTTATCGCGTGAAGTGCCCGAAGTTGTCGATCAGCATCTGGCCGGGGACGTCGATGCATTCCTTGCGTCGGAAGGCAAGACCCGCGCCGATATCGGATCGTGGATCCTGCACACCGGCGGCCCCCGGATCCTCGAGGCAACCGCTCGCGCGCTGCAATTGCCGCCCGGGGCGCTCGATACGTCGTGGGAATGCCTGCGGCGCACCGGAAATCTGTCGTCCGCGTCGGTTTTGTGCGTCCTCGAGGAGTTCTTGATGAACAAACGGCCCTCGCCAGGGATCTATAGTCTGCTGGCGGCGATGGGGCCGGGATTCTGTTCAGAACTCGTCTTATTGAGGTGGTGAGTGCGGCAGCTTCCGAAGACGTGTGACGTAGTCGTGATCGGCGGCGGTCCTGCGGGACTCGCCGCAGCACTGGCTGTGCGCGCACGCGGCATGAACGTCCTCGTGGCGGACGGAGCGGGTCCGGAACCGATCGACAAAGCGTGTGGCGAAGGGTTGATGCCGGATGCGATCACCGCACTCGGCGCGTTGGGTGTCGACGCGCTCGACACTCAGCCGCACTGGCGCTTCAGCGGCATCCGATTCCTGGGCGCGAAGTGTGAAGTGGAGGCACCGTTTCCTCATGGATTCGGCGTGGGAATGCGCCGCACAGTTCTGCACGCGGCGATGACGCGCGCGGCGTTGGATGCCGGCGTCCGTCTGGTGTGGAACTCGCCCGCGGCAAGTGTTCGAGCGAACGAAGTTCAATTTCCCGACGGATGTGTGAGAGCTCGATGGGTCATCGGCGCAGACGGAGGACATTCCGCCGTGCGCCGCTGGACGGGCTTGAACGGCGGCATGCGTGCGAAAGAGCGCTACGGATTCCGCAAACATTTTCGGGTCCGTCCGTGGTCTCACTTTGTCGAAGTGTATTGGGCGGACGGCTGCCAGATTTATGTAACTCCCGTGAGCGAGTGTGAGGTCGGCGTCGCGGTATTGTCGCGCGACAAGCGCCTGCGAGTGAGCGATGCCGTGCCTCGTTTTCCCGACTTGGCGTCGCGCTTGAACCGCGCAGCGGATGCGTCGCTCGAGCGAGGCGGCATCTCGGCATCGCGCCGTTTGGCGCGTGTTTCGGCAGGGGTCGTCGCTTTGATCGGCGATGCATCGGGCTCAGTGGACGCGGTGACCGGCGAGGGGTTGAGCCTCGCGTTCCAGCAGGCTCCCGCATTGGCGGCGGCAATGGTGGCCGGGGATCTGTCTCTGTACGAAGCCGCTCATCGGCGCATCCGAAGGACTCCTGCGATGATGGCGAAGGCGCTGCTATTACTCGACGGATTCGGAAGCTTGCGGAATCGGGTACTGCCAGCGCTGGCGGCTCGTCCTCAGTTATTCGCGGACATGCTGGCCGGGCATGTTGGCGGAGCGCATCCAGTTACGGTCGCGGCGGACCTCGCCGCGCTGGGATGGGCGATGCTGTTCTAAATCTTCCAAATGACGCTCATCGCACTCGCCCTATTGACCGCCATCGCTTTCCCAGCCGATGAAGTCCTCACGTTCGATCCGCCTCAGACCAGCATTCACTTCACGCTTGGAACCGTGCTGCATACCGTCCACGGAACGTTCCAACTGAAAAGCGGCACCATCCACTTCGACCCCTCGACTGGCAACGCCTCCGGGCAGCTTGTCGTCGCCGCGTCGAGCGGTGAAAGCGGCAGTGATGCTCGCGACAAGCGGATGAAACAGAGCATCCTCGAAGCGCCGAAATTCTCCGACATCATCTTCACTCCCGACAAAGTGATCGGGACTGTCGCACCGAAGGGCAAGTCATCCGTTCAAGTCCACGGCACGTTCCAACTGCACGGAGCGCCTCATGATTTCACGATGCCGGTGGATGTCGAGATGAAGAACGGACAGGCCCTCGCCTCGGCGCACTTCAGCATCCCCTATATCAGTTGGGGCTTGAAGAACCCCAGCTCGTTCGTGCTTCGCGTCGATCCGCAAGTCGAAATCGAAATCCACTCGACCGCGCGCGTGAGCGGTACACAATAGACATATATGCCTGTCTATGAACGTGAACACAATCCTGTGTGGTCATCCGTCGAGGACTACCTCGATGAACAGTTGCTCTCGAAAGACCCGATCCTATCGGCCGCACTCGCCGCGAATCGCGCAGCCGGACTTCCGGCGATCGATGTTTCGCCCAGCCAAGGCAAGTTCCTCCATCTTCTCGCGCGGATTCACCACGCGAAACGGATCCTCGAGATCGGCACGCTCGGCGCGTACAGCTCCATTTGGATGGCGCGCGCACTACCTAAAGACGGACGCCTGATCAGTCTCGAATTCGAACCCAAACATGCCGAAGTGGCGCGTGCGAACATCGAGCGCGCGGGGTTGAGCGGTGTGATCGAAGTCCGCGTGGGGCCTGCGCTCGAGTCCCTGCCGATCCTTGAGAAGGAAGGCGCCGGGCCTTTCGATCTGGTCTTCATCGACGCCGACAAAATCAACAATCTCCCCTACTTCGAATGGGCGCTGCGCCTCACGCGGGTGGGCAGCGTGATCATCGTCGACAATATCGTACGAGACGGCAAGATCGTCGATTCCAACTCGGCGAGCGATGAGAGCGTCCAAGGTACGCATCGGCTGATCGAGGCCCTCTCGCACGAGACGCGGGTCTCGGCGACGTCCGTGCAAACTGTCGGCAGCAAGGGTTACGACGGACTGATTCTGGCGCTGGTCGTCGCGTAATTCACGGTCGGTGATAGCATGGTCTTTCATGGCAAAATTAGGCTTTCTGGGACTGGGGATCATGGGAGATCCCATGGCGCGCCGCCTCCTCGCGGCTGGTCACGAAGTGGCGCTATGGTCGAAAACGCCAGGTAAAGCGGCGGCTACCGCGGCGATCGGCAAGGGTACCGTATGCCGGACTCCTCGCGACGTCGCGGCGGCGAGCGAATGCATCTTTTACTGCGTCGGCGATTCCAAAATGTCGCGCGAAGTCGCGCTCGGTAAGGACGGCTTGATCGAAGGCGTGAAGGCCGGCAAGGTCGTTGCGGACTGCAGCACCATCGCCCCCAGCGAGAGCCGCGCCCTTCATAGCGCATTCGAAGCGAAGAAAGTCGACTTCCTCGACGCGCCTTGCACCGGCTCGAAACCGGGCGCCGAAGGCGGCACGCTGACCTTCATGGTCGGCGGTGAAGAGACAGTCTTCGAACGCGTAAAGCCGTGGTTCGAGGTGATGGGAAAATTCTTTTACTATTGCGGCGGCCCGGGGATGGGGCTCGAAGCCAAACTGACTCAGAATCTGATCCTCGCCAACATCATGCAGGCATTCTCTGAAGGCATGGTGCTCGCGACCAAAGCGGGCGTGAAACCTGAGCTCATGCTCGACATCCTCAGCAACAGCGCCGCGAAGAGTGGACTCGTTTCATACAAAGCCCCCTTCATCCTCGACCGGAATTTCGAGACGAACTTCTCGACCAAGTGGATGCATAAGGACGTCTCGATGGCCCTCGATTCCGGCAAAGCCAACGGAGTTCCGCTACCCATGACGGCCGTTACTCAGCAGATGTTTCAGGCGGCGATTGCCGAAGGGCTCGGCGATGCCGACTTCTGTTCGATGATCCAGGTGATCGAAAATTGGGCCGGCGTGAAGGTTGCGAAGTAGAACGCTACTTCACGCAGCGGAACCCGAGGTCGTCGGCGTGATAGCGCGCAGGAGCAGGCAGCCACAAGTCCGCCGATGATTCGGCCAGAGGCATGCGGAACGATCCGCCCTTGACGGTGAACCAAGGCTCGGTATCACTTGCCGGTGGCGTCAAGAGATTCGCGAATTTCTCGATCGCGAACAGACTGGGCGAACGCTCGTGGTCGACCCATTCCGCGACGTTGCCGGTCATGTGCAGGACGCCCTCGGCGGTCGCCCCTTCCCTCATCGAATCGGCGGAGACGAGATGCCCGAATCCGTTGGCGGAGTTCGAACGCTTCTCATCAGCCTGGTTGCCCCATGGAAATCGGGCCCCCGCAGTTCCACGAGCCGCGCGCTCCCATTGATGTTCATTCGGCAGCCGTTTGCCCTGCGCGAGACAAAATTCCCGCGCATCCGCAATGGTCACATTCGTTACGGGTTGGCCGGGCCAACCGCCCTGGAAATTCGGCGGCAGCGGACGTCTCTTCAAAGCGCAGAACGCCGCATAACTGTCATTCGTCACTTCCGTGCGATCGATTTGGTAGGGCTCGACGCGTGCCGGGTGCCGCTCTTCGCCGAATAAAAAGGATCCGCCAGGGATCGAGATCATGCCGTCGCTGCTCACCTTCAAAAATTCTTGCGTCGCAGCCGCGCCGCCGTCTGACGCCTTCACCGGAACCGGGTCCGGCAGCCGCCTTGCGCGTGCGATCGAAACGCCGACGACCCCGACGAGTCCACCACCGATCACTGCGGCGATGGTCACCATAAGAGCCATCTGGCGGAAGCCGATTTTCCGATGCGCCGCAGCAGGCGCAGGATGCGACAGCACCACCGTCGGCGCGGTAGTCGTACCGGTCGGCGTCTTCTGACTCTCAATCCAATTCTCGAGTTGCGCGATCACACCCGTGAAGTCCGCCGGACGCAGGTTCACATCCGCTTGGGTCGTTGCGCTAACGATTTGCGCAAGCGGCTCCGGCACGCCGCTTTCGGCAAGTGGCGCATAATCAACCGGTTCGCTGAGGATCTGTTGCAGCACCCGTTCGACCGTCTCCGCGGGCCTGGCCCGCTTGCCGGTCAGGATTTCAAAGAAGACCAGTCCGAACGCGTAAACGTCCGTCGCCGGGCCAATCGGCGCTCCGCTCAATTGCTCGGGAGCCATGTAAAACGGCGTTCCCACGACGAATCCGGCTTGCGTCAGGTTCATGCCTTGCGACTTCGCGATGCCGAAGTCGATCAGCCGCACGCGTCCACTGCGCGCATCAATGTGGACGTTATCAGGCTTAATGTCGCGGTGCAGAATCTTGTGGCCGTGCAGATATTCGAGCGCCCGCGCCATCTCGAGCGCGATTTGCGCGCGTGCCGGAAAACTGCCGAGCTGCCCGGACTTGATCCGCGCAGACAAGGCGTCACCCGACAGCATTTCCATCACGATGAAGGGCTGTCCGCAGTCCTCCCCGTAATCGAATGTGCGAACAATGTTGTCGTGCGACAACTGGGCGCCGACGCGCGCCTCTTCGAGGAATCGCGCCCGCACCCGCTCATCGGCGACACCGGCCGGCGATAGCTGTTTGAAGGCCACGCGGCGGTCGAGGACCGTATCTTCCGCGCGGTAGACTTCCGCCATGCCTCCACCGAGGTACTCTTCAATTCTGTATTTTCCGATTGTTGCGGGCAGACGCATCCTGTCTGCTTATCGGTCAAACCAGCTCACTGGTTTAGGAACACCCATTACTGGTATCGCAAAGCTTCAACCGGAGAAATCCGGGATGCCCGCAGCGCTGGTACTAGCGTCGCCAACAGTACTACGAACAAGATCCCCAGCGGCGCTGCCGCAAACGTCAGCCAATCCGTGGCGCCGACGCCGAACAGGAGATTCTCGAGCAGACGGCTGAGCGCGAGGGATCCTGCGAGGCCGAAGGCAATTCCGATGCCGGCCAGCACAGCGCCCTGCCTCACGACGCCGCGGACCACGTCCGATCGCGCCGCGCCGAGAGCAACCCGCACTCCAATTTCGTGCGTGCGTTGGACGACTGAATACGCGATCAGGCCGTAAATCCCCACTGCCGCGAGCAGCATGGCAATGGCCGCGAACAGACCGAGCAGCATGGTATCGAAACGGGGCTGCGAGACCGAGAGCGCGAGCGTCTGCTCCATCGTGCCGATCTGCGCGAGTGTCACGCCGGGGTCGATCGACTGAATTTCATTGCGGAGCGTCTCGCCGAGCGAAGCCGCGTCCACTGAGGTTCGCACGACGAGCGCCATGCGCGGATCGAAATTCTGCAGAAACGGCTTGTAATATGCGGAATCGGTGTCGGCGGTGAGGCCTAAATATTTCACATTGCCGACGACTCCGACGATCTCCATCCAGTTCACATCGCTCTGGCGGATGCGCTTGCCAATCCCGTTTCCATCCGGGAAATAGCGTTTGACGAAGCCCTCGCTGACGATCGCGACGGGCCTCGATTTGAGGTTGTCGTGAGCGTCGAATTCGCGGCCTTGTATGATCGGAATGCCGAATGTGTGAAAGAACCCTGGGCCGATCGTCGGCGACGAAATGATCGCATTGATCTCGCCCGGCGGCAGCGTTTGTCCTTCGAGTGAAAACGTATCGGCATCGCCCTGGCGATCGGGCGGAAGGGAGTCCGTGAGCACGGCCGACTCGACGCCTTGCACGTGCCGCGCCCGCTCGAGGACTTGATTGTAGAACGCGATTCCGGTCGCCGGATCGTTGTACTTACGATTGCCAGGCGAGATCAGGACGCTGAGGATCCTGCTCGGAGGCGCGGAGAATCCTCCGGTGACGCGCTGCAGATTGACGAAGCTCCGCAAGAGCAATCCCGCGCCGATGAGCAACATGAGCGACACGGTGATCTCGGCAATCACCAGCGCGGCGCGCAGGCGTCCGGTCGAACGGCTCGAACTGGCGCCCGTGCGTCCGCTTTCCTGGATCGTCGCATTCAAATCGGTGCGCGCGCATGTCAGCGCGGGGGCGAGTCCGAAGAGGATGCCCGCGGCCATCGAAACGAAAACCGTGAACGCGACCACAACGCCATCGAGCTGCACGGACTCTACCAGCGGCAGGTTGCCCGGATTCGACACGCGGATCAAATGGATGCCGACCCAGGCGAGCGCGAGGCCCGCCGCTCCGCCGGCCATGGCGAGCAGCGTACTTTCAGTGAGCAGTTGCCGGATGAGGCGTCCGCGGCCCGCGCCCAGGCTGAGCCGCAGCGCCATCTCGCGTTCTCGAACGGTGGCCCGCGCCATCATCAGATTCGCGACGTTCACAAGCGCGATCAGCAACACCATTCCGACAGTCGCAGCGAGGATCAGGATCGCCGGTCTCGAGGAGCCGAGCAGCGAATCGCGCAGGCTGAGGATCGGCAGCGTCAGCTTCTTGTAGTACGGATACTCGCGCATCATGATCGGGGCGATGTTATTGATCTCCTGTTGCGCCTGCGCGAGCGTCACGCCGGGCTTGAGGCGCGCGACTCCACGATAGAACCAGGGACCATAGCGCGTGGGCGGATTGAGGGGCAGATTTACCCAGACTTCGATGTCGCGTCGCGGGAATTGGAACGACGCCGGCATGACGCCAATGACTGTCGAGGACGTTCCATTGACGGTAACCGCGCGGCCGATCACGGATGGACTCGAGGCATAACGGCTGCGCCAGATCGCCTCACTCAGTACGGTGAGCGACGTGCTTCCGGCTTTGTCTTCGCCGGGCGCGAAGGTGCGGCCGAGGAGCGGCTGTACGCCGAGTGTCGGAAAGAATCCCGCGGTAACCGATGCACCACGGACTTGCTGCGGCACGGCTTCGGTTCCACCCAGGTCCATGCGCGCGGTATGAAATAAAGATGGTTGTTCGAACGAGCGATCGTTGTCGCGCCAGGTCAGGAAGTCGCGTATGCACAACGTGCCGAATTCGAAATCGCGAGGGAAGTAGTGCATGTAGACGACCGCGACACGATCTGCATCGGCGTACGGCAGCGGACGCCCGAGGATCCCGTAGGCGACGCTGAAGATGGTCGCGTTAGCGCCAATTCCAAGCGCGAGGACACACACCGCAGTCAGCGTGAACGACAGGTTGTGGCGTAGCGTGCGGAAGCCGTAGCGTAAATCCTGCAAAAGTTCGAGGAACAGTTGCCCGGCACGTGCGCCGCGGATTTCCTTTTTCACCTGCTCGGCGCCGCCCAACTCGACGAGCGCGGCTCGGCGTGCGTCCTCAGTAGACAAGCCGCGGTCGTGCTTCGCGTCAGCGGCAAGGTCGACGTAGGATTGCAACTCCTCATCGAGATCGTGATCGAGCTTACGGCGACTAAAGAGATTGCGGCTGAAATTCGTAATGCGCCCGAGAAGTCCCATAAAGCGTACCTCAGTTCGATTCGAGCGCCTTCGCGATGGCCAGCGAGATCGTCTTCCACTCGCGCGTCTCGGCCTGCAATTGCTTGCGGCCCGCGGGAGTGAGGCGATAGAACTTGGCGCGGCGATTGTTCTCAGACTCGCCCCATTCGGAGGTGAGCCATCCGGCATCCTGCATGCGGTGCAGCGCCGGGAATAGCGAACCGGGCTTGACGGCGAAAGTCCCGCCCGTCATCTGGCCGACGCGATTGGCGATCGCGAGCCCGTGGAGTTCAGTAAGAGCGAGAGCCTTCAGGATCAGTAGATCGAGAGTTCCCTGTAAGAGATGTGTGGATGGCATGCGCGGGTGCTCGTATAGAAATTCTATAGGTAGTTCCTATCGAATGTCAATAGGAGCACCCGCGCTGCTCCGGGAAGCTACTCGATGTCGTACGTCGTGATCGGCATCCCCATCAGATACTTGTCGAACCACGCCACGATATGCTGCAGCCGCTCGACCCGATGTGTCGGCTTCCCCGACCGTGACAGCTCATGCGACTCGCCCGGGAACTGCACCATGACCGTCGGAATGTGCCGGTATTTCAACGCGCGGAACATCTGTTCGCCACCGGATCCCGGAGGCGTACGGTAATCCGAGCCGCCCTCGATCAGCATCAGCGGCGTCACGACTTTGTCGATATAGGTGATTGGCGAACGTGCCTTGAAGTCCGCCGGATCTTCCCACGGAGCCGCGCGGAACCACGTCGGCTCGAACAATACAAAATCGGCCGTGTACCAGAAATCGCTCCAGTCCGCGATCGAGCGTTGCGAGACTGCGGCCTTGAATCGGTTGGTGTGGCCGACGACCCAATTCGTCAAAACGCCGCCGCCGCTGCCTCCGGTGACACCCATCTTTTTCGGATCCACCCAGCCCCGCGCGATCACGTCGTCGACCGCCGCCATCAGATCTTTGTAGTCGTCGCCCGGATAGTGATATTGAATGATGTTCGCGAAATCCTGCCCATAGCTCGTGCTGCCTCGCGGATTCGGATACAGCACGATGTATCCTTTCGCGGCCATCCATTGGAATTCGTGATCGAACGTGTATCCATAGGCGGAATGCGGACCGCCGTGTATGTCGAGGATCATCGGGTACTTCTTCGAAGGATCGTAATCCGGCGGCCTTTGCACCCACGACTGGATCTTCTTGCCGTCGAAGCTCGTCGTCCAGATCATCTCCGGCTCAGTGAGCTTCAATTGTGAGAACAGCGCGTCGTTGACCTTCGTCAGTTGATGGAAGCTGCCGTCAAAACAAAATACATCGCTAATGTTCGTAGGCGTCGACAGCACGACCGCGACTTTCGAGCCATCCGGAGTGGCCGAATACGATTGCAGATCGTGATTGCCGTTCGTGAAGTGCGTCACCTTGCCCGTGGACGTATTGACGCGCACGAGGTTCACAGTGCCTTCTTCGGACGCATTGATTATGATGTCCTTGCCGTCCGGCGTCCAGAACATCTTCCCGCCACCGCCGCCCGCAGGCGCGTGCTGATCGCCGCCCACTCCGCCGGAAATGTCGAAGTCGTACGCCGTCGTCAGATTCTTCGGCGCCGCCGAACCATCGAGTGGCACGACCCACAAGTCGGGCTCCGTGTAGGACCGCACCTGCTTCCCCTCTTGCGTGCCGACGAAAGCCATGCGCGATCCATCCGGACTGATCGAGAGTCCGCGGATCGGGCCGCCCGTGCTCGTGACTTTCATAGGCTCGCCGCCGTGCGCGGAAATCGAATAGACCTCGGTCGCCTGCGGTTTGAAATACGGCTCGAGCTCGCGAGTCGTGGTGTAGTAGATCTTCGATCCATCCGTCGACCAGGTGATGCCGCTCTCGCTGAATTTGCCGCTCGTGATCTGCCGCGCCTTCTGCGGAGTTCCCGGTTCCGAAGGCACATCGACAATCCAGATATGCGAAGGATGTTCGTTCTGAATGTAGCCGCCGCCGTTGGCGCGATAGACCGCCTTCAAAATGACGCGCACATCGGACGCCGGCTCATCCAGACCCTTCTTCTCGATATCTTTCGGAGTCGTCCCCGATGCAAACGCGATCGACTTTCCATCCGGCGACCACACCGGTGAAGAAGCCCCCCGCGGCAAGTCAGTGAGAGGCCGTGCCTCGCCCCCAGCGAGTGAGAGCAAGTAAATCTGCGCCCCCGCCGGACGTCCCTCCGCAGCAGGTTCCGAACGCACGAACGCGATCATCTGTCCATCAGGCGACCATTGCGCGCCGGAATCATGCGTACCGGAAGTAAGCTGCCGCGGCTGGCCCTGGCCCGACGTGGGCACGATCCACAGCGACGTCTGATACCCATCGTTCTTCGCAGTCGTGGCGACGTACGTATAGACGATCTTCGATCCATCGGGCGAAATTTGCGGAGCGGTGACCCAATGGAAATGATAAATGTCGGTTTCGGTGATGACGCGTTTTTCAGTTCCCGAAGCCGCGCAGAAAGCGGGCACGGTGAGAAGGGACAAGATCGCAAAACTGCTCAGGTGACGCATTCAGCTAGTATCTTACGTTTGACGTTCACTGTTTGTCCTTCGCCGGCAGACGATAAAACTTCCCACCCACTGCGCGCATGATCTTTCCCCACAACGCTTGCCCCAGTTCCTCCATATCGTCCATGTCGACCGGGATCGCCTGCAGATGCACGCCCGCCATTTCGTCGGTCGAATCCGGACCCCACAACACGCGCTTCGGCGGCGAGTTCGGATTGTGCGGATTCCGCGCTGAATTATCGTAGACGATCTCCATATCGAGCCGCGTATCGGCGGGCAGCATGAACGGCTTCGCATAGCGATACTGATCCTGCCAATTGAAATCCCAATCGTCGATGCGCAGCAGCCATACGCGCTTGCCGTCGGGCAACGTCGCCCATTCCTTGACCTGCTTCGCAATGTAATGAGCGTGCGGAATGATTCCCGTGGCCCAGACATCGACCGGTAGCGTGAAGTGATCGTCCACTTTGTACGCCGCATCGCCTGCGGGAATGTCGATTCGTTTCGAGACCAGCGCCACATCGACTACGCTCTTCGGCGGCCGATTCTTCGCCGAGTAAGTCGAGAAGTACAACGCGATCCGCGAACGATCCGGCTCCGGCTTGCCCGTCGGATGATAGTGGACCTGCATGACTAGATCTTCATAGCCGGTCATGTGGATCGCCGTGCCGTCCTGCGCCTGATAAGCGCGCGTGCCGGGCGACCATCCACCGAGGCTGCCGCTCGGAAGAAATCCGGGGACGCCGAAGCACGGGTATGTTCCACCGCCGGCAGTCGCGCGGCGGCGTCCTTCATGCGAGGCATCGAGGAAGAACAGTGCATGGTGCAGCGTGTTACGGCTGCCCGGTTTAAATTCCCACGCGCGAATGTACTGATCGAATCCGCGAGGCAAAGGGATCACGAAGCACTGATACCGGTCGCCTCCGCCAGCAGGCACAGTGTACGGAGCCGGCATCTCGATCACGAGATCCGGCTTGCCGAGCGCCCACTCGGGCGGCGCTGGAGGAGGCACCGGCGCAGGACCAATTCCCTGCTTAGCACCCGTCGCGACCCACGCGAGGATCGTGTCCGATTCCTGCTTCGTCAGACGCCGCTCGCCAGCGAAGTCGCCATATCCGGCGACTGGTTTCCACGGCGGCATCACGCCTTGCTTCACTACGGCCGCGATCGTGCGAGCCTTTGAAAATGCCTGCGCGTAAGTCAGTAAAGGAAACGGTGCGATCTCACCCGGCCGATGGCATCCCACGCATTTTTTGTTTAGGATCGGACCCGCGTCGTGATTGTAGTCGACGGCCGTCAGTACTGCCACGGACGCCGCTACCATCAATACAATCATTCCTTCATCCCGGACCGTCCCGCGTCGAACAAGCGTTTGTCCATCCAATATCGATGGGTTGTTCCATTCGCCGGAGGCAACACCGGAGAATGCGCCAG
Source organism: Bryobacteraceae bacterium (assembly GCA_036502165.1). GTDB lineage: Bacteria > Acidobacteriota > Terriglobia > Bryobacterales > Bryobacteraceae > F-183. Next base: position 14,788 of record DASXZC010000101.1, read on the forward strand.
CCCGCACAAATACATCGGCACGGGCCACAATTCTTCCGAGGTCGACATCCATTTCAACCCGTCAAACCGCGACAAGTTGACTGGTTTCGAATAACCGCGCATGGTTTTCTCGCCCTTTGGATTGAAGTAGTGCTCAAAATACGACATCGCCAGCTCGCGGATCGTCCGGTACACCGGATTGCGGAATCGCAGACCCGCGTAGTTCGATTTCGCAACCGCTCCCCAACAGCCGTTGACGCGAAATACGGCCAGGACATGATCGTCATCGCGCACCGCTGTCAGATCGACAACCAGCGGCTCGAAGCCGATCAGCCGCAGCGCGGCCGCCCCAAATAGCGCGCCTTCCATGCAATGCGCGGCTTTTTGCTCGATCACCAGATGCGGGCCAAAGCAGGTAAACGGCGCCTTGTTGTATACGATTTGCTCATCCAGATAATCCTGAATTTTCGCCGGGCTTTTTAACTTCCGGTAGATCGCACGATCCCCGGGGGTCATCATGGGGTCCGAAACCATTCCTACATGTTAGCCCCTGGCGCCTAGCCCTCGAAGGTGATCTTTTGTTGCGCCGGCGCAGGCGGCGGAGCTCCCTCAAATATGCGCCGCTGGTTCCGCATCATCGCCGCCAGCAATTCCCACGTCGGACCCGGAGTCTCGCGCCACGGCGCCGGCACGATCAACACGCAATATTCACGGGACTCGGAATCATAATGAAAGAACCCCGCCTGCTTCGCCAGCACGACCTTCCACTCATCGATCGATGCCGCGATGCCCACCTCGACGAGGCCCGAATCCGATGGCACTTCGTGTGTATCGAGCAGTCCCGCGGGCGTGACGAAGTAGAACTCGTTTGAAAACCGCATGCCGATCCGCCGCTTCAGAGGATTCTTCAACTCCATCTTGAAATCAGCTCGCGACGTTTTGATCTCATAGCAGATCCGCTTCATGCCGCGATGTGGATAACAATTCAGCGCAAACGCATCGAGACGCTGCAGACTATGTTTGCCGCGGCCCGTGCCGACGCGCAGCTCCCGCAGGAACATCCATTCGGATTGGTTCGCGTGCAACGACGCTTCGAGGATACGCAGGATGCCCGGTACGTCCATCGGTACGCTCTCACGAGGTGGGCGGGGCAGTCAGCTTGTGCGCGAAGTCCACGACTAACTGATTGAATCGCGCGGGCTGCTCCATCATGAGGAAATGGCCGGCTTCTTCCCACAATTCGAATTGCAGGTTGGTGAAGTACTCCTGATAGAGCGCGCGCCGGTCCTCATCCTTCTGCCTGCCGCTCACGATCACGAGCGTCGGAATCGACGTGGGCATGTGCGTCCACACATCGCTCTCGCTTAAATTTTCGGATGCGCTCGCCGCCACATAAGACGGTGTCGACAACATACGCTCGCGGATCTCATCCCGCAACTCCGGCGGAGTCGCCGCCACGAACATCGCCTCCAGATTCGCCGTCGCCGTTCCAATATAGTCGGAACGCAAATGCTGCGCGAACAACGACGGACGTGTTCGCGGACCCTTCGGACGCCACACCGCTCCGTCAACCGCGACGAATCCGATGAACCGCTCCGGATGATCCACGATCGCCTGCATCGCAACCGGCACGCCCATCGAATGCCCCGCAATCATCGCGCGATTCACGTGCGCATCGCGCATCACAGCGTCAATCGCAGCGGAGAACAGAGGCACGGTGTACTCGATGTTCTTCGGTTTGTCGCTCTTCCCATGACCCGGCAGATCGATCGAGATAACGCGATACAGCAGCGAAAGATCCGTGGACTGCAACCGCCAGAACGCCGCACTGCACGTCCAGCCGTGGATCAACACGATCGCCGGATTGGCCGCCTTGCCTTCCGTCAGGTAACGGACTCGCAAGTTGCCCACGCCCCCAAAGGGCGTCACATTCATCTTCGCGAAATGTTCCTGCGGAGCCGCGCTGCAGGCGGACGTCGCCGTTAGCAGCAACATAACGGCCATACTCGCGCAACACCTACGCAAGCGACTTCCTTCCCGCTTCGAGTACTCGCAGAATTTTCTCGACATCGTAAACCGAACCACCCCACGCGCCGCCGCCGACGTCCTGCAAAGCGGCCCACAGACGCGTATCATCGGGCAGATTCGCATCCGCGTGCAGGTCCGTTCGCAATGGGCGCGTCTTTAATAATGACGTGCCGCTTTCGACTGTGTCATCTTCCGGGCCGAGAAGATTCACCGAGCCCGTCAGGCCATTGCGATCGACGAGGATCTCGATGCGGTCGCCATCCTGCACCTTCCCGATCGGCCCGCCTGCCAGCGCTTCGGGCGAGACATGCCCAATGCACGCGCCCGTCGACACGCCGCTGAATCGCGCGTCAGTGATCAGCGCGACGCTCTTGCCGAACGGCAGATGCTTCAGCGCGGACGTAAGCTGGTACGTCTCTTCCATCCCCGATCCCATCGGACCCCGGCACATCAATACAATAATGTCGCCCGGCTCGATCTTGTCCGTCTTGATCGCCGCAATCGCATCCGGCTCAGTCAGAAAGACTCGCGCAGGGCCGCGCTTGCGATACACGCCATCCGCGTCGATCACGGATGGATCGATCGACGTGCTCTTGATCACCGATCCCTCAGGCGCGAGATTGCCATGCGGAAAACAAACCGTCGGAGTCAGCCCGCGCTCCGACGCCCGCTTCGGACCCATGATCACATCCTCGGGATGTACGCGATCCCTCGTCTCGAGCAGCCGCCGCAACGACGCGCGCCGCTGGCTACGCTCCCACCAGGAAAGCGTCTTCTCGAGCGTCTCACCCGCGGCGGTCATCACCGACAAGTCGAGCAGTCCGGAATCGCGCAAGTGCAGCATGACTTCAGGAACTCCGCCAGCCAGAAACACCTGCACTGTCGGATGATTCCGCGGACCATTCGGCAGCGCATCGACAAGACGCGGAACCTTCCGGCTGATCCGCGCCCAATCTTCCGCCGTGGGGCGCGGCAATCCGGCATGATACGCGATGGCCGACAGATGGATGATCATGTTCGTCGATCCACCAAATGCCGCGTGCACAGTCATCGCGTTATGCAGCGCCGCCTCCGTCAGGATGTCGCGCATATGGATCCCGCGCGCCTCGAGCGCCAGCACAGCCCGCGCCGACCGCTTCGCCATATCCTTCCAAATCGGATGTCCGGATGGCGCAAGCGCGGAATGCGGCAACGACATCCCCAACGCTTCGGCAGCCACCTGCGCCGATGCCGCCGTGCCGAGGAATTGGCAGCCGCCGCCGGGCGATGCGCATGCGCGGCATCCCATCTCGGCCGCAGCCTCGAGCGTGATTTGTTGATGCGCGAATCGCGCGCCGATCGTCTGCACGCGTCCGGCATCCTCGCCGTCCTCCGCAAGCAGCGTTACTCCGCCCGGCACCAACACTGTCGGCAGATCGTGGCACGCTGCAAGAGCCATCAACATTGCAGGCAGGCCTTTGTCGCAAGTCGCCACGCCGATCACTCCGCGCCGCGTCGGCAGCGAACGAATCAGCCGCCGAAACACCGTCGACGCGTCATTGCGATACGGCAGCGAATCGAACATCCCGGTCGTCCCCTGCGAACGTCCATCGCAAGGATCGGTGCACGCACCCGCGAACGGCACCGCCCTATGCGCGGACAGTTCGCGAGCCGCCTCTTCCATCAGCAGTCCGACTTCCCAGTGACCCGTATGATAACCAAGCGCGATCGGCTTCCCATCGGGGGCGCGTATGCCGCCGTGCGTCGACAGCAGCAAAAATTCCTTGCCCGAGAGCTTAGAAGGATCCCAACCCATGCCCGCATTCTGCGTGAGTCCGAAGAGATCGCCCGAAGGACGATTCAGCAGCATCTCGGCCGTGATCGGAATCGATCCCTGCGGGCCGGGCGCTCGCGTGTGTATGTCGAACAAGGCAGGGTCCGGCTGGCCGTAGATCGACTCGGCCGTGGGGATCGTTGAACTGGGGGGCATTCCTCTCTATCCTATCTCCACACGCTCACCGTGGGCGCAAAAGCAATGCGCCCGGGAACCGAATTAACGGCTCACCGGGCGCATCGCGTGTGTCCCAAATTACGAAAAAAGGCTGTACGTTATAGTGCTTTAGCTAACTCTTCAGCGAAGGCGCTGGGCGGACCCGACGGCTTCTTCTTGCGATCACGATCCTTGTTGTCACGCGGCGGCTGGGTACTCATCGGACCACTCGCCATCGCAGTACGGCGGCGTTCGCTCAACTGGCTCCCGCCCATACCCGTTGGCGCACCGGTGTGCGGACCGGCCGGACCAGCACTGCTGCTGCTGCTTCCCATCGGACCACGCGCAGGTATCGGACCCTTGTCGCCCTTCGCCTTGGGAGGCTGAGCAGGATTCGCACGAAGCAACCGGTCTTCCAGCGGAGCACGATCAAAGCGGCGTATGATGGCGTTCATTTCGTCGGCGTTAGGAGAATCGATAAACGCAAAGCCCTTCGATTCCTGAGTCTCAGGATTGCGAATTACTTTGACGTTATCAGCCACTAGGTTTTCTGCGGTCAGCCACGACTTGATATCGTCGGCTGTAACCCAGAGAGGAAGGTTTCCGAGGAACACGGTGAAACTCATTCGGCGAGACTTGACTCCGTTAGGGAATGTTGGGACAGGCTTCCGGGAAGGAAATCCATGAAGGCTCCTCTATCGTAGCACACATGACTAGTACGGTAAACCTGTCCCAGGAAGAAAATTTGAGGTTTTGTCCCATATCTTGCACTCGTGGACCCACCTCGCGACTCGTACTAGTCCTCGATGGCTCCCTGGTACCTTGTCCATCGGCAGCCTACTCGCGAGACTGTAACGGGAGACCCCTCTCAACAAGCCATGGAACGCGCGTTCGAACAGTGGAAGTCCAAAGAAGTCGCCCGTCTACTCGCTCTGGTCGAGACGGAACGCCGTTATTACCAGGAATTGGTCGCCAATCTCCCGGTAAGCGTCGCAGTTCTGAACACTGATTATAGCCTCGTCGCCGCCAACCGCATCTTCCGCCAGTCGTTCGGCGTGATCAGCGATGACATGCGCCGCCGCCGAATCGGCGAGATTCTGTCGTCGACCGAGTTGCAGGCGCGGATCCAAAGCGTCTTCGAATCCGGCATCGCCAGCCGCCCGATCGTCGTCGAGCGGACACTCCCAACGTCCGCTATCCCTCAGCGGCTGCGTGTGAGCATCCAAGCCATCCGGGATTGGGATGAGGACTCCGGACTGCAAGCGCTACTCGTGATCGAAGATATGGCGGAGTTTACGACTCCTGCGCTGCCCGCCCCGCAGGAACCTGCAGCCATGCCCGCTCCGCTTCCCTGCGTCGTGTGGACCGCTCGCATCTCGAACAAACAATTTACGCTCGTCAGCCCATCCGCAAAAGCATTGCTCGGAATCGATCCGAAACACTGGATCCACTCACCTTCCGCCTTCGCCGATCGCATCCACTCGGACGATCGCGCCCGCACCATCTCCTTCTACGATCAGTCGATCGCGAGCCCCGGCTTTCATTCCGCCGAATTTCGGATCGGTCAAGGCGTGCAGTCGGTTCGAGAAACCATTTTGGCGGATCCCGCCGGCGACCTGATGACCGGCGTCATCACCGACATCAGCACCCGACGCGCCGTAGAAGAACAGATGCTGCAAGCGCAGCGCTTCGAAGCCGCCGGATTCCTCGCCGGACGTCTCGCCCACGACATTAACAATCCGCTGATGATCGTCAACGGGTATGCCGAAGAACTGGCACTCAGCTTCCCCGCCGGCGATCCACGCGCCGCCGACATGCGTGAAATCCAGAATGCCGGCAAGCGGATCGGCGACCTCACCGCGCACCTACAATCCGTCACCCGCAAACAGACAGTCACTACCCATCCTGTGAATGTCCACACGGAACTTTCGAAGGTAGTCGATCGCATGCGCGCCGCCGCCGGGCAATATTTGCAGGCGGAATACCGGCCAGGCACCGAATCGCTCACCGTTTTGGCGGAGACCGGTCAACTGGAAGCCGTGCTGCTCGAACTCTCCGCCGCGCTGGTCGAAGGCGGTGGCGAGTCCGCACACCTCATCCTCTCCGCGAACCCGGCACAAGTCAGCGAATTGATCCGCCCCGACCAGCCGCTCCCTCCGGGACATTACGTGGAGCTCTCGATCCTCAATCGAAGCCAAGGCGCTCCCTCACTTCCTGATCGCCTGTTCGAATCGCTCTTGCCCACAAAGGACGCGGGCCCGGCGTTGGCGAGGACCTACAAAACCGTTCAGGACTGGGGCGGCACCATACAGCCCGTCTCGGGCGCGAACGAAATCCGAGTCTATTTAAAGGCTGCATCGGCGCCTGTCACCGCCCCTCCGCCCGAATCGCAAGTCGCCCCGGTCGAGAATGCGCCTCCTCAACCGCCGCCTCCCCCAACGCCCCGCAAGACAACGATCCTCATCGTCGAGGACGAACCCGGAATCCGCGCCTTGATGCGCAAGATCCTGCAGCGCGAGGATTTTAGTGTCCTCGAAGCCGGCAGCGGCGCCGAGGCACTCGAGCTTCTCAAGCAGAAAGGCCCGGCGGATCTCCTGATCACCGACGTCCTCATGCCCGGCATGACCGGCCGCGATCTCGCGACCACGGTGCAGGCGGCCGATCAATATTGCGGAATTCTCTACATGAGCGGATTCACCGCCGACACCGGCGTCGAAACCGGCCAGTTCCCCCCCGGATCTTTTTTCCTGCAGAAGCCGTTCACGCTGGGCTCGTTACTGCGGAAGGTCAAGGAAGTTCTCGCGGCCAACCCACGGCGTCCCGAACGCCGCTAGCCGCCGCCGTTACGGCGCGTTAACATGACTTTACCAGGCCATGCACAACCTTTCTTCGAGGATTGCGTT
>DASXZC010000102.1:0-1590 GCA_036502165.1 Bryobacteraceae bacterium
CACTTTTATTCTGGTGCTGATGCTTCCCGCGATGCGTATGGCAGGCCAGCAGCCGGGCTCGCTTCGCGGCGTTCTCGCCGATTCCTCCGGGGCCGTCATTCCTGCGGTCGAGGTGACTTTGAATTCTGCCGACGGCCGAAAGACAACGACCACCGGCATCGACGGTTCCTGGAATTTTCCGAATCTCGCGCCGGGCGCTTACATCGTCCGAGCCGAGTTTACGGGTTTCGAGCCTTTCGAAAAAAGCTTCACGCTCGACGCCGGCCGGAGTCTCCAAATGCCGATCCGGTTGATCCCGACGGGCGGCAAGCAGCAGATCACTGTCTCGGCCGGGCAAACACCGGAGCTGAGCACGGACGCGTCCAGCAATGCCTCGACGCTGGTGGTGGCAGGCGCGGATCTCGACTCGCTCCCCGACGATCCCGACGATCTGAGCGATGTGCTGACGCAGATGGCGGGTCCGGCCTCGAACCTGACCGGCGGACCGCAGCTTCTTCTCGATGGATTCAGCGGCGGGCAGCTTCCGCCGAAATCCGCCATCAAGGAGATTCGGATGAACCAGAATCCTTTCTCCTCCGAATTCGACACGCCTGGGTTCAGCCGCATCGAAATCATCACCAAACCGGGCGCCGACAACTTTCGCGGCGGTGTCGGACTCACCGACAGCGACGCGCTCTTCAACTCGCGCAATCCTTATACGACCAACAAGGCCGATTATGTGAACCGGATGTTCACCGGCAATCTCGGCGGCCCGCTTGGAAAGAAGGCTTCGTTCCTGCTGAACTTCACGCACAGCACGATCGACAATACGGCTTCGATCAATGCCGTGACGCTCGATCTCGCGACCCTCGCGGCCGTGCCCGTTCAATCGAGTGTCGTGACGCCGCGCGCGGACATCAACGGTAACGCGCGCTTCGATTATCAGCTTTCCGCCAGCCACACTTTCACCGGGAGCTATCAGTATTACCTCAGCGATCGCGACAACAACGGTATCGGCGCCTATAGCCTGCCGTCGCGTGAATACAGCAATGAGGTGACACGGCACGATGTCCGGCTCGGAGAGACCGCCATTTTGAGCTCCAGCGCGGTCACGGAGACAAAGTTCGCGTACTCGCGCATCCTGACCAATCAGTTCGGCGACAATGCGACGCCCGGCATCATCGTGTCGGGTGCGTTCAATGGAGGCAGCGCTCAGGTCGGCCGCGCCTCGAATCTGTGGGATCAATACGAGCTTCAAAGCAACACGACGATCGCGCACAACGCCCACGCGATTCGCTTCGGAACGCGCGTTCGCTACACGGGCATCACCGATATCTCACCCAACAATTTCGGCGGCACGTTCAGCTTCTTCGGCGTGAACGACGCGCCCGTGCTCGACGCAAACAATCAGGTGGAATACGGACCCGACAGCCAGCCGCTCACCGCGCCGATCAGCTCGCTCGAGCAGTACCGGCGCACGCTGCTTTTCGACAAGCTGGGTTACTCGCCGCAGCTCATTCAATCGCTCGGCGGCGGCGCGTCGCAGTTTTCCATCGCCGCGGGAGATCCGCGCGCCGCGATCGGCGTTCTCGACGCTTCGATTTACGCGCT
>DASXZC010000103.1:0-3207 GCA_036502165.1 Bryobacteraceae bacterium
CTTCGGAAAATTTAGCGACTAGCACGACGATTACGGTGATGCCCGTCGTCAATGCGCCGAGGCCGTTGACGAGCATGCTTTGCGCCGATCCAGGGCCGCCGGTGCGTTTCCAGTGCGCGACCATCCCCGATTGCGAGAGCGTGAATGCGAGGAATGCGCCGATCGCGAACAGCGGAATCAGCCGATCGGTGACGCCGCCAAACACGATGAGCAGGAGAGCCGCGAAGAACGCGAGCGCCCAGATTCCTTCCGTAAATACCAGGCGGCGGCCGCGTGCGCTAAGCGAATGCGGCAGGTAGTCATCATGAGCGACGATGCGACACAGGCGCGGGAAATCGGCGAAGGCGGTGTTGGCGGACAGACAGACGACGAGCAGGATGCCGGCGATGGTGATGTAGTAGAAAATCCCTTTGCCGACGACCGCTCCGACCAACAGGGAAAGCAGGCTCTCGTAGTGCGTTCCGTCGGGATCGGTGGCGACGATTCCGTACGCGCTCACGAGCCACGCGATCCCGGCGAGGAGGATGATCAGAAGTCCGATGATGGCGGTTAACGTTCGTTGGGCATCCTTATTCGTGCGGAATGCCTGCACGCCGTTGGACACTGCTTCGACGCCTGTGAGTGCCGTACATCCGCTGGCGAAGGCGCGCAACAGCAACCACAGGCCGAGCGCCTCGGTCGGAGCTGCTGGAATCGGTGGTGCAACGACCGGCGCAGGGTGTCCGCCCGCGCCGGCGGCGAGTACTTTCCACGCTCCGATCGCAATCACGATGAGCATCGTTCCCGTGAATAAATAGGTCGGATACATGAACGCGCCGCCCGAATCCTTGACGCCGCGCAGGTTCACGAGCGTGATGGCGAGCAGGATCCCGAGGCAGATTACGAGCATGTGCGGATGCAGCGAGGGCACTGCGGAGACGAGGGCTCCGACGCCGGCGCTGATGCCGACGGCGACGACCAGGATGTAGTCGATCATCAACGCGGCAGCGGCGAGGAGTCCGGCACGATCGCCGAGGTTCTCGCGGGCGACGGTGTAGGATCCGCCGCCATCCGGATAGGCGTGGATCGTCTGCCGGTAAGAGAAGAAGACGATCGTCAACAGCGCGACGATCGCAAGGCTGAGAGGGACGATGCAGTGGACGCCGGGAAGGCCGAGCGGGATGAGCAGCGTGAGGCAGGCTTCCGGGCCATACGCCGCGGAGCTGAGGGCATCGAGTCCGAAGATCGGGATGCCGACCGCCGGGCCGATTTTTTCCCCGGAAGCTTCACCGCTCGCGAGGGGGCGGCCGAATACAACATCGAGAATCGCCATGGCTTTGGCGTGATAGTAGCATGGGGATAAAATCTAGCCATGGGCACTCCTACCGCTGTCCGCATGACATCCGCCGAGTTCGCCGCGCTGCCGGACGATGACGAATCGAAACTGGAGTTGATCGACGGGGAGGTGTGTGTAGTGAGCGGTGGCCCGGTCCATGAAACCGTAAAAGGGAATGTAATCGTAAGTCTTGCCGGGCTTGTCGCGACCCACAAGATGGGCGTTCGGTTCCAAAGCGAGACTCGCTATTACCTGACCGACATCGAGACTTTTCAGCCAGACGTTTCGTTGGTGCTGAGCGGGTCGCTCGATCCGAAGGGCGAGGGCAGGATCACCGCGGTGCCAGACCTCGCGGTCGAGGTCGTATCGTCAGAGACTGCGGAGCGGCTCAATCACAAGGTCCGTGTTCTCTTGGAACTCGGTGCGAAGGCTGTCGTCGTGGTGTATCCCTATGACCGCGAGATCCTGATCCACCGGCCCGATCGCATCGAGCGCGTGTCCGCGGCAGGCACGCTACGCATCGAGGACGTCTTGCCGGGATTCGCAGCTCCAGCGTCAGTTATTTTCGAAGGTATCTAGCGGCGACCGCTCCGAGCAACACGCCCGCCACCAGCACGATGGCGATGTCCCCGAGCAGGCCCGTCCAAACGATCATCCACTCGTGAAGAAATCCGCCTTCCTCGTAGAACGCGAGCGGAACGCCCGTAGATGCTCACTCCGTCCGCGATTGAGCTCGTCGGCCGGCGAAAATCGATGTAGTTCGCGACGCCCCAGGCAGCACCTGCTAATGTGAGCCCGAGGCAGTAGCTCCGCGAGCGGATAGGCACCCCTAATTCCGCAGCGGCTTGCCCGTTTTCAGCATGTGCTGCATACGCGCTTGCGTCCGCGGATCTCCGCACAGGCTCAGGAACGCTTCCCGCTCGAGATCGAGTAAGTACTGCTCAGAGACTTCCGTCTCGGTAGACAACTTGCCTCCGCTCAGAATTCCCGCGAGTTTCTTGCCGACTACGACGTCGTAGTCAGTGATGTAGCCGCCCTTGTGCATCGACCACAATCCGATTTCGAGCATCGCCAAAACCGGCGCGCCGCCGACCTTGATGTCCTTGCGCGGCTGGCCTTGCGAGTAAGTCGGGACGAGCGATAGCGCCAGCGTTTTCGCGTCTGCCACCAGACGCTCGGTGTTCATCGAAATTCCGGCATCGCGCGAGAGCAGGCCGAGCTTCTTGGCATCGTCAGCGCTCGAGGAAACCTTGGCCATGCCGATCAACTCGAAGACCTTGCGAGGATCCTTCAGGCGCGCCATCAATTCCTTGGTGCCGCCGCCGCCAGGGATCAGGCCGACGCCTACTTCGACGAGGCCCATGTACGTTTCGGCCGCCGCCTGCACACGCGTCGCGTGGAGCGAGATCTCGCAGCCGCCGCCCAGCGTGCGAGCGAATGGCGCTGCGACCACAGGCTTCGACGCGTACTTGATCGCCATGTTGACTTGCTGGAATCGATGGATCCCCATCGCGAGGTCGTCCCATTCCTCTTCCTGCGCGGCCATGACGACCATCATCAGATTCGCGCCGACCGAGAAATCAGTGGACTGATTGGCGATCACCATCGCCTCATAACCTTTGTCGAGCATGGCCAAGCCTTCGTACATCATGGCGAAGTTATCCTCGCCAAGCGTATTCATTTTGCTGTGGAACTCGACGCAGACGACGCCGTCGCCGAGGTCGATGAGCGACGCTCCGGAGTTCGACTTCAACACGCCACGCGCGCGTTTGAGATCGGCGAGCACGGTGATGCCCGGGCGATCCTCGAGGTCCGCATAAGCGTTGGCGCCGAGATCGAAATAGCGCGTGCCGGGGTTGCCGTGGGCATCGGCGGTTTCATAGAAGGACGTC
>DASXZC010000104.1:0-3713 GCA_036502165.1 Bryobacteraceae bacterium
CGCCAGCAATTGCAGGATCTCGCGCTCCCGTTCGGTGAGCAGTTCATAGGAATCGGCGACGCCCTTCTTCTGCATTTGGCGAGTGAAATCCTCGACCAGCATCTGCGCCATCGTCGGACTGAAGAACGCCTTCTTCTGCGCGACCGAGCGCACCGCGCGGACGAGGTCAATCTGCGCCGTATCTTTGAGCAGATATCCGCGAACGCCCGCCGACAAGGCGCGCACCAGGTAGTCTTCCTCCTCATGCATGCTGAGGATGATCACGCCCGCATCGGGATGACGCCGGACAATCTGAGCCGCCGCATCGAGGCCGTTCAATTGCGGCATGGCGATGTCGAGCACCACGACTTCCGGACGCAAGGATTCCGTCATCTCGACCGCGGTGCGTCCATCTTCCGCTTCGCCCACGACTTCGATATCGGGTTCTTTCTCGAGCAAAGAGCGGGTTCCCTGACGGACGATCCCGTGATCGTCGGCGATCAGCACGCGGATCATGACTTTTCCACTTTCGGCAAGTTCGCGCGGACCACCGTGCCACTGCCCGGCGACGACACAACTGCGAATTCGCCACCGAGTTCCTCAACACGCTCACGCATGCCGAGCAGGCCGATTCCACTGCCGTTGGTGGATGTGAAACCAACCCCGCCATCCTCGACCGTGAGGACCACTTCGCCGGGATTCTCGTGCAGCAAAACGCGCGCGCTCATTGCTCCGGAATGCTTCACGCAATTCGTCAGCGCTTCCTGCACGACACGATACAAACAGGTGCGGCGCTGCTCGTCGAGCCCCGCGAATTCTCCCTCGATGCGGACGTCGACATCGAGGACGGAGTTCTTCGAAACATCGCGGCCGAGCCACTTCAAAGCCGGTGCAAGGCCGAGATCGTCGAGCATCGCCGGCCGCAATCCGCGCGCCATTTCACGTACGCTGCGAAGAGATCGTTCCGCCAACTCCGATGCCTGGCTCAGGTGCGATTTCGATTCCGCGCCCGCCGGCTCGATCTGCCCGATTTGCACACGCAGCGCAGTCAGGATCTGCCCGACCTCATCATGCAGTTCACGCGACACGATCTTCCGCTCGAGTTCCTGCGATTCGACCAGACGCAGCGACAAGGCGCGCAGCCCTTCTTCGGCCTGATGCAGATTCCGCATGTGGACGTCACGCTCCTTCTCATAGCGATTGAATCGCCACACAGCGAAGGCAAACAGGCAAAGCCCTAAGACGGCCGCGCCACCCAGAATTCGGATCGCCTGCGTCTGCAATCCGTCGATCGATTGCACGGTCGCCACATTGCGGTCGCGGCGCAGCGAGCGAACCAATCCCGCGCTTTCACGCGCGGTTTCTACGAATTTCTCTCGCATGGGCGCCAGTTGCCGCACCAGAAATTGCGGACCGAGCTTGTGCCGGTCTTCTTCTTTCCAGGAAATGACTGTCCTCGCGCCCATCAAATATTCGTGCTTGGCAGTCCCAACCGCCTTCATCGCCTTGCGCATTTCCGGGGAAAGCCACGGCGGACCTTCGACCGAGCGATCGGACATTTTATCCAGCAAATCGGTCAATTCCTGCCGCGCACGCTGTTGCGGAGGACCATCGAGGATGATGTTGTCGCGCAGAAGGATCGCAGTACGATACAAATCCCCCTCGCTCTCGCCGAGCTGATTCAAGAAGCCCTGCTCTTCGCGTTCGAGCCGAGTCAGATCGGAGCGTATCGTTCGCAGCTTCAACACCAGAAAGCCCAGTGAGAAGCCCAGCAGCAACACTTGAACCAGCGCGACCACCGACAAGATGAAGCTCGCCTTGGTACGCATGGGATCCAACTTCATCATATCGGCTCACCGTCGGATGCGTCGGGCTGCCCCGCCGGATCCAATCACAAGCATTGCCCGCGACCGTCGTCCCCGTCATCCCCAAAACGCCGTAGATCCGCGAGATTCGCGCGGTTCGCAGATTTTCTAATGCCTTTCCGGGACGCTTCCTCCACCCAATCCGGGATGCTCAGGCACTCTTCGAAACCGCACAATTGATAACGGGATTTTGGTTCGTAGCAGCCCAAGAAAAAGCTTCACTCCGGTCACATCCCACGGCGGACGAGCGGCATCTGCCGAGACCAGAGGATCGTGCGCCGCGTCCCCTCAAAGGGCGGCGCACGCTTTTTAGAGGTGTAGGAAGAAAGGGAATTTCTGTGAACCGAATAACGTTGGCATCTCTCATTTGCTCGATGACGCTGCTCTCGCCAGCCGTATTGGCGGATGCCGGCGCGACCGATGCAAAAGCAATTCTGACAAAAGCCTCGAACGCATTTCAATCGCTCAAGAGCTATCAATTCGAGGGGAAATCCGTCTCTGAAACCACCATCGGCGGCAAGACGTCGCGCACTGAAGTCGGTTACGTCGTGGCCTACGAGGCTCCTAATAAATTGCGCCTCGAGTACCGCTATCCTACGGCCGGCAACTGGCTGCGGGTTTCGGACGGTCAATACATGTTGGTGCGCCGCACGATCACAAAAGAATCGCGCCGCGAACCGGTGACCGACCGCACGCTCGAGACGCTTTCGAGCTCGCCGATTTACGCGTTCCAGACACTTTCGGATACTGCCGATCAGCCCTTGCTCAAGGGTTCCGAGACGATCGACGTCGGCGGCAAACCCGTCGACTGCCAGGTCATCCAGTTCGCAACTCACCCGCGCCAATTGATGCCGGGCGAAACTTCCGGCACGTCCAAGGTCTGGGTGGACAAGCAAACCGGACTCGTATTGCGCGAGGAAATCAGCACCTCCGCGACTTCCGGGAACTCAGTCTCAGAAGGCAAGAGGATCATCACGGTCGACAGCTTTAGCGTCAACGGCGACTTGGCCAACGACCTGTTCTCGACCGCGCCCGCGGCGCATCAACACGAGAGTGCATCGAAGCACAAGGGGTCATAAAACCGCGAGGGAAGATCGAATGAGCACCTACATCATCAATGACGGGCACGCCGTTCTGGCGGCACTCAATGATTGGCATCCACACGCGGAGGCGACCAACTTTCGTTTCCCGGTCGGACGCGGCGTGACCGATGAAGGCCTCAACCTGCGCGTCTCCATGCCGGGAGTCTATGACGAAGATTTCGCATTCACGATCGAAGACCGCAGCCTCATTCTATTCGGCAGACGCAGGCCGCCTGCCGGCTTCGGCCAAGCCAGGAAGTTCGCGTTACGCTACGGCAATTTCGAGCAGCGCATCGCGATTCCCGCGGGAGTCGATCCGTCGCAGATCATCGCCCGCGTGCATCATGGCGTGCTGGACATTCACATTCGTTTTTCAAAACCGCTAGCCGCATCCGCTTTACTCGAACAATCGTGCAACGATGAGATGACGTACGCCTGACAGGCCGCACAGTTTTCCGCCCACGGCTGCACGAGCAAGTTGGATTCACCGATGTCGCCGCCGCACACGAGGCAAGATCCGTACGTACCGCCCTCCATCCGCTTCAGCGCGCCGTTGAGCTTTTCAATAAATTGAATGTCCGGCCATGCCGCCAGATTTTCGGATGCGTTGGCCCGTGCCCGGATCATCAGGTCTTTCAGGTGCTTCATCCGTTTGGTGGTCATGGCTTAACGATAGCCGCGCCCGGAAGCGGAGCCCATCCCCAAAAGACATCAGATTTCGCGGGGCGAACGGCTGAGGCGCAGGTCCGCCAGCGTCGTGATCAGCTTGTCGATTTCGGATTGCGTG
>DASXZC010000105.1:0-18601 GCA_036502165.1 Bryobacteraceae bacterium
CGAACACGCCCTCCGACGACTTCTTCGGAATGAACAGTGGACGCACGATCAGCAGCGATATGATGACCGCCACGAACGACAGCGCATTCAAGCCAAAGCACCACTGCGCGCCGACCTTCTGCAGCGCGATGCCTCCGAGCGTCGGACCAATTACGCGCGCCAAGTTGAACTGAATAGAATTGAGCGAGATCGCATTCGGCAAATCCTCTTTGCCAACGAGCGACGGCACCAGCGCCGAGTAAGCCGGTCCACCGAACGCCTGTGCGATACCGACGACGAACGACAGCACGAGGATCGGCCACACTCGCGGATTTCCCTTCGCAATCGCCCCCACCAGCAGCAGCACCGTGAGGATCGCCGCGGAAACCATCTGCAGAATTTGCGATGCGAGCAGTATGTAGCGCCGGTTGACGCGGTCCGCGAGCACTCCGCCGAACAGCGAGAGCAGCACGATCGGAATCTCGCCGAGAAAACGGTCCCACCCAAGATATCGAACGTCATTTGAAAGATCGTAAATCAGCCACGCCTGCGCGGTCGATTGCATCCACGTGCCGATGCTCGACGTACATGCGCCAATCCACATGAGGCGGAAGTCGCGGTACTGAAACGCTCGGAAGACTCGATCAAACAAGAACGGGCGCGCTCCTTTTCATGTGCGTATACAGGGCGTGGGCGCGCCTTACGGCAGGGGCTTCTCTCGTTCAATCAGATGCAGCAGGTTGCCTTCGAGATCCTTGAAAAACACAAGCCGGTTGCCTTGATTGTTATACGGCTCACCGGTGAAAACGACTCCCTTGTTCTTGAGATCTTCGTAGGCCTGATCGAAGTTTTCAACCGCGATGGCAAGGTGGCGGATCCCCGGCGTCAACGATGTCTCATCGAACCGCTCGCCTTTCGACGGAATGATCTCGAGCATCGAACCGTTCTTCGCCTTCACAAAGAAGAACGCGTCGTAGCGGAAGTTGATATGGAAGTCCAGATGATCGCAATACCATTGAGCGAGCTTTTCAGGATTCGCGGACGCAATGGCCGTGTGTTCAAGTCCGAGGAACATAGTTGGGTGTAAGACCGGGCGAAGCTTATCAAGTATGGTACCAGGAAGACGCCGGGTTCCTAGAAGACTTCGAAGCAGAACACGCGATCGCCGCCGGTGGGCTCAAAGCAGTACTGGCCGTTCTCGAGTGTCTCGTTGACATCGATGCGATACAGCTTGCCGCCGAGCGGGTTCACCATGATCTTGTAAGGCCGCGGTCCGTTCGGACCCTTCTTCTTGAACTTGATCTCACGACGTCCCCTGTTGCTCTCGACCTTATACAATTCGAGGCGCATCGGATCGAGCCGGTCGGAGACGAAAAGGAAGATGGGCTCGGCGAGAGGCGTCCGCGTCGGCGAGTCCGCGCCCGAGAGCACCATCACCGAATCATCGTGCTTCGAACTCTCTTCCTTCATCTGCCCCATCTCGAGCGGGATCAGTTTACTCGCATGTTTGAGGAACGGAATATCGGGCTTGTCGGGAGTCGGCCCGTCGTAAGTGGCGCAGAAAGCGGCCGGAACCGAGGCGGCAAGCAAGCAAGCTGCAAACATCAGGCATCGCATGGTTTGCTTTTATTGTAGCGAGGCCTAGCGTGCCATCGCCGAATCCGGCGCATGCGCGACGATCGATTCAAGGACGCGATCGAGGTCCGCATCCTTCAACGGCTTCATTAGGAAGTACCCATTGCCGTTCGAAAACGCCTGCGCCAGGCTCGCGTCGAAGGCCTCGGTCAACAGCACGAACGCATCCACATGCTGCTGGACGTGCTGATAGAACGTAATCCAGTTGAGCCCCTGCAACCGCGACGAACACACCACGACATCGAACTTCACACGCTTCGCCAGATCCTGAGCTTCCTCAGGCGATTTCACCGGAACCACGCGATGCCCGCGCGATCCAAAAGCCGCGACCGCCTGCCGCTGTGACGCCGCGTCCGGTTCCACCAACAGCATCGTCAGCTTCGCCGACACGTCGGACTTTCCAATCCTGTGCGCCGCCGGATTCGCTCCTGTTTCGACGCGCGGCAATTCAACATTGAACCGGCACATATTCGGATTCGGCCGCTCAAACCGCAGATCTCCACCGTGACTTTGGATGATGCTGCGTGCCACACCCAGCCCAAGCGCCGCGCCGCTCTGTGGATCCGAAAAAGGATCGGCGGCAGTGATCCGCGCCGAATAACTGAGGTCGACCAGCACGCGCCGCCCCATCAGGCTCGCGCTGACCGTGAGCATCTTATCTTCCGTCTCGGCGAGCGTCTGCTCGGCGTGGACCATCAAATTCAGGAACACCTGTTCGAGTTGTCCCTGCGCACCGATTACGTACATCTGCTCGGTTCCAAGACGATCCTGCAGCTTGAGCCCGAGAGTCTTCCACTCGCGCTCGCGGAATTGGAACAATCCGGAGAGCAGCCCGTTCACCTCGACCGGCTTCGCAGTCGAGTCCTCATGATTGCGTCCGAACGAGATCAGCCGCGCAACGATCTCGGCGGTCCTCTGCGACTCCGACGCCAGCAGTTGCAGGTCGCGCTCGTCCATTTGCCCGTGCCGTCGCAGCGAAATCTGCGACAGCACGAGCATGGTCTCGACGGGCTCTTTCAACTCGTTCGCCACTTCGGAAATCAATTGGCCCGTTGCCGCGAGCTTTTCGCTCTTGAACAACTGCTCGCGCATCGAGCGCTGCTCCTGCAGCTTCAACGACGCGGCCAGTTGATTGGCCAGATGCTGCGCGGCGGCTTCTTCCTCAGAACTGAAATAGCGCACCGTCTTCGAGCGGTGCACCTGCATCACGCCCAGCAATTCATTCTGCGCGAACATCGGCACGAACATCACCGAACGAGGCACCTCGCCACGGCTATCGGCCTTAAAGAACGGACTCCTCCGCGTATCCGGAATATTCAACAGCGTGCGATTGCGGAAACACATCGCGACACCCGCGTTCATCGGCGTACCGGGCTCATCGAGATTAATATTCTCGAGCGCCGCAACGCGCGTCGACCGCACCGGCTCGAGCCACCGCCGCTTGCGGTTGTACAGATAAATGTGGACGCCCGATGCCTTGGTAATCTCCGGCACCACCGTTTCGATCTTCTTCAGAATCTCGCTCAACGATGTCGACGCAAGCACATCTTCGCCCAATGAATTCAGGGTCTGCATCGTCCGCCGGAACCCGGCAAGACGATTCTCGCGGAACCACCAGATGATCAGCAGCAACGCGATCATCGTCAGCGCAGTAAGCAGCAAATACGCCGGAATTCCATCGGCGCTCTCAGTGACAGTGAGCGAATCCGGACCATCGAGCAGAATCTGGAAGTACCGGTCGTACGGCGGCAGAGGACAGTCCTGAATGAGAATCCCTTTCGCGCGAATGCGGTCGCCGATCCGGATCCGATCGAATGAAGGATCGTCATCGCGCCGTTTCTTGGGAAGGAACACTTCGACAGAACCGCGCGAATCCCCGATCGTCAGCACTTCGCCCGATGAATTCAATCCGGTCGAAGCCACGCGCCCCTCAGTGAGAACGGTCAAGCCCGTATAGCGGAACGTGTCGAGTTCGCCAGGCTTCAACGCCATAGGCGGAAGATTCCCCTTGCGCCCGGTCGACTCAATCGATTCGACCGCGAGCACCGGCATTCCATTGCGACGCCGAATCTGTCCATCGACGCGTATGTAGTCGCCGACGCCGAGTTTCCCGAACTGCTCCTCGCTGCCCTCGAGCACGATTCCGAACCGCGAATCATCGCGGATCGCCAGGAAAAACCGCTCGACCGCCCACACCGGCTTCGACGCCACTTGCGCTTCGATTCGAACGCGGCGCCCTTCGTACGCGGGCGCAAGGTCGGGACTCGATCGCGAGGTCGCCTGCTCGACTGTGATCTTCGGTGGCGCGGCGTCCCGTTCGGTAACAGGCTCCGGCGTCTGGCCGCAGACCAGCGCGGCGGTCATCGCGGCTACCGCGGCGAAGAGGATCCTCGAACTGTCTGCTGTGCGAGCCATGCGTCAAGAGCCGGATCCAGGAAGTCCTTGCAAGCGAAATCGACGCCTTCGAGATCCGTGTGCGTGCGGATCCCCACAACGCGCATCCTCGCGGCTCGCGCCGCTTGCACACCCGTCGGAGAATCCTCGAACACGATGCAATTCGAAGGCTCCACTCCCAGCAGATCTGAAGCTCTACAGTAAACATCGGGCCAAGGCTTGGGTTTCGCTACCTGCATCCCATCGACAATCGCCTTGAACATGGAGCCGAGATTCGCCCTACTTAGAACGAAAGTTGCATTGGCGGGCTCCGCATTCGTACCGAGTGCGATAGGGGATTCCCTGTAACGTTCTAAGAAGCTTCTCACCCCAGGTACTAAGTGGGATTCGAGCACCGGCTCCATCATTTCGCGCCACAACGCCTCCTTCGCCGCGCCATGTTGGAAGTTCTCTTCCGGAGTCAGTCCGTCGCCCCAGAACTCCGCAACGATCTCATCATTGCGGCGGCCATGCATCTTCTCGACCAGGTCAGGAGCGTCGATGCCATGCCGCTCCAAATACAACTTCCAGGAGTGAGTATGCATGGGCATCGAGTCGACGATAACGCCGTCGAGATCAAAGATCAGAGCGAGTCCGGGGGCGAGCATGAAGGTCGAAGAAACGGCAGGATAACACGCCAGTCCCGCCTTGCATGGGACAATAAGAATTCACCCACCATGACCGGTAACGAGCTCCGCCAATCATTTCTCGACTACTTTGCCTCGAACGGCCACCGCATCGTTCGCAGCGGATCCTTAGTCCCTGCCAACGATCCGACGCTGCTGTTCGCAAACGCAGGCATGAACCAATTCAAGGACGTTTTCACCGGAGCCGAGAAGCGCGATTACCTGCGCGCCACGACTTCACAGAAATGCGTCCGCGCGGGCGGCAAGCATAACGATCTCGAGAACGTCGGCTACACGCGCCGCCATCATACATTCTTCGAGATGCTCGGCAATTTTTCCTTCGGCGATTATTTCAAACGCGACGCCATCGCCTTCGCCTGGGAACTGCTCACCAAGAAATGGAACCTTCCCAAAGAGCGCCTCTACTTCACCGTCTTCCGTGAGGATGACGACGCCGAAAATCTATGGCAGGAAGTGACCGGCGTCTCGAAGTCGCGCATCTTCCGCCTCGACGAGAAAGATAACTTCTGGCAGATGGGCGACACCGGCCCCTGCGGACCGTGCTCGGAAGTCCACTACGACTACGGTCCTGAAGCCGCCGAAACCGGCCGCGAACACGAGGAGTTCCCACTCGACGGCGGCGGACGCTTCGTTGAAATCTGGAACCTCGTCTTCATGCAATTCGACCGCGACATCTCGGGCAAAATGACGCCGCTGCCTCGACCATCGATCGACACCGGCCTGGGCCTCGAACGCATCGCAGCCGTCATGCAGAACAAGCTCTCGAACTACGAGACCGATCTCATCGCGCCGATCTGCGTGAAGGCTGGCGAACTGATCGGATACTCTGGGCCCGACCCGATTGGCCAAGCCGGACTTCGCATCAACGCCGATCACGCTCGCGCGACCGCGTTCCTCATCAACGATGGCGTGACGCCGTCGAACGAAGGCCGTGGCTACGTGTTGCGCAAGATCATGCGCCGTGCGATCCGCCATGCGCGCCGCATGGGCAAGAGCAATCCTTACCTTTCGGATTTGACGGCGTTCGTTGCCCACGAGATGGGCGGCGCGTATCCCGACATGCTCGAATCGATCGACCGCGTCTCACGAGTCGTCAAAGAGGAAGAGCACCGCTACGCGACCACGTTCCAGGTTGCCGAGAAGATATTTTCGGATGAAGCGAAAAAGGCCGCCGGCGGAGTGTTGCCGGGCGCCGCGGCCTTCAAACTCTACGACACCTACGGACTCGCGCTCGACGAGCAGGACGACATGGCGCGCGAGTTCGGACTCTCGATCGACCATCCCGGCTACGAAGCCGAGATGGAAAAGCAGCGCACACGCGCCCGCGCCAGTTGGAAAGGCGCCGACAAAGCGAACGTTCCGGAAATCTACAAATCGCTGCCGCACACCGAGTTCATCGGACGCACCACCCTCGAGTCACCGGCGACTGTGCTGCGCGTGCTCAAGCAGGATGGCAAGACGGAGGTCGTGCTCGACAAGAGTCCTTTCTACGCCGAAGCCGGCGGCCAGGTCGGCGACACCGGAGTGCTGCTGAACGCGAGCGGCGACAAGCTCGCGCAGGTCGAGACGACCTACAAACCCGCGCCCGGCACTCACGTCCACAAGATCATTCTTGCGGGGCCGCTGCAGGAAGGCGACCAAGTGATCGCCAAAGTCGAAGCCCCCGCGCGTGAAGCGACGATGCGTAATCACACGGGAACGCACCTGCTGCACGCGGCTTTGCGCACAGTGCTTGGCAAGCACGTCAAGCAGGCTGGCAGCGTCGTCGAGCCCTCGCGCCTTCGTTTCGACTTCTCACATTATTCCGCGATGACCCCCGAGGAACTCACTGAAGTCGAGCGCCTCATGAATCAGCACATCCTCATCGACGATCCCGTCGTCACTGATGAGATGGATCTCGACGAAGCTTTGAAAACAGGCGCGATGGCGCTGTTCGGGGAGAAGTACGGCGAGAAGGTCCGCGTCGTCAAGATCGATTCCTTCAGCCGCGAACTCTGCGGCGGCACGCACGTCAGCCGCACCGGCAACATCGGCTTGGCGAAGATCGTCTACGAGGGCAGCATCTCCGCAGGCGTCCGCCGCATCGAAGCCGTCACCGGCGAAGGCTCGCTCACGCGCTTTCAGGATTCGCAACGTTCCCTCGCAAGACTCGCGCAACTCACGCGTGGATCAGAATCGGATGTCGTCGAGCAATTCGAACGTCTCATCCATCAGCAGAAGACGCTTGAGAAGCAGATGGAGCAAATGAAAGAGAAGCTCGCCCACGCGCAAGCGTCGGAGCTCGAGACGCAGGCGCTCTCAGTGGGCAATGCGAAAGTCCTCGCGGCTCGCGTCGACGGAATGGATCGCGCGCAGCTCCGCACGCTCGTCGACGCGCTGCGCAACAAGTGGAAGAGCGCCGTCGTACTGCTGGCCTCGGCTGACGACTCCGGCGTGTCAATCGTCGGCGGCGTCACCAAGGATCTCACTGGCAAAGTCCACGCCGGCAAGCTGGTCGGCTCAGTCGCGCAAGCGGTCGGAGGCAAAGGCGGCGGACGTCCCGATCTCGCCGAAGCCGGTGGCAAGGATGCGGCCGCGCTTCCGGCGGCGCTCGCGGCCGTGTACGCAAACGTCCAAGGGATGTTGCAGTAACGATGCCGGACGTCGTCATCATCGGGGCAGGCCCAACCGGGCTCGCTTGCGGCATCGAATTGAAGCGCCGTGGAGTCGAAGCGGTGCTGTTCGACAAGGGCTGCGTCGTCAACTCGATCTTCCACTATCCGCCGAACATGGTGTTCTTCACGACACCCGAATTGCTCGAGATCGGCGACATCCCGATGACGTCTCTCAACGAGAAGCCCGTGCGCGGCGAAGCGTTGAAATACTATCGCCGCGTCGCCGATCATTACAAGCTCGACATCCGTCAGTATGAGCGCGTCGTCGATGTCACCGGCAGTGACAACGCGTTCGAAGTCGTGACGGAAAAGGCCGTGTACAGCGCGAAGAAAGTGATTCTCGCGAGCGGCTACTACGATCGGCCGAATCTATTGAACGTCCCCGGTGAGGACCTCCCAAAGGTCATCCACTACTACGCCGAGCCTCATCCTTATTATGATCACGACGTCCTCATTGTCGGCGCGAAGAACTCCGCCGCGATCGCCGGACTCGAGCTCTGGTGGACTGGCGCGCGCGTAACTCTGATCCATCGCGGCGAAGGCATCCACCGGCACGTCAAATATTGGATCAAGCCCAACATCGAGAACCGCATCAAGAACGGCGAGATCCCCGCGTACTTCCATTCGCACATCCTCGAGATCCTTCCGGACTGCGTCCGCATCGCGACACCAGAAGGTGAGAAGACGCTCAAGAACGACTTCGTCTTCGCGCTCACCGGTTATCATCCTGACTTCGACTTCATGGAAAAGCTCGGCGTATTTCTCGATCCGAAGACGCAGAAGCCGCACACGAATCCCGAAACGCTCGAGAGCGTCACGCACGGAATTTATCTAGCCGGAGTCATCGTCGCCGGCCGCCACACCAACGAAATTTTCATTGAGAACGGGCGGTTTCACGGCGTGCAGATTGCAGCCGCAATCGAACAGGCTCTGCGTTGAGAATCCCAAGATTTGTGGATCGCACCGTGACATCCTTA
Source organism: Bryobacteraceae bacterium (assembly GCA_036502165.1). Taxonomy (GTDB): domain Bacteria; phylum Acidobacteriota; class Terriglobia; order Bryobacterales; family Bryobacteraceae; genus F-183. The sequence continues at coordinate 8,326 of DASXZC010000105.1, forward strand.
TTCTTGATGGGTTCGCGTTCCTTGAAGACAGGCCGTTTGCATTCGAGATCGGCGGCGAGGTGAAATGCACGCCAGCAGCTGATTCAGAATGTAGTACCGTCGGAATTAAGGACGTCAGAGTAGGACCGGCTTGAATCCCCATCCCTCTAGCACTGGGGCAAAGAAGCCATCTAGGATTCGCCGTGCTATCACTCGTCCGATTGCTGCGTCGCTCACGATTACGGAAGCGTCGTGAGACGACCGGTTGCGAAACCAGTTGATGTTCTCGTCATTGAGATGGGCCGGTCTAAGCCAAGTTCCGTCGGTCAGAGGGCCAATTTGCCGCGAATATGTCTTCAATATCTGCGCCGCCTCCATGCGTGAACGCGACCCCGCTGTTCCGCCTTTATTGGTTGCCTCACACTTTTTCAGAAGGAGCAAAACATCATAAAGGGTCATCTTCTTGGCGCGTACAGGATCGGCCAGCTTATCGAGAAAGATCGCTTCTTCCTTTTGGCGGCTGGCCGTGAGATTCGCACGATCCCAAGCCGCGAACTGGGGGTTCTGGGCAAGGTGTGAACACAGGGGCTCCACCACAGAACGTTTGAGCACGGATTCCACCAGACGCCACCATTGTGCAAGAGCCATCGAAAAGTCTTCGGTAGGAAGGCCAAAGATTGCCCAATCACCATTACGCACGAGATTCTTTTCATCCTCAGTGATCATGTCATACCAAAAATACCGATACCGTAGGGCATTCGGCTCCGACCAAATGGACTCCGCACCTCGACTCGTAGGTATCGGATTCGGAGTAAATCGTTGCTCAATGACACGGCCCAAATCCGAGGCAACCAAGTGCGGAGCTATACCGCACAGAATTCCCCAGACCTCATGCGGGGCCGTGGTGAGAACGGATCTGACGACATTCTCGCTCGCCGCGTCTTCTGCTCGCGACCACTGCTCCGCGTCGGCAGAGGACTGAAGGTTGTCCTTTACAAATATGGACCGGGAAGTAGCAAAGTGTATGTGTTGAACAAGTACGTTACACCAGTCTGCCCAAAGGCAGGCCGGTGCGTTCAACGCGGATAGGAGCCGCGCGAGGAGCTTGACGTCAGAAAGAGACGCGAAGACGGCACGAAAACCTAATGCAACGTTGGTCAACATGCTCGCGAATTTCACGTTGCCCAGGACGTTCAGCGCGAACTCAGCTAGCCGCAGGATAGCGGTCGGGTGCCAGGTTATCAGGACGCCGTGTTGACGATCGGCGACAGCCAAAAGCTCCTGAATGCCTTTGTGTGCGGCTGCTTGGTTGGCTGGTGATAGCGCACAAGCGTATTCAGCGAGTCCCTGACCTCCGCTTAGGCCACGAATCGCCGTGATGATGTCTCTCATCGCTGTGGCGTCCTCGTAGTGCTCAGTTCCCAAGTAGACGCGAGCAATCCAGGCGACATACCGGGCGGACTTGCCGAGTTCGAGATGACGATCCAATTTGTTCGCGCGATCCAGTGCGCCTCGGAAGTATCCAACCTGTAAACAGAATCGAGCCTCCTCTAAAATCTTGCTAGGTTCTTGTTTGCGAATGTGGGTCTTCATCTATTCACCCTCGCGCCCCCTTCTGTATCGCGATTCCTGCTCAAGCGGCCGAATTGGACATCACCTGACTGCGCTTTCCATGTAGTATCCTTTTCGACCAAGAGCCGACGCGCTATACTCTATTTTCAGGTTCGGCTCGAAGCGTCTACTCGTTAAACGAGTATGTTCGCCTTGCGCGAAGCACGCAAAGCCCACCTGCGGCCAGACACATCCACGCGAACCAGTCGCCGTGCCGCGAATAGAACGCAGTTTCCTGTTCGATTCCATAGCGGACCACTTGTGACGTTTCGAGCCATTCCGGCACGCGATCCGTCACACGCCCCCCAGGATCCGCGACCGCTGAGATGCCGTTGTTCGTCGCGCGTATGATCCACCGTCGGTTCTCCGCCGCGCGCATGCGGACGATCGACAAATGCTGCTCGCGAGCCTTGCTGTGCCCGAAGTATCCATCGTTTGAAACGTTCACGAAGAACGCCGCGCCGTTGTTTGCGAACTGCCGCACAAAGTCCGGGAACACAGACTCATAGCAGATGAACACGCCAGCTTTCACGCCCTCGATCGGGAACAGAGTCATCCGTGAACCCGACACGAAGTCGCCCGGCTCATCCGTGATCTTGTTGACCCACGCGAACGCGGATGGCACGAACTCACCGAACGGCACGAGGTTGATCTTGTCGTATCGCCCGTTGACGCCCCCATCGGGATTCAGCAGAATCGCCGAATTATATGGATTCCCTTTCGCATCGCGGATCGTAGTGCCGAACAGAAAATAATCGTCGTTACGCTCCGCCATCTCGACTGCCATCTGATGAAACGCCGGATCGGATTCGAAATAAATCGGCCCGGGCATCTCGGGCCAAACGATCAATCGATGCGGATGTCCCGCCGCATACCGGAGCGATTGGAACTGCAATCGCGCCAGCCGCTGATCGAGCATCTCGCGCGTCCAGTCTGCTTCTTCCGGCATCGATGGCTGCACGACCACTGCCTCAAGATCGCCAACCGCAGGCGCTGGCAAGCCCGGTAACAGCAATGGAACGAAACACAATGGCGCGAGCGCAAACGGCCTCGCGGATCTCGCCAAAACCGCAGCCGCCAGCATCGCCGCCGCCAACGCGAACACGAACGACAACCCGTAAACACCTACAAACGACGCCGCGCGCAGCAGCCATGCGGTGTCGATCCCCGATCCACCAAGCGGCACCCACGCGAATCCGAACGACCCATGCGTTCGCTCGATCCCGACCCATAATGCAGCCCATGCCGCCGGAGTCCACCAGCGCAATCGGATCCATCCGGCGAGCCAACTGAACACCGCCAGATGCAGTGCCTTATACAAGCCGAACAGAAAGAAGGCCAGCCACGCGAGCGGCAGATTCATTCCCCCGTGGACTTCAAGCACGTACTCGATCCACTCGCACACGACCCACCAGTAGACTGCGCCCGCGATCCATCCCGCGAGAAATCGCGTACGCGCCCGCCGCTCACTCGCCATCGCGTACAACAACGGAGCCAGCGCAATCCACGCGAGCCACTGCGCATGATATCCGGGTACAGAAAAAATCAGAAGTCCCGAGGAGACCAGCGCCAATAGCCAGGTCACAGCCGAGCGGCTTCCTCGTTCACCAGATCGGCCATGTAGGAACTGCGCACGAATGGCCCGGCGAAGACGGCCTTGAGCCCGATCGAAAGTCCGTACGCGCGATAGGCCGCGAACTGCTCCTCGGTCACATAATCCGCAACGGCCAAGTTCCTGCGGGTCGGTTGCAAATATTGTCCGAGCGTCGCAACATCCACATCGTGCGCGCGCAAATCACGCAGCAGTCCTTCGATCTCCTGCGGATCCTCGCCCAATCCCACCATCGCACCCGACTTCGTCAGCGCCTCAGGACGATACCGCTTCGCAAACTTGAGGACGTCCAGGGACTGCTGATAATCCGCCTGCGGCCTGACCCGCCGATACAAGCGCGCAATCGTCTCCATGTTGTGGTTGAAGACGTGCGGACCCGCGTCCAGCACTCGCGCAACGGCATCCATATCGCCGCAGAAATCCGGAGTCAGCACCTCGACGCGCGCGTCTGGCAGAGCCCTCCGAACCTCGCGTACCGTCTCAGCGAAATGAGTAGATCCGCCATCATCGAGATCGTCGCGATTCACGGACGTGATCACCACGTAGCGCAGCTTCATCTCCGCAGCCATACGCGCGACGTTCTCAGGCTCGCAAGGATCAAGCGAGAACTCCCGCTTCGCCGGCGAACCCTTCGGCACCGAACAAAATCCGCACCCGCGCGTACACAGATTGCCGAGGATCATGAACGTCGCAGCGCCGCGATTGAAGCACTCGTGTATGTTCGGGCATCTCGCGGATTCGCAAACGGTATGCAGGTTCAACCGCCGCAAATCGCGCCGCAGATTGGTCACGGATTCGAAGTGCGTCTGAGGCTTCCGCAGCCACTCCGGCAAACGCGGCCTAGCGAGGGAATCAATCTGGACGAGCGGCTCGTTGTTCACAAACCGCTATTTTCGCACGCCTCGCGCTAGAACCTCTTGACGATCGCCTTCGATCCCGGCATCCCGGCATCGTTCAACGAAGTGCGCGTCTGTGAAATCGCTTCCGATCCCGCCAGCGGTCCGACCAGTACGCGAAACAGGTTCGATCCTTCTGGTCCCGGACCCGCGGCCGCGCTGAAGCCCTTCTTGCGTAGAACAGAAATGAGCAAATCGGCTTCCGCTTTCGGAACGGCGGCCAACTGCAGATACGTTCCGGCGATCGCTCCGTTCGATGCCGGCGCAGCGGCAGGAGGCTCTACCTTCTCATGCTTCGGCTTCTTCTCATCCTTCTTCTCAGCCTCGGCAGCTTTCTTCTTCTCTTCAGCCTTGGGTGCCGGCTTAGGCTCCTCCGCCGCGCGAACTGGAGCCGTCACGGCAGGCTCTTCCTTCTTCGGCTCCGGCTTCTCGACTGGCGCGGGCGCCGGATCGGTCGCGGTCGCCACCTGCGTCGGCGGCGCGGCACTTGGCGAGTCAATTACAGTTGGCTTCGTTTTCGTCGCTTCGAGGCGTCCCAGGCCTCCCGAGTTCTGACCCACGATGTAGCCCATCGTGAAGAACACTCCCAACAGGATCACGACGATGAAGAATACGCTCAGCAACTGCTTGTTGCCGAGCACCAGCTCAAACTCGCCGACTTCGTTTTTTGCCATTCATTCCACTCCCTTGCAGTGCGATCAGGCCGGGGGCGTCCCTTGCTGCGCGTTCATCCGCTCGATTGCCTTGCTTATAGTTGAGAATATATCGATTGGAATCGGAAACACAACTGTGGTGTTATGTTCTGCGCCGATCTCGACCAGGGTTTGCAGGTAGCGGAGTTGCAATGCGGCCGGTTGTCTCTGCAATTCTTCGGCGGCCTGCGCGAGTTTGGTCGCCGCTTCGGCCTCGCCCGCCGCGTGAATGATCTTCGCGCGCCGCTCGCGTTCCGCCTCCGCCTGCTTCGCGATCGCGCGGATCATCTCAGCCGGCAGATCGACCTGCTTCACTTCCACCATCGCGACTTTCACGCCCCACGGCCCCGTATGCAGATCGAGCACCGACTGCAAGCGCACGTTCAAAGTCTCGCGCGCACTCAGCAGGTCATCGAGATCCACTTCGCCCAGCACGCTTCGCAACGTCGTCTGCGCCAATTGTGATGTCGCGTAGAGATAGTTCTGCACTTCGATCACGGCCTTGGTCGGATCGGTCACGCGGAAATAAATAACTGCGTTCACCTTCACAGTTACGTTGTCGCGCGTCACCACGTCCTGCGATGGAACTTCCATCGCCTGCACCTGCAGCGAAAGCCGTACGATCCGATCAAGTGGACGGAACACAAAAATCACACCTGGTCCCTTCGGAGCGCCCAACACGCGCCCCAGCCGGAACACGACTGCCCTTTCATATTCAGCCAGAATCTTGATCGATGAAAACAGGTAGATGACGATGAACAGGATGAAGAAGAATCCTAATCCGAAACCGCCGGGGCCGCCAGTCGAATCCATTTCGTTCTCCTCTGATGATTAGTCCATTGCAGTCTATCGCGGTTCGACGGTAAGCTTCATACCATCGATGGCGATCACCTTCACCGCCGCGCCTTTTTCGACCGGTTGCGTCGATTGCGCATCCCAATATTCGCCGTGCACGAATACCTTGCCCACGGGCGCCAGCGGAGTGAATGCCACACCGATCTCACTCAGCATCCCCTCGGGACCCATGATGACTTTGTTGTTGCGCGCCCGCACCGCGAGCGTCACGAGGAACAGCGTGATGACTGCGAACGGCAGCGTCACGCCGATCGCCGTCCCCGGATGTATTCGGAAATCCGGTGGAGCGTCCACCAGCACCATCGCTCCAATCGCCAACGCCAGCGCACCTCCGATCCCAAGCACGCCATGCGTCGGATACTTCGCCTCGAGCACGAAGAACGTCAGCCCCATCACCATCATCGCCGCGCCCATCCAATTGATCGGCATCGCCGCCAAGCCGTTCAGCCCGAGCAACACCAGGATCCCTCCGAACACTCCAGGCGCCACCAGGCCCGGCGATGAGAACTCCACATAAATCCCCAGCGCGCCGACCGCCAGCAGGATGAACGCCAGATTCGGATCGCTGGTCAAAGCCACCACGCGCTCGCGCAGCGACGGCTTGTACTCGACGATCTCGGCGCCCTTCAACTCGAGCTTCTGCGTGGATCCATCGAAGCGCTTGATCTCGCGTCCATCGAGCTTATCCATCAAATCGTTCTCGTTCGAGGCCACGATGTCCGCCAGATGGTCGCTCACCGCTTCGGTGTCGGTAAAGGAAAGGGCCTCGCGCACGGCGGCCTCAGCCTTTCCGGCATTGCGTCCGCGCCGACCGGTGAGCGCTCGAACGGATGCCGACAAGTCGTTCTCGACCTTGCGCCGCATGGTCGCGTCCATTTCCCCGTTCATGAGGACTGGCGAAGCCGCGCCAGTATTCGTCCCCGGCGACATCGCGGCAACGTCACCTGCTTCGAGGATGATGAATCCCGCCGATGCCGCGCGCCCTCCGCTTGGCGTGACATAAGTAATCACTGGCACGTGCGATGCATTGATCCGCTCATTGATCTGCCGCGTCGCGTCGAGCAATCCGCCCGGAGTGTTCAACCGGATCAGCACCGCCGCCGCATGCTGCGCCTCGGCCTGATCGATCGCGTGGCCGACAACTTCCGCAGTAACCGGATGCACCACTCCGTCAATCGTGATCGCAATGACTCGAGGTGAAGCCATGGAAATGGCGGCGAACAACGGTGTAAGGGCCAGCAATTTCAGCAGCACGGGATTTAAATCCCTCCGCCACCAGTATCCTACTTGTGAGCTGTGACCGTGATTTCGATCCGCGATGTTCCGACGAGTTTGGCGACGCCGACCGTAGTCCGCGCGGGCCTTGGATCCGCGAAGACCTTAGTATAAACGCCATTCATTTTCGGGAACAAAGTCATGTCGGTCATAAACACCTGCACCGCAACGACGTCCTTAAAATCCATCTTTGCTTCGTGCAGAATAAGGCCCACATTGTCGAGCGCCGTCTTCACTTCCGCCTCGAAATCCTCGGGGACCTTCCCTGTTTTCAAGTCCGAACCCGTCTGTCCGGCGATGTAAAGGGTACCATCCACCAGGATCCCCGGACTAAACGGCTTACCCGGCGCAAACTCTTTCGGCTGAATGACTTTCTTATCTCCGGCGGATGCCACAGCGGCCCCGGCAAGCAACAGAATCGGGAGGAGTGAACGCATGGTCCCAATGATCCCACAATCTCTGGTAGCAGCTCGAAACCCTCGAAGTACTACAGGAAAAATGGAGCCAGTACTCTATTGTGGCTTCGTACGGGGGTTGCGATCCTAACAGCACAGGCGACGCCCTCAAACGGCACTTCGCAAATTCTCAAAGCAACACGGAGCAATGACCGCGTGAACCCGATCTATTTTCCCACCGATTCTTCCAACCCCGGAACCGAGCGCCGGGGCTCAGACCGCTTCCCCATGGAACGCGACGTGAAATTCAAGGTCATCAATCGGAAGACCGGCGAGGAGACCGGTGTGGGCAAGACGATCAACATGAGCAGCAACGGCGTGCTCTTCGAGACGGAGCAGAATATCCTGCCCGGGCGCCGCGTAGAGATGACGATCAGTTGGCCCGCGCAGCTGAACAATACGTGCCCGCTGAAGCTGGTCGCCCGCGGCCGGATCGTCCGTGTCGAGAACGGCCGGGCCGCTGTCGAGATTCAGCAGTACGAGTTCCGCACGCAAGGCAAAGCCGCCGTGCAGTAGCTATCCGGACCGCGGCTTCACGATCGCCGCATCCTTCAATCGCGCTAGTTCACGCCGCGCGATCGTCGCCCAAGTGCTCGCAGGATCGAGCTTCAAATACGCCTTCCAGTGATGCACGGCCTTCATCGGCTGGCCCATATTCTGATGCAGCAAACCAAGATTGTAATGCGCATCGGAGTAAGAAGGATTGATCGCCAGCGCGCGTTCGTAGTGTTCGCGCGCCTTTTCACGCTCGCCCTTCTCGTCGTATAAATTGCCCAGATTGAAATGCGCCAGCGCGTATTCCGGATCCGCTTCAATCGCCCGCGCATAAAATTTTTCCGCTTTCACGAATGATCGCGCGTTAAAGAAAATCGTCCCCAGATTGACCAGCGCCCCAGTCGATTGCGGATCGAGCTCCAGCGTCTTCTCATACGCCTCGCGGACTTCCTCAATCGGCGCCGCCGTTCGTTCGAGTGCGATCGCCCGCTCGAACCAACGCTCGGCCTCGGCCCTGTGCTGCAGTTCTTCGAGGTCTTGACTCGATCGCTTGGACCGGCCAGGAAAGGCCAGCAACTTATCGAGCTCCGGTCCCTTGAAGTCGAGCAACAACTGACCGGTCTGCGGCTCCATCGTGCGTCCAGCGATGTCCACGCGGATGCGCGGCTTGCCCTTCTTCATCCGCTTGCGGCCGCTCGCAGGAGGCGGAGGATCGACGTAAATCCGCAACTCCGTCAGCGGATCGCCGCCATCGCCGATCCTGAGCCGCAGCGCCTCGAGGACGTCTTTAATCCGCCCCGGCGACACACGGTGCGTCCGCAGATGCATCAAGGTTCGCAAGGCGAGCAACTCCGGAAATCCGAAGGAAGTCCGCACGGTGATGAACCCCTGTTCTTCCCAGGAGCGCAGTTGCCGTTCGGAGAGATTCAAAAACCGCCGGACCTCATCGCGCGAGAACGCTTGCTGTCCAGCAGAGGAGACGGCCACGGACAAATTTTATCATTGTGGAAAGAATGTCTATCCGCGGCGCGCCCGCGTGATCGCCCGCACAGCGGTCGTTCCCAAGGTATCCACCGCGACTCCGCGATATCTGGCCGCCAGCGGCAGACTTCCTTCCTCCAACAACTTCAGTCCCCGATCATTCTTCCACGTCCGCCACAAGACGGCTTCATGCCCGGCTTCGCGGTAAATCTTCTCGTAATCATCCACACGCAGACGATTATGATAGGCGAACTGATTGTCGTTATATTTCGCCCAATCCGATTCTTCAAACTGCAGGAAATTAACGAAGCTGATCGATTGATCGTCGTGCGCGAAATGATCCGACGGATCGATATGATGACACGCCAAACCTGTGCCAGGCACAAGAATCCGGCTCGCTTCCTTGAGGATCGCGCTCAGCACCGGACCCGGGATATGTTCGAATACCGTAAAGGAAAACTGCAGATCGATCGACCCATCCGGCAAGCCCGTCTTCGTCGCGTCCGCGGGAGCGTGATAACGGATCGCGGCGGCGTCCATCAATTCGCGCGCCGTATGCACCGAGGACAATTTCTCTAACCGTGCCGAGACCGCTTCCCTTCCCGCGATCGGACCCAACAAAGCGGCGACCTCCTCGCGATTCCGCAGCATCCCCGCGAGCGATCCTTCGACCAGCTCCGCCTTCATATATGGATGCAGATCGTAAGTTTCGACTGAACTCGCGCCTAGCAGGTAGAGCCCCACCGGCATGTCGAGCCGGCGTCCAGTGCCGACTTCCATCACACGTTTGCCGGCGATCGTAAACCCGGCCTCGGCGAGATCCTTCGCGATACCCGCCAGATCCCGCAGGTTCGGCATCGGATCCGGAGCGAATCGCAAACTGCCCAGATTTTTCTGCAGGAAATAATACGCGGCCTCACTGCCAACCGGCAGCGAAGCGCACGCGCGCTGTATGAGAGCTTTCGTTTTCCAGTTCACGAGAGGACGGATCTAGAACGGCACATCGTCATCGGTGACGCCGCCCTCGAACCCGGAACCGGACGACGTAGAACCAGAGGACGAAGCGGCGGGCGGTCCCGCCATCGGACGCCTCTGCTGCATCGCACTGCGCGGCATCGACACCGGCTGCTGCTGGCCATATTCTTCCTCGCTGCCTGGCATCGGAGGGCCGCCGTCCCCGCCGCGTCCACCGAGCAAAATCACCTCTTCGGCAACGACCTCGGTCGCGTATTTCTTCTGCCCGTCCTTATCCTCGTAGCTGCGCGTCTGCAGACGCCCTTCGACATACACCTGCTTGCCTTTGGTCAAATATTGACCGACTGCTTCCTGGCGCCAGAGGACGACGTTCGACCAGTCAGTTTCTTCCTTCCATTCGCCGGTCTGCTGATCTTTCCAGCGGCGGCTGGTCGCGACCGCGAACCGCGT
>DASXZC010000106.1:0-6691 GCA_036502165.1 Bryobacteraceae bacterium
CGACGATTGGGGCAACTGGGAAGGTACAGCCGCTTGCCAAGCACTTTCGTCACTTAAATGGCCGGATCTGGGGTGACCACTGAGGTGATTTGGAGGGGATGGTCGGCGGGGGATAGGCAGATCCGCGGAGCAGAAGCGCAGATTTGAGGAGAGTTCGGTCCGCGATGGAGTCCGGTGGGGCGAGTCCCGCAGCGGATAGAATCACGATTTTCATTGGCCGGACCGCGGACTGCGGCTGCAGCGGCCGGCGGATGGGCCCATGGGCGGGGGAGCAGATCTGGTACTCCACGGTCCTAGACTGGAGTGGATTTGTGTAGCTCAGATCTCTCGTCGATCGAGAGCCGAGATGAGTCGTGGAGCGAAAACACAGATCTGGAAAGTCGCGTCACGCCCGATCCGCTTCGCGAGACGCTGTCAGGTTTAGTGAGGACTCGTACAGTTCCTGCACGCGCTCCAATGTGTCGCAATCCTCAGGACGCTTGTCCCTTCTCCACCGCGCAATCCGAGGAAAACGGAGGGCATAGCCGCTCTTGTGGCGTGGACTCCTCTGTATCCCATCGAAGGCGACTTCGAGAACAATCTCGGGCTTGACCAGCAGTACCCGGCTATATTTTCCTGTCGCCAACGCGCGCAGCAGACGGGTCAGTTCGCGAATTTCATTGTCGGTCAACCCTGAATATGCCTTGCCGACGTTGACGAATTGGCCATCGGCGGTGCGCACTGCGAACGTGTAATCCGACAGCACCGTCGCGCGTTTGCCGTGGCCTTGTTCGGCGGCGGTGATGACGACGTCGAGAGTCGCGAAAGGGCGTTTGATTTTGAGCCACGCGCCTCCGCGGCGGCCGGGTTCGTAGTGGCTGCCTCGCCGTTTTAGGACGAGCCCCTCATTCCCGCGGAGGCGGGCGCGCTCGAACTCGGCAGCAAGGTCCACAGCTTCCATGCTCGGCGAGATGAGGAATTTTTCCGATGACGGTACGATGCTGGTCAGTAGCTCGCGCCTCCGCTCAAATGGCTGGTCGAGCAGGAGGGTGCCGTCCCAATAGAGCAGATCGTACGCCATAAATACCACTGGCACCGATTCGATGAGCGACTGCGTGATCTTCTTCCGCTGAAGCCGCTGCTGGAGCACGGTGAACGACAATGCACGGCCATCGCGCCAGGCGAGGATTTCGCCATCGAGGATCGCCGTTCCTGAAATGCCGGCCAACGCGGCGGCAATTTCGGGGAAGCTCGTTGTGGCCTCCTCGAGTCCGCGTGTGTAGATCTGAACGCGGCCGTTATCCAAATGGATCTGCGAGCGCATGCCGTCGTATTTGTCCTCGACGAACCAGTCCTGCGGATTCTCGAGATCCGAGACAGAGTCGAGCGGCTTCGCCAGCATGAAGTCCATGGGATGGAAGAGGCGCGCCTCGATGAGGTGCAACTCGTCGTGGCGGGCGGCGAGGGCGACCCTTGCGAGATCACCCAGGCGATTGTTGGCGGCGCGCACCTCGGCGCTCTTGCGTCCGGTGGCATCGGCGACGGCTTCTTCGAGCAGCTTCTCCTGCAAGCCGATGCGGAAGCCGCCGGACATCACCTTCAAAAAATATTTCAGTGTCAGCGGAACGTGCTTGCGGAGGACGTCGATCAGGATAGCCGTACGGTCCTGAGCGCGCGGTTTGGAGTGGAGGCGCAGGTAGATGTCCTCGGCCTGCTTGAGCGTCAGGGGTTGACAGTCGGTGACGCCGGTCAATAGTAGGGACGCGGCTTCGCCGCCATCGCCGACTTCGCGAAAGCAAATGCCGAGCGTCTCATCATCCCAGCCGGTGACGTGGCGGAGGGCATCCCAAACCGGCTTGCGTCCGACGGAGAGCTTTTGCGGAGCTTGAGTCTCGAACAATCCGATGGTGGCGGGTGCGTTCGCCGCTGGTTGCGCGAGTAGGAAGCGGATGGCGCGGGCGAGATCCTCGTCGTCGAGCGAGCGCAAGTATGCTCCGAGGATCGCAATCTTTTTGAGGCGGCTCGAGTAGCGTAGCGTGTCGTCGCAGGCGCGGGCGAAGGAGTCCATGAGAGGCCTGATTCCATTGTGCCTTGCATGGGTGTGGAGTTAAGACCGCGTCTTATGAGGGCGGTTTCGAATCGCGACGCTCTCCTCATCTCGGAGGAGTGCATACCAGCACCGGCTTGCGTCGGCGGCGAGGTTCTACAGGTTGCGTGAAAATCCGATTCGCGCGGTTCGGGACTTGTTGGCCAAAGTCTCACGCAAAAGCGCAAAGCCGTCAAGTTTAAAAAGAACACCTTTGCCGTGAAGGCTGCTAATGAACATGACGTGGCCCCGAGGACTCGACCAGCCACAACTTGGGAAGCTCTGAACTACAAGGAGCTTTCGATGCGAAGCATCGGCGCGGTGCCGGTCGAACACCCCTGGAACTGGTGCGTGAACTGGGCGTGAGCGAACAAACACCCTACAACGGGGACTAGGCGAGGCGCTGCGTCTCAAGGAATCGGAAGACGAGAACCATCGACTCAAAACGAAGGTCGCCATCTTAGCTCAACCGCGAAGTGCTGAAAGCGGCGATCCGAAAAAACGGTGGACGCTTGTAGGCGCCAGACAAGCTGTAGCGTGCGTTGTGAACCTTCTCAATCTCAGTCTGGTAGAGCTTTGCGACTTGTTGAGTTCCGACGCCGAGGCGCGAGGTGTCTCGTCGTCCCAACTGAACGTGGCACGGAATAAGGCGGAGCCTCATAAGGGTTACTGTATTTTTCCCCTCCGCGTCGGTGATTCTTCGCAGCAATGGTACTTGGCCGGCACAACTTCGGACCCTACAATGAATCTAAATTGAACCGGTCCGGCGAGGCTTTGCGCGTAGTGGAGTGAGCTCGTTTTGACCCTTTTCATGCCAGGCGTGTCCGGTAACACTTGCCGGTAAGGATGTCCATTACCTTCCCGCCTTCGCATGTATGCTCTTGGCAATCCAACGGTTTCCTGTTGGTCAGGAAAATGCTCCGCTTGCGTGATCCCGGTCCCATGTCGTACTCGGAGTGTGAATAGATTCAAGGAAGTAATTAGAGGAGAATTCGTGATGAAGTTATCGCCAGGTGTTCGTTTTTTTGGGCCAGCTATCATTCTGCTGGCACCTCTTGCCAATGTAGGATTGGCGCAGGTCGCCCCAGCCGGATCCAATGGACCGGCCGCGGAGGGGACTCGTTTGGCTCAACGCCAACATGGGCCGGCCAGGGTGCACGGGCGCCGTCCCGACAACTCAGTCGAAAGTAGTAACTGGAGCGGGTTTGCGGTGACTGGAACGGCCTTCACCGATGCGAAGGGTTCCTGGACGGTTCCTACTGTGAACTGCTCGGTGACGCCGGGAACGAACTCGAGTCCGACGTATTCTTCGTTCTGGGTGGGGATCGACGGGTACACGTCGGCGAGCGTCGAGCAGGCGGGGACGGACTCGGATTGCAACGGTTCTACGCCGACATACTACGCATGGTATGAGTTTTATCCGAATCCGTCCTATGAAATCCTGACGATCAATGTGAGGCCGGGCGATGAAATGTCCTCTGAGATCAGCTACAACGGATCGCAATTCACGGTGACGATTACGGACAAAACCACTGGCAAAACGTTTAGCAAGAGCGCTGCCGTCAGGGGCGCGGCGCGAACGTCGGCTGAGTGGATTGCCGAGGCTCCCTGCTGCTCACGCAGCGGTGGATCGCTTCCGCTTTCCGATTTTGAAACCGTCAAGTTCGGCCTCGATTATACCGGCATCGCCGGCACGAACGATGCGACGAGCGGGACGGTGAAGGGTGCGATCAGCGCGTTTGGGGCCGCCGTCGAACAAATCGTGATGGCGACAAGTGCGGGAGTGGACATGGCAGTTCCGTCCGCACTGCAGACGGACGGGACGAGCTTCACAGTCGCGTGGGCTTCTGAAGGCACACCTCCGCCTGCTTCGACCGGTGGCGGCGGGCACGGGCATCACTAGGTCGTAGTTCACCTGCAAAACGCGGTCCTCCGTATGGGTTCGTTCCACGCGGAGGACCCCTTGCGTTTGTAGTTCCACTGGATTGACGCATAATGGGGGGACCCATATGAGGATCACCGGCATCGCTGCCTATCGAGTCGAATTGCCCTTGCACGAGGGGAGCTATAAATGGTCGGGTGGGAACTCGGTCGAGGTTTTCGATTCGACTGTTGTGGCTGTTCATACGGACTCGGGGATGATCGGTTACGGCGAGGTTTGCCCGCTGGGTCCGGCGTACCTGGCGGCTTATGCGGCGGGTGCAAGAACTGGGATCGCGGAGGTTGCGCCGCATCTTTTGGGACTCGATCCGACTGAACTGCTGGTCGTCAATCGCAAGATGGATCAGGCGCTGAAGGGACATCCTTATGTGAAGTCCGCGCTGGATATGGCGTGCTGGGATCTGTTGGGGAAGGCGAGTGGGCAATCTGTAGCGGTGCTGCTCGGCGGGCGCTACGGCCACGATTTCCCTTTGTATCGCGCGATTTCTCAAGAAGCTCCCGAGGCGATGGCGGACAAGGTCGGTGTCTATCGCTCCGAAGGATACACGAAGTTTCAGTTGAAGGTCGGGGGCAATCCGGACGTCGACATACAGCGGATCCGGGCCGCGGCGGCGAAGCTTCAGACGGGCGACGTTCTGATCGCCGATGCCAATACGGGATGGACGCAGCATCAGGCGCTGCGGGTCGCGAGTGCGGTGCACGATGTGGATGTGTACATCGAGCAGCCGTGCCTGCATTACGAAGAATGCCTGGCGGTGCGGCAGCATACGAATCGGCCGTTCGTGCTCGATGAGGTGGTCGATGATGTCCACATGGTGTTGCGCGGATATGGCGACCGGGCGATGGACGTCATCAATCTCAAGATTTCGAAGGTCGGTGGATTGACCAAGGCGCGGCAGATCCGCGATTTGTGTGTATCGCTGGGGATCGCGATGACGATCGAAGATACGTGGGGCGGCGACATTATCACGGCGGCGATCGCGCACCTCGCGCATAGTACGCAGCCGGAGCTGTTGTTCTCAGCGACGGACTTCAACAGCTACGTGACGGTGAGCATTGCTGAGGGTGCTCCGCAGCGGAAGCACGGGCGACTGGCTGCTTCGACCGCGCCGGGATTGGGGATCGAGCCGCGGATGGATGTGCTCGGGGATCTGGTGCTGCGGGTGGGGAAGGTCTGATTGCCGGCCAAACTGATCGTCCTCCTTGTGATGGGGGGCTTTGCGGTTTTCTACCTCATCGTTTTCGTCAATGGACTCATGATCGCGAGGCGCGAGGGCGCGAGCCTGCCGACCGCGGCGCACATCGCAACGGGGTTCGGGACTAACTTCCTCGATACGCTCGGCATCGGATCGTTCGCGACGAGCACGTCTATTTTCAAGTTCACGAACATGGTTCCGGATCAATTGATACCGGGCACGCTAAATGCGGGGCATACGCTGCCGGTCATTTTTCAGGCGTTCATTTACATGGCGGCGATCGATGTGGACGTGACGACACTCGTGCTGTTGATCGCGGCGGCGGTCGTGGGTGCGTGGTTCGGCGCCGGGCTCGTGGCGCGGCTGTCGAAGCGGGCGGTGCAATTGGGGATGGGGTTCGCGCTGCTCGCGGCGGTGGCGGCGATGCTCGCGAGTCAATTGGCGCTGTTTCCCGCAGGCGGAACGGACATTGGATTGAGCGGATGGCGGCTGGTAGTGGGGATCGCGGGGAACTTTACATTCGCGGCGGTCAGTACGCTGGGCATCGGATTCTACGCGCCATGCATGACGATGGTGAGTCTGTTAGGAATGAATCCGGCGGTGGCGTTTCCGATCATGATGGGATCAGGAGCGTTCCTCATGCCGGTCGCGAGTGCGCGATTCGTTTGGAGGAAGGCGTACTTCGCTCCGGTGGCGGCGGGGTTGGCGGTGGGTGGATTGTTGGGAGTTCCCGTGGCGGCGTTTGTGGTGAAGTCGCTCGCGCTGGGCGCGCTGCGCTGGCTGGTGATCGTGGTCGTGACGTATGCCGCGGTGCTGATGTTGCGATCAGCCGGGGCGAGTACTAAGTCAATTCAGTTCGAGGTTTCGAGCAAGTTGCCGGTTCGTTCTTCGTCCGATTCAGAATAGACTCGGGAGGTGGATACTCCGGCACCCCAAAATGTGATGTGGCTCTCGGGCGATATCGTCACGCCGATTAACAAGATCGGTCCTTTCATCTGGGTCGCGGGAATGGTGGGGGCGCTTTCGGGAGTCCTGCTGAAGAGCGGACAGATCTCAATTGCGCCGGCGTTCCGCGTGTTTTTCTGCCTGAGTGTCGTGGCGACGGTCTTCCTGTTCTGGCTGAGCGCGCGGTTGCAGAGGGTGGGCGTGTCGGGGAAGGAACTGGTGGTTTCGAACTACGCGAGCGTGGAGCGAATTCCGTTCCGCGATGTCGAGTCGGTCGACTCGGTGTGGTGGTATAGGCGGCGCATGGTGAGGATCCAACTGCGGTGCGATAGCCGGTTCGGGCACGTCGTCTACTACATTCCAAAATGGGCCGCGATACGGTGCCTGTGGGTGGCTCCGGAGAAGGAACTACGCGAGCTGATGACGCCGGCGGGTTCTGAACTCAATTGATTTTACCCGAGCCTATTTCTGTTCGGTAGCGAGGGTCGGCATCCGCGACCGCGGCACTGGATTGCGGGCTTCCGTTCGCGCTTGCCGGCATTTG
>DASXZC010000107.1:0-2515 GCA_036502165.1 Bryobacteraceae bacterium
GTACTCTCTGGTGCCGTTCCGCGACGCTTCGCCGAACGGGCGATGGATGCCGTTCGCACCGCTCTGATCGCACGAGGCGCACAGATCCTGCCACTGCTTGCTCCACCATTCGACCAATCAGCACAAGATCCCGGCTACATCAAAGGATACCCGCCCGGCGTGCGGGAGAACGGCGGGCAGTACACGCATGCGGCGGTGTGGGTCGTGATGGCTCTCGCGACGCTCGGGAGCGGTGACGAGGCGGCGGAGTTGTTTCACATGTTGAACCCCATCAACCACACGCGAACGATTGGCGACGTGGCCCGCTATAGAGCGGAGCCGTACGTCGTCGCGGGTGATGTGTACGCTCGGGCGCCGCACGCCGGTCGCGGCGGATGGAGCTGGTATACGGGATCCGCCGCATGGATGTATCGGGCGGGTCTCGAGAGCATACTCGGCCTGCGACGCCGGGGCGCGACGTTCAGCATCGATCCCTGTATCTCGTCCTTGTGGCCTCAATACCAGGTGACGTGGCGCATGCACGACACGCGCTATGAGATTTCGGTGTCAAATCCAGAGCACCGATGCCGCGGCGTGGCGATAGCGGAACTGGATGGCGAGGGTGTCAACGCCGCCGCGATTCCGTTCATCGATGACGGCGGAGTCCATCACGTGCGCGTCGTGCTCGGGCCCGCATGATGGGTCAGCCTACTCGCGACGTCCGACGGGCGTTTCCAGTTCGTTCAGCACGTTCGTCGCGATCCTTCATGACGCGATGCTGCCGGTGCTCGTCGTCCTGCTATTCCCGCTCGTCATTCTTTTGATCGGCGTGACCATCGCGCTCATCGTCCGGATCATCGTCGAGATTGCTCACTGGCTCCAGGGACAAGCGCGACGAGCCGGGCGGTGTCTCGCGTTCGAGTTCTTCAATCCGCTTCAACGCTTCGCATTTGAGCGCGGAGGCGGCGCGCGCAATTGCGATCTCCTCGGCGCGCGAGAACCTAACTTCGTGCCTGCCAATATTCCGGCCGTCGACGCGCGTGCGCGACGGCGACGATCAAGATTCGGCGATCTTCGACGCGGTAGACGACGCTGAATGGGAACCGTTGGAGGAGGAATCGGCGTGTTCCGTGCTTGAACGAAGGCCACGCTGGCAATCTGACGATCGCCGATTCCGCCGCTCCATTTCGAGGCTGAGTGCGCCAGCGGCCGTCAGGCTGCGCTCTGCGTACCAGCGCGCGGCGGCTTCTACTTCCTGGAGAGCTTCCTCGAGATACTCAAGCTCGCGGGTCACGGCGGGCTGCCGCGTGAATGCGCCGGCGTGCCTCCGACCACGGAATCGTCGTCGCAGTTCCAGCGTCGACGCGGTCGAGTCGCGCGCGAATCTCGGCGGACCACGCGGCTTCAGCGTCAGCGTCCACTTCGCCTTCGAGGCTCTGGATTAGCTCGCCCGCCAGCGCGGCGCGCTCTTCGTCAGACAATCGAAGCGCTTCGACGAGAAGCTGCTTGGCATCCATACTGACACATTAGCACGTCACTCGCGACCGAAGATCGGATGGTCGTTCTGTCGCGCCGCGAATTGCAGAACGGCCGTGATGTCATCGCTCTGCAGATACGGATAGTCCGCCAGGATCTCTGCCGGCGTCGCGCCGTCGCGAGCAACTCGAGGACGTCCTTCACACGAATGCGCAGACTCCGAATACACGGCCGGCCGCCACACACGTCCGGATTCACGGTGATTCGTTCGACCTCGCTCATAGCACCAAGGCGTTCTTCCTCGAACTGGGCCTCAAGCTCGAGGGCGAGTCGACAGTCGAAGGGCCTTTGGTCGGGAGGCTGATCGGGCTCAAGGACGTCCGGGCCACCCTCGCGATGATGCGGACTCCCGACGGGCAGGGCATTGAGCTGGACAAGTTCCACACGCCCAACGCGATCAGGTTTGGGCCCGTGGACGCGCCGGTCAACACGCTGGGCTTCCGTCGCGTCATGTTCTCGGTCGACAACATCGACGCACTCGTTGCGCGCATGCGCGCCCACGGGGCCGAGCTCATTGGCACAATGCAGTACGGGGACACGTATCGGCTCGCCTACATCCGCGGGCCTGAGGGCATCATTGTCGCGCTTGCCGAGCAGCTCGGCTAAGGCTGAACAATTCGTGCGCCGAACTCTGGCCGGATGTCGATCTAGCGTCCCTTCATTCGACGAGGGAATATAGGCAGCCAGCCGAGCACAAGGAGCACACGACGATGAAGCCAAAGAATGCGATCTGCCTCTGGTTCGAAAAGGACGCGCTCGAGGCGGCGCGTTTCTACGCGGCCACTTTTCCGGATAGTGAAGTGACCGCTGTTCACAAGGCGCCCAGTGATTATCCCGGCGGCAAGAACGGCGATGTGCTGACCGTGGAGTTCTCCGTACTGGGAATTCCTTGTCTCGGTCTCAACGGTGGACCGACGTTCAAACACAGTGAAGCCTTTTCATTTCAGATTGCGACGGAGAATCAGGAAGAAACGGACCGCTACTGGAACGCAATTGTTGG
>DASXZC010000108.1:0-8434 GCA_036502165.1 Bryobacteraceae bacterium
GGCAGAGCTTGATGGCGCACTCGATCGTCTCGCTGCCGGTCGTCAGAAGAAAGATTTTCTTGAGAGGATCGGGCAGCAGCGAGGCGAGCCGTTCGACCAGCCGCGCGCGCGGTTCCTGCGGAAAACAGTAGTTGTGGATCAAGCCCGATTGCGCCTGTTCGACGATCGCGGCAACGATCTTTGGATGACTGTGCCCGGCATTGGTAACCAGCACACCGCTCGAGAAATCGATCCACGAATTGCCGTACTTGTCGAAGACCTGAAAATCGAGCGCGCGATCCCAGACAATCGGCGGCAAGCCCGTCATGGCGCGCGGTTCGAACTGGATCAGCTTCTCGAGTACCGGAATCGAATCCGGCGCGGGGATTTCGGTCGCGATCCGGCGCCAGCGGGAATGCTCGACGAGGGGCACCCGGCGCGGAGTCAAGTCAAACTCGGCCATTGTAGAGTCATTTTCGCACGAGCGCGGGATTCACAATTTGTTCACAAATTCGCTGCATCCCTGCTTTGATCCGATGCATCGTACGACGAGGGAGTCTACAATCGAACTATGAAGATCCAATCCATTTTATTAGGAGCAGCGCTTATGGCCGCACCGACGTTTGCCGCTTCCTCTATTTACGATTTCACTGTGAATTCGCTGACTGGCACGCCCGTTCCTCTGTCGAGCTACAGTGGCAAGGTCGTACTGGTCGTGAACGTTGCCAGCAAATGCGGATTTACGCCGCAATACGAAGGCCTCGAAAAGCTGTATGAGAAGTACAAGGATCGCGGCCTGGTGATCCTCGGCTTTCCGGCCAACAATTTCATGCATCAGGAGCCCGGCACGAACGAGGAAATCGGCGCATTCTGCAAGTCCAAGTACGGCGTGACGTTCCCGATGTTTTCCAAAATCTCGGTGAAGGGCGATGACAAGGCTCCGCTGTATCAATATCTGACTTCATCTAACGGCAAGGAAATTCCGTGGAATTTCACGAAATTCCTGGTTGGCAAAGACGGCAAGCCGATTGAGCGGTTTGATCCGAAGGTGACTCCGGATTCGAGCGAACTGACGACGGCGATCGAAAAAGCTCTGGGCAACTAACGCCTAACGCCAGTTAATGATGAGAGAATGGCGCGACACTACGGTGTACGCGCCATTTTCGCTTTTCTTCTCGACTATCGCGAAGCTCGCATTCGGCGGCAGCGTAGGCAGGCGCAAAGCGATTGCAGTGCCTGACGACGCCGTCTGATCAGCGCCGGTGATGACCGGGCGATCCGCCACGTCGACGATTGAAATCCGATAGATCCCTTTGGGGTCAGGCACGCTGGTGGCGATCGAAACCCAAGGCGCATCGGATGGAACGTGAGCCTCCACGACGCCCGTCGCGGGCAGCCAAATGACGGGCTCCGATTCCGGCTTTGGAGTCAATGCCCGGTTCCCGAGCCAGGTGATCGCAACAACGGGCATCAACAGAAGCAACAGCGTCGAGATGGCGAAAATGAGCGTCTGCTGCCGCGGCGTGAAGGTGGCGAGGACGTTGAACAATCCTAACGGAACGGGCACGGCCTCTGTGTGGTGCGATGCCTCGCTGCGGAACATCTGAGCCAGCGCGACGCGATCCCTACATTCCGGGCAGTCGACGTAATGGCGCTCGAATAGAATCAGCTCGTCGCCCGTCAGGTCGCCGCTGACGAAACGTCCAGCGATGTTGTGCTCATCGATGTACGGGTGGTCCAGTTCGCGTGACAACACTTCTGGACCCCAGTGTAACAACGTGGCTCGTCCTAGTTCAGACCTTTCAACTTGCCGAAGAGGTTGCCGACGTCAAATTTGGTTCCGAAGAAAAAGCGTAGATCGTCCTTGGCATCATCGACGTTGGCGCCCTTACCGAGACCGAAGTTCTGATGGACGTTGGCGCTGACTCCCACGACGAAAGGCAGCGTTGGGATCTTGAACGCTCCCTCGAGGCCAAACCTCCAGGGGCGGCGCATGCTCGCGTCGTCGAACTGGCTGTATCGACCCATCACGATGTCGAAGTACGAGACCAAATCAGGCGCGACATCATGCGAGTAGGATAATTTCGAAAGTCCAAGCCGAGTGCCGAATCCGTACTGCGTGTAGAAATTCTGCTGGGAAAGCGCGGCCACCCTGTTGCCATTAGCGTCGACCGTGTCAGTCGGAGTGATGAATCCTACTTTGGCGATCGGCCCGATCGTGAAACCATAAGGATCGCGATCGTGCACCCAGGTCGTGACGATGATCGGCATGTAGGCTCCGCCCTGCAGTTCCGCGGCCTTGCGCGATGCGATGAACGTGTCGAGATTCGTCGGAGTCGCAGCAGCCGCGGTGTCCGCTCGCCGCGCCGCCATCGAGGTCGCTGTCGCAGGAGTCGCCTTGGAGCAGGCCGAGAGTGCCGCGTTCGCTGCAACCGTACAGTCGATCGTATTCACGGGGACCGCGGTGAGGCGTGCTTCAAAGAAGGTGTTGAACATCACGCGGCTCACTTCGGGCTTCGTTTCGCCTTCCCGTTTGAATTTCACATAGTGCTTCATCGAATTCAGCTTCGGACCGCCCCAGAGCCAGTTCTTGTCATAGTCGAAGGAGAGGAACAAATCCTGGCTGTTGAAGTTGCCACCGTTCGCTGACATGACGACTCCGCCGGCAAAATAGGTACGGGCGCGACCGAGATCGAGATACGACGACACGAGTTGGCTCGGCACTCGGGGGAGCTTGTTGTCGTCCACCAATCCCTTGCAGATCCGCGCATTTTCGACGTCCGTGGTATCGGGACGTTGGCCTTGCGTGTACTGCACGAGCGAGACGCACTGCCCTGCGACGAGCGAGTTTTTGAGCGTCGCTGTGAAGTGTCCCTCGTTGTCGGTCGCGGTGCTGTTAGCATCCTTCCCTTGATTGTCAGTGACGGTCGCCTCATCACCATTGATAAAGACGGAAACGCCGCACTTCAAAGCGTCGGAACTCGGTGAGGCGATCCCGTAAATCGCGGTTTGCCCTTCCTTCGGAGACGTTGTGAATTCGAGCGCGCCGCTACAAGTCGCAGGCACGGTGGCATCGAAGGAAAGCCGCGCGGCGGGCGAAGTAGAAGTCACGATCACGCGAAGAGTGTCCCCGCTTTTCAGAGGTTTTTGAAGCGTGGCGGACCATTTTCCACCTGCAACCGAAGTATCCGTGCCGGCTTTGCCGTCGGAACCCAGCTTGAGTTGTTGATCGCCGATGCAGAATGAGGCTTTGCCTGTCAGCACGGGTGCGGAACCCGATATGGCTGCGGCTCCCCCACTCAACGGATCGACGATGAGCGGAGGGTATGTATCATTGTCCGTGCCAGCGGCACACGGATCCGCCGCGGGCGCAGCCGGCGTTGCAGAATCAGCCCCTGGCTTTGTAACCGGCTTGGTAGCAGCGGCGGGCGTCCCAGCAGCGGCGACCGCAACAGGTCCGGCGCAGTTCGTTTCGTTTCCATCGACGATGGGGCAAACCATCACGAGTTGGCCTGCCGCCACGGCCGTCATCAGAGCGACCGAAAAGTCACGCTTGGTCTGTACCAGTCCATCCCGGAATTGCATCAACGAGCCTTCCGGAGAGAACACCTTAACGCGCACGATTGTGTATGTATCGCCGGCCGCGCTCAGTCCCTCGACGGTCTGTTGACCATCCATGGGCCGCACGATCGTCGGCGGGGCTGAAGGATGGGACTCCGCAGCCATCGCGACTCCGACTGCCAGAAACCAGATCAATCGCGTCCACCGTGGACCGGCTTGAATTGGCGTGAACATTTGAACGTCTCCTCTGCAAGTTTTCGGATCTCATCCACCGAAGCGAGAACTCGGCGCCTAAGGGGACATACAAATCCTGTTCCTGGTGTGATGAGTACCATGCGTTCGGGCTATTTCCGGTGTACTTTGCGGGACATAGTGCCGTTTTTCAACGACATAACCCAATTTATTTTGAGAACTTCCCGATCCCCAGCCCACCAATTTGTATGGAATTTCTAGAGAAGCGGCGGCAGCTCGCCCCCGCGATTGGTCAGTTGGAGAAACAGTTTGGCAAAGGCGCCGTCCTCTTTCTCGGATCGCAAACCGCGCAGCCGGTTGCGGTGATATCGAGTGGCTCGATCTCGATTGATGCGGCATTGGGCGTCGGCGGCTTCCCGCGTGGACGGGTGGTCGAAGTTTTTGGGCCGGAGTCTTCCGGCAAAACGACCATCGCATTGCAGGTGATCGCTGAGGCGCAGAAGAACGGTGGCCTCGCCGCGTTCATTGATGCCGAGCATGCGCTCGATCCGGGGTATGCGAAGAAGCTCGGCGTTGACACTGACAACTTGCTCGTCTCGCAACCCGATCACGGCGAACAGGCGCTTGAAATCGCGAGCGCCCTCATCAGCTCGGGATGCGTGGACTTGGTGGTGGTCGACTCCGTTGCGGCGCTGGTGCCGAAGGCGGAGCTCGAGGGGGAAATGGGTGATTCGCACGTGGGCTTACACGCGCGTCTGATGTCGCAGGCGCTGCGAAAGGTGACTGGAGCCTGCGCGCGGAGCAATACGCTGCTGCTGTTCATCAATCAGATCCGCGAGAAGATCGGCGTGATGTTCGGGAGTCCGGAAACGACGACCGGGGGACGAGCGCTGAAGTTTTATTCGTCGGTCCGCGTGGACGTTCGAAGAATCGCGCAGATCAAGGACGGCGATACGTTGACCGGCAACCGGACGCGGGTCAAGATCGCCAAGAACAAGGTGGCGTCGCCGTTCCGCGAAGCGGAATTCGACATCATCTACGGCGAGGGAATTTGCCGCGAGACCGACCTGCTCGATCTGGCGGTGACGCACGGCATCGTGGACAAGAGCGGGTCGTGGTTCAGCTTCGACGGCGAACGGATCGGTCAAGGGCGTGAGAACGGGCGCGTGTTCCTGCGCGAGAATCCCGAAGTGATGGCGAAGATCGACGCGAAAGTTAGAGGAAAGCTGGGATTGCCGATCAGCGCGGCGCGCCGTCCCGCAGGCGTGGAGGGGAACGCGAAGGCAGCAGCGGCGGCGTCCACTGCGACGGCGGTGAAGGCTTAGCGCGAGCCGGTTTTTTCGAGTCGCGAAATGTTTGAGGTCACAATTTGTGACCTCAAACTTCAAAGTCACGAGAATCTAGCGGACCTACTCATCGTCCCCGGCTAACCCGGCCGTCCGCAGATCGCGCATCAGCCAACGGCCGGCATTGCGTGGATATCCGAAATCCCAGTAAGCATCGCCCGCGCCACTTTCCCAGATGCGATGATCGCGGCCGATCAGCATCGCATTCAGGCGTTGGTCTTCATCGGCGACCTCCGAGTCGAGGCCAAAGAGTCCGATCAACCCGCGGATGTCGAGGTCGTTGCGGTAATCATGCAAGCCGTAGGCATAACCCGCCTCGACTTCCGCGACGAAATCGCGGAAGCGCCGCACGAGTCCAGCCGCGCCGGCCTCGACGACGTGCGCGGGATAGCCATTGTCCTCGAGATATTGCTGGATTGCCGCTTCATCCACACGGCACCTCGTTTCTCTCAGTTCGTGTCGGGCGCCGCAAAGAATGTGGCCGGACTGATCGCGGTGATCATCCAATGTTTGCCGGCCTTCACCATCGTGAGCTTAATATTCTCGCGCCGCTCGATCAACGAACGTCCCGGAGCTTGCGGATGGATCTGCATGTACCAGTCGACTTCAAGGGTTCGCTGCTTGTCATCGCCTTCATTGGTAACGGGCGAGATCGAAGAGACGACGTCATTTGTATGGACGAGCGCACGCACCTGCAGTTCCAGATATCCATGTTCCGCTACCGATTTCGCGATCGGCTTCATGAAGGCGTACTCGTTCGGCTCCGCCAGCGCCGCCGCCATGGTCGCGACCACATCCCACGCATCGGCCTCAGGATTCGGAGCCGCGGCTGAAGCCGCCGCCAGTGAGAGGATCGCGAGAATTGCCGCCATTTTCATGTGCGATAGTGTCCGTTGATCTCAATGTAGCCTTCGGTGAAATCGCACGTCCAGAAGCGCGTCTTCGCCTTGCCGCCGCCGCGCAACTTGAAGTCGATCTTAATTTCCGGTTCGCTCAATTTCGCAATCAGCGCGGCTTCATCGAAGTCGACAGCGAGTCCCGATTTGCAGACGAGCACGCCTTGGAACAGGATGTCGACCTTCGACGGATCGAACGCAGCGCCTGAGTATCCGGCCGCGCAGATGATGCGTCCCCAGTTCGGATCTCCTCCCGCAACGGCCGTCTTGACGAGCGGCGAATTGGCGATCGAACGTCCAATCCGTTCGGCTTCGTGATCCGATTGAGCGCCCGTCACGTCGATGGTCACGAGCTTCTTCGCACCTTCACCATCGCGCGCAATCTGTTTCGCCAGCGACTCGAGGACATCGCCGAGCGCTGCTTCGAAACGCTCGAGTCCCCGCGCGTCGAGCTTGAGATCGGATGCTCCGTTCGCGAGCACCGCGACCATATCGTTCGTCGATGTATCGCCGTCCACCGTGATGCGGTTGTAGCTGCGGGCGATGCCGGACTTCAGCATTTTATGGAGGTTTTTCGCGGGAATCGCGGCGTCGGTCACAACGAAGCCGAGCGTCGTCGCCATGTTGGGATGAATCATTCCGGATCCCTTGGTGCACCCCGCAATTCGCACCGATCCACTGCGAGTTTTGACCTCTGCGTTGGCCACCTTCTGTACGAGGTCGGTCGTGAGGATCGCGCGCGAGACGTCCTCGAACTTGTCGGCTGAAAGTCCGTCGAGCAATTGCGGCAGCACGTTGGTGATCTTCGAACCATCGAGCTCCACGCCGATCACACCCGTCGACGCCGGGAGAATCTGAGCAACTGGCACCTTCAATGCCGCAGCCAGCGCGTTGCAGGTCGTGAGGGCAACGCGATCGCCCGTCCGAGTGGCACAATTCGCATTCCCGGCGTTGATCAGGATCGCTCGCGCCATGCCGTTCGATGCGGCCAAATGCTGCCGCGCCAACTTTACTGGGGCGGCCGCCACAACGTTACGCGTAAAGACGGCCGCTGCGGCGGCGGGACGGTCGCTCACGATCAGCGCGAGATCATGCTTCAAGACCTTACGCAGTCCCGCATACGTCGTCGAATATTCGAATCCGAGAGGAAGATTCATGAAAGTCGTTCGTTCTCCGTGAGCGTGAATCCGTTCAAGAATACCGGAACCGGCATGCGTTTACGGCCCTCGAGTTGAACCTCGATCAACTCGAGCGACGTTCCATTACCGCATCCGATGAACAACCGCCGCTGCTGTTGATGCAACTCGGCGGGAGCTACGGAAATCGACGCCGGTGCGGCTTTCCAAAGGTGAAAGCGTTGTCCGCGCAGTTGCGTGTAGACTCCCGGCCATGGCTGAAATCCGCGGACGCGATTGAAAATCTCAGTCGCCGGCAGCGCGAAGTCGATCAGCCCGTCTTCCTTTTTGAGGATCGGCGCGAGCGTGGCTTCGGCGTCATTCTGCTTGATGGGCTCGATTGTTTCGATCTTCTCGAGCGTCTCAATCAGCAGCGCGGCCCCATGTGAGGCGAGCCGTGGAGCGATGTCGACTGACGTCTCATCGGATCCGATCGGCGTCTCCCACTTGAGCAGCATATCGCCCGTGTCGAGACCCGCATTGATCTTCATGGTCGTCACGCCGGTCACGGTCTCACCGCGCGCGATCGCCCATTGGATCGGCGCGGCTCCGCGGTATTTCGGCAGCAATGACGCATGAACATTGATGATTCCGTATTTCGGCAGGTCAATGATGGCTTGCGGAATGATCTGTCCATATCCGACGACGACCATCGCATCCGCTCCGAATGCGCGCAGTTCCTCGACTTGCTTGCGGACCCGCAACGGCTGCTCGACATGCAAGGCGAGCCGCAACGCCTCCTCTTTCACGGGCGACGGTGTCAGTTCCTGCCCGCGACCCTTTGGACGATCCGGCTGCGTGTAAACCGCCGCAACCGTGTGCCCCGCCTCAACCAGAGCCTTCAGTGTCGGCACCGCAAATTGCGGAGTCCCCATGAACACGACTCGCACTTCGATTTACCACTCACCGGCTTTTTGCAGTTTCTTGATTTTCCGCCGGATCAGATCGCGCTTCAGCGGACTCAAATAGCTCAAAAACATCACACCATTCAAATGATCCACTTCGTGCAACAGCGCACGCGCCAGCGTATCTTCGCCCTCGACCTCGAAGAACTCGCCCTTCGCGTTCTGCGCCCGCGCACGTACTTTTTTCGCACGCTTGACGTCCTCGCGGAACCCGGGAATCGACAGGCAACCCTCTTCGCCGATTTGTGAACCTTCCTTCGAAATGATTTCCGGATTGATCAGCACGATCTTCTCGCCGTGTTCCTCACCCGCGGTGACATCAATCACGGTCAGACGCTTGCCGACAGCCACCTGCGGAGCCGCCAGGCCAACGCCGCGCG
>DASXZC010000109.1:0-3561 GCA_036502165.1 Bryobacteraceae bacterium
CTTCAGTGCATCGCGCGTATCGGAATCGGAGGAGATAAATACCCAGCCATTCGGATCTCGTGTCCAATCGCGAATGCAGAAGGCGCGCCGCCCTTCGGCGGCCGAAGGCATCATCCACAGCGGATCGCCCGCGAGCGCCAAGGTACCCAGAACACCGGCCCGCTGCTGCGGCGAGTTCGCCGGCAGCGTGTATTCGTGAATCGTTCCTTTGACGCGCCGCTCGATCTCGGGATAGTTCGCAATCCAGGCGCCCAACGTTTCCGTGTCCGGACGGAACTGATCGAGCAGGTACGCGCCGAGACTGACCGTCCACTGATTGAAGATGTCCGCAGTAGGATCGCGCACCACGGGCGGCGGAAAGAGCGACGTCATGACGGTTTTGTATGTCGCGAGATCGTTTCCTTCTGACGAGATGTTCCAGTACGCACAACGATCGTCGGTTGGATTGAGTATCACATCGCCGCGTTTGGGGTTGTAGAACCGCGCAATGATCTCACCGCCCTTTGCGTCGTTCACCACGCAGTTCATGCCATTCGCTTCGGCGTCGAGCAGGTCCTGATACGTCAGCGACGTCTTTCCGGTCCCCGTATCGCCCATGCGGAACTGATGCGAGGCTTCTTTCGCCTGCGGAATTCGAATCGATGTCCAGCGATCGCGTCCAAACATGTCTTAGCGGTCCTTCCAGGGCTTCACGACGTACTTCATGCCATCGCCTTTCGTGTGCCGGTTGTACTCGTCAACTGTCGCGACTTGCGAACCTTCAAACGGAATACCGGCAATGATTGCGGAGCGATACCGGTAATCGGAAACGAGACCCGCGATCATCGCAGCCAGAAACGTCAGCAGCGTCAACGTAAGCGGCCACTTGAAGACAAGAGCCGGAGGATCGGAGTAAATCGGCTTCACCGCGCCGTAGTAGAACACCCACGGCCGCGAGCTGGCATTCTTCGGATACCAGCCGTGTCGAATGATCCCCGCATCATATATATGGTTACGGTTGCCGTACCGCAGCAGCGCATATCGCAACTGTTCGGCGCTCATGCCCGCTTCGTGTCTGGGCGGTCCGAACAGACTCGCGCCGCTCATGCTTGCCTTGATGGCATGTTTGCAGTACTCCGGATAGCGACGAACCTGCTCCTGATGCAAGAGACTCCAGCCACCGAACCACAGCACGGCCCCGGCCAAGCCGCCGAGGAAACCATAAATCAGGCCATTGTGCTTGACCGGAACGGTCTCTCGCCGGATCTGGTCGGGTGTCTTTTCCGTGGCGGCTTTCATCGGTAGCCTCAATATGAGTAACTAATTTGGGTCTGCGGCACACGATCCAGTTTGATCTCCGGTTTCATGTCTGCGCCCACTCGTTCCGTGTATTCCTGGCGCAGTTCGTTTTCGCGGTTCACCACCGGCGCCATCTCTTCTCGGATCTCTGCCTTCTGGTTTGCGGGTGCTTGTTCATACTTCTCTTTGAGCTGCTGGAACTGCGAATGCAAGTCACGCGCCTCCAACACGATTTCTTTGTTGGTCATGTCGGGCGCCGGCTTCAGATCGCGCTTCGCCCAATCCGGAGCCCATGCGCCATCACGCGCCGCGGCCTCGAAAGCGGGCCGGTGTTCGTCGCGCCACGCACGCTGCGCAACTTGCTCCGCCTCCACCCGATCCATCGTGTGCTGCATGAACTGCTCGTACTTCTGCTCCGGAGTGAGCCGCGATTGTATCTCCGCATTGAGTGCGGCCTTATGTTCGCTTACTTCGGCGAGATGAACCTCGTACTTCGCCT
Organism: Bryobacteraceae bacterium; assembly: GCA_036502165.1. Taxonomy (GTDB): domain Bacteria; phylum Acidobacteriota; class Terriglobia; order Bryobacterales; family Bryobacteraceae; genus F-183. The sequence goes on from DASXZC010000109.1 coordinate 1,778, forward strand.
GCCGCTCCGGCGTATTGCTCTCAATACGCATTGCCGCCTGAAGCACCTTCTCGTACGCCTCAGCTGACGACTTTAAATTCTGAAGTCCCTCGTTATCGACACGCGAGTAGTCGAGGTTCTCCTTCTCCTGTGCTGTAATTGCCATAGCTGCTTATCCTTTCGTGGTTGATGGGTTGGCGGTTGAGACTTAGGAGCCAAGCCGCGGCTGCAACCGCCTTGGCTCCTCTCATCGTTTTGTTTTTAAGCTACTGCTGTTTGAGTTATTGAGCGGCGGTACACCTCCTTGGTTTGAAATTGACGGCTACGTTCGTCGTAGTCGTAGATCTCTAAAACACAGTTGACGCCGCGCCATCCATCGGCAGCGCGCTTCACTTCAATGACCAGATCGATAGCGGCCGCGGTCTCCTGTCTCGACAGATCCAGGCTGCCGAAGCCGGGCATCGCTAAGCTGGCCAGGCGATTCAATGCAGATAACGCTGTGTTCGCGTGGATCGTGCTGAACGTTCCATCGTGCCCGGTATTCATGGCCTGCAGCAAACCGTAGGCCGCTTCCGAATCCTTCACGTCTCCCACGATGATGCGGTCGGGCCGATGCCGCAGCGTTAGCGACAATAACTGCGAAACAGTGACTTCCGGGCGATCGCCCACTTTCGGATACGCTTCGAGCCTCGGACTGTTGCGATGGTCGATCTTCATCTCGACCGGCTTTTCGATCACGACAATGCGCTCCTCAGCGGGGATGTGCCGCACAAACGCATTGGTCATCGTGGTCTTGCCGGTAGATGTACCGCCAGAGACCAAAATGTTTTTTCGCGCATGCACGGCACTCAAGATAACTTTGAGCGCCTCATGTGTCAGAGCGCCGCGCGCGAGCAGTTCGTCAGTGGTGAAGTGCCGCAGAAACTTCCGAATCGTGAGCAACACGCCCTCGGGCGAGATCGGTGGATACGTTGCTGCTACACGCGAGCCGTCCGGAAGACGCGAGTCGAGCCACGGCTTGTAATAGTCGTCGATCTGGTCTCCAATCGACTGGCCAATGATCTCGACGCCGGCGCGCAGCCTCCTCTCGTCGATCGGGATGCCTTCGATCTCGCGAATCGTTCCGGCTTTCTCGACGAACACGCGGCCGTTGGTAATCATGATTTCCGAAACCTCGGGATCGAGTAAATGCGCATCGAGTCCCATCGAACGGAAAAAGGGCAGGATCAACTCCTCTCGATAATTCATTGCTGAGCCGCCGCCTCCACGTTTGCGCGGTTCGCAATAAACTCGACAATCGTCAGGCCCAACGGGTTGATGGTCTGGTAGTCCGGATTATCCGCGCTCTGCGCATCTACCTGATCCGGATTGAGAAAGAAGCGAACAGCAATAATCCACGTCTGGACGTGTGTCTCGCCGTCCCTCGTAAAGCTTTTCTGCAGTGCAATATCCGCAGTTCCCGCGGCCACCACGGAACCTCCGACGCTCTGTTTGCCGAACGATGTCAGATTGGTCGAAAGAATCCGGACATCGTTTTCCGGTTCATGGCCTGCCACGATGCTCGCGACGACGTTTTCTCTCTGATCCCGGTCCTTGATCTTCTGGCCATAGTGGGACTCGAGAAACAAATAATTCTTGGAAAAGGTCTTCAGCACCGACGCCCGCAGGCGCTGGTAGCGGTAGGTTGCCCAATCCGCCAGATAGCTCTTCGCAACGGCAGCATCCGGCGTGTAGTGCTCGAGATCTGAGTACTTCACCGGTGTCGCGCGGCCGAACTGATCGAGCTTGATATAGATGCGCCGCGC
>DASXZC010000110.1:0-5114 GCA_036502165.1 Bryobacteraceae bacterium
CGATGTGAACCATGCGCTTCTGACGGAGCTCGTCCATCTCGGCAAGCAGAGCCATTACGTTCTTGTGACCACGGCGCAGATCTGCGGGATTCCAACTTCCCGAAGCCAGTAACAAGAGCGCATCGAACACCTCCACATTCAAGCCCGCGGTGTTCAGTAGTACATCGTGCCTGCGTCGCACTGCGTTCGCAAGTTTCGGCAAGACTCCGGGATCCTCGGCAACATGTTCCCGCAGATGCGCGATGCCGAAGGCGACATGGCGTGCCTCATCTTGCGCGGCAAGCCTGCACACCGCTGCCGTAACGGGATCGGACGCATTGCGATCGATGAACCAGAGCAGCGACAGGAACGTGCCTTCCCCCAACACCGACAACAGGAACGATGCGACCGCGAAGTCCGGCTCTTCGACGAGCGTCTTGAGCGAAGCCTGCCCTCCGGCAGTCGAGAGTCCCAGTGCGTCGCGTTTCAATAAAGCACGCCGCGTGAAGACCTCGATGTGCCGTGCTTCATCCGCGGCCTGCAACGCCAGCAACTGCATCACTTCGCGAAAATGCGGATGCAGTTGCGAAACCAGGCGGCTTGGCACAATCAGTGCGGCCGTCTCGTTTTCGATCAGGAACGTCATGATCTGAACGACGGCATCCTCGACCTCGACGGGTAGTTCGAACTCCGCATTCCAGGGAATCGCAGTTGCGGGATCCCATTGCGCCGCCGCTCCCTGCGCGTAGATCCGCGCCGCATCCTTCGACCAGACGTCGGCCTTGCCCGCAAGTGTGAACGCGAATTCGGGCGAGCCGCTTTCGACCAGCGCTCCACGAGCGGCGAGTCCCCAACGCTGCGGAGGATTGTCGGCGACCGCGTGGGGTTTCGTGGCATCGGGCGAACCGGCGCGCTCCGCTCCCGACCAACGTGCGGCCGCGTTCGAGGCGGAAGTGATCCGCGCCTCGCCGGTGTCCATCCATTCGAGTGGATGGCCTTCGTTGCGGCACCACGCGCGAAGGTGCAGCGCGAAATCCGGAGCCGAGCCCGATACCGAAATCCTACCTCCAGGCCCAGCGACGCGCAGGGCGCGCTTGATCAGCAGCGCGCCTCCTTCGTCGAAGCCGAGCTTGCCCAGATCGACCTTCATGATCCGGCAGCGACCTCCTTCACAAAAGACTCGACGGATTGAAACCGGTCGACCGCCTCGTTCAACGCCGCGTAGCCTTCCGTGCGTCCAGGACGCCATTGCTTCAAGCCTTCCATGTCGAGCAGCGGACGAACTGCGGCATCAGCGTACGACATGCCGAGCAGCAGTTCACGAAAGCGAGCAATCGGCCCGGCGGACGCATCATCGAGGACTGTGAAATTGCAATGGTCGTACTTCGGCGTCGTGGCGAGCACGCGCGTCGAGCCCGACTGAATCACGCCCTCCTGACTGAACAGCAGATGATTGCCATCGATCATGCAGGCGGCATCCGCATCGCCGCGTAGCAGCGCTCGCACCGCATCGCGCTCGCCGCCGATGTGATCGCCATGCTTGCCGCGCAGCTTGTCGAATCGCAACACTTCGAAATCCTTTTCCGGCGCGAGGCCCTGACCCGCGATCGTATTCAGCGGGATGAGCGTCGCTTGCGGAGAGTCATCCGCGCCAACAGCCACGCGCTTGCCTTTCAGATCGGCGATCGACTGGATCGGACCATCCGAACGCACGACGATGATCGAAGTCAGATCACAATCGGTGTCGCGCATCACGATCGCTTCCGCCTTGCGGCCGGTAGCGGCTGCGATGCGCTCGGATTGGATCCATGCGAGCGGAGAATTCCACGCGACATGGATCTGCCCCGCAAACTGCGCGGCGACCTGGCGTTCGTAATTTGTATAGAGAATGTAGTCGAAGGGCAGGCCGTGTGCCTCGAAATAGGCCTGAAAACCGTCCCAGATCATGACGACCTTGGGATCATACGCGACGGCCCCAAGTAGAAGAGTTTCGTTCGGCATCGTAAATCTCCGTGGTTCAAAACAGCGGCAGGCCGCAGACGGCTTTGCCGATGAAATCGTACAGCACATCGGTCGTCGGAGCCATCACTCCCGCGGCTCGCGCATCGCGGAAGCAGCGTTCGACGCCGACTTCCTTGCGGAACGCCGCGCCGCCGCAGACGCGCATCGCGAGATCGAGAACCTCATTCGCCGCTTCACCCGCCGCCGCCTTCGACTCGAGGACGCGCAACGTCGCATCGGCCCGGCTCGTCTCAATCGCAGTCAGCGTATCGTCGAGGAGCGTCGCGGCCATGTCGGTTTTAATGCGCATACGCGCGATCGAATTGCGGATCGTCGGCAAATCGGCGAGGGTCGATCCGGTATCGGAATGCCGAACCTGCGAGGCGTGCGCGGCCGTGCGTGCGACTGCGGCGTTCATGAATCCAACCGAGCAGGCCGCGTTTAGAATCGAGAACACGGGCAGGACGATTCCCATCATGATGTCGAAGCCCTTGCCATCCGCGCCGAGCATTGCGGAGTGCGGCACACGCGCATCGGTTGCGGAAACCGGACAAGAGTCGTTGCCACGCAAACCGAGTCCTTCAAAAGAGCCCTGCACCGCCAGGCCCGGCGTATTCGCGGGGATGAGCCAGATCGTGCTCGCACCTTCCGCCGCGACCGGCAGCGATGACCAGACGTACGCGGTGGCGTTCGATGCGGATGTGACCCAGCTCTTGCGCGCGTTGAGGACAACGTCGCTGTCCTCTCTCGCCGCGGTACTCGACGGCGCCCAGAAGTGGCTGCGCGATCCGGCCTCGCTGAATGCCAGCGTGCTCAAGTGCGTGCCCGCCGCCGCTGCGCGCCGCACGTCGATCGATGCATGCGCCTCAAGCACGGCCGCGCCGCAATAGTGCATGCACAGCACCATCGCGGTCGATCCGCACTCCTCGGCTACTCGCTTGACGATCGCGGATGCTCCGCGCAGGCCGACACCGAGGCCGCCAACTTCAATGGCGCTCATCGCGCCCATCAGGCCGCCAGCTCGCAGGGCTTCAATCGATTGGGCCGGGAACACGCCGTTGTGATCGACAGCAGGCGCATCCGGGCCGATGCTCTCGCGGCAAATCCGCTCGAGCGTTTCCATGTTCGTTTGGGTAAGTGTGCTCATCATTCCTCGCATTGCCGCCACTTGGGGTCAGGCAACGCGGGGAGCGCCAGCCAACGCTAGTGGCGAGATTTTCGCTCGACGACGCCGAGCCCGTATTGGATTCAGAAACGGTGTTTCACAAACAAGTCCACAGGCAGTGTAGCACTCGATCAAAGCGCGGCCCTCACCAAACTTGCGACTTTTTCGAGCAATGCGAATCCAACCAAACACACGGCTATGGCTTATCCATTTGGATCGTTGGTCTTTACGCCGGTCATCAAAGCTTTGCAGGAGCAGCACGGCAGCCGCCGCCAATACGCAAAGCGCGAAGCATCCGGCTTCGCTCAGGCGGGCCTCAGCGAATCGGAATCCGACTTTCTCGCCGAGTGCGACAGCTTCTACATGGCGAGCGTCGGCGCGGGCGGCTGGCCGTATGTTCAGCATCGCGGCGGCCCCAAAGGATTTCTCAAAATTATCGACGAGCATACGGTCGGATTCGCGGACTTCCGCGGCAATAAGCAGTACGTGTCGACTGGGAACCTGATGACAGACGACCGCGTCGCGCTGTTGCTTGTCGATTATCCGCGGCAGGCGCGGCTCAAGATCCTCGGGCACGTCAAGATCCTCGAAGGCGCGGAGATGAAGGATTGGGCCGCGAAGCTCGCTGATCCGGAATATCACGCCGTCGTCGAGCGCGTGTTCCTCATCACGATCGAAGCCTTCGACTGGAACTGTCAGCAGCACATCACGCCACGGTTCACACAGGAACAAATCCGCGGCGCGCTCGCTCCGATCGAGAAGCGGATGCAGGCGCTCGAACTCGAGAACGAGAAGCTTCGGAGCCAGCTCGCGGCACGCGCGTAGTTGTTTCCGACTATTCCCTTGCGGGGCTGTTCACCTTTATTCTGATCGAAGGTTTCAGCCTCAATGCCTCACATCTCACTTCCTGAAGGGATTCCGGGAATCCTGGGTCCGATGGCGTTCCGTCCCGAGACGGCGCGGCCGCTCAATGAACTCGCTGAAGTGCTGCTGCGCGGCCCTTCGACTCTCACGCGCGGCGAGCGGGAATTGATCGCGACGTCCGTCTCGGCGCGCAACGATTGCTTCTTCTGCCAGACTATTCATGGCGCGGTCGCTGCGCATCATCTAGATGGCAACGAGCAACTGGTCGAGGACGTCAAGCGCGATGTCGAACACGCGGACATTTCGGAAAAGCTAAAAGCGCTACTCGCGATCGCCGCCAAGGTGCAGCGAAGCGGCCTCGATGTCGAAGAGACTGACATCGCTCGCGCGCGCAACCAAGGCGCTAGCGACCTCGAAATTCACGACACGATTCTGATCGCCGCCGCGTTCTGCATGTACAACCGCTACGTGGATGGCCTTGCGACCTGGGCTCCGGTGGACACGGAGATGTATCGGAAGAACGGCGCCCGGCTCGCGCAAGAAGGTTACGTCAACTCGACCCGTGAATTGCCGACGCCGGCCCGTGCGGGGTAGTCGCTTTCCACTATTGCCGCAGCCGAGCGCCATTCGTACACTGTTGCAAAGCCGTGTTCTTCAGGGGCACGGAGGGACATCTCCAACTTGCTTAATAAAATCACTCCGCTATTCGTGTGCCTATGCGCCTCCGTCTTCGCGCAAGCGCCGATTGGAACGCTCGAAGGACAAATTACTGATCCCGCATCAGCCGTCATTTCGAACGCCGAAGTCACCGTGCGGCAGACGCAAACTGGCTTTGAACGCACCGTCCACTCATCACGGCAGGGAGTCTTCCACTTCCCCGATCTGCCCATCGGTAATTATCGTCTCGCTATCAAGGCTGACGGATTCGCGCCGTACTCGGCTTCATCGATCCGCGTTGGCATCGGGCAGGTAGTATCGTGGCCCGTTCGACTCGAAATTGCCGGCTCGCATTCTGAGGTTCTTGTCACTGGCGAGGCAGTAACTGTCGACACGAGCCAGACCATCGGCAACGTCATCTCCGAGCGCCAGGCCGTGGATCTTCCCC
>DASXZC010000111.1:0-16679 GCA_036502165.1 Bryobacteraceae bacterium
GGCGATTACGACGCTGCGGCGGACGCCTATCAACAGATGGTGATCCTGCGGCCCGACTTGGCTAGTTATAATCGCGCGGCCTGGTACCGCTTCCTTGCGGGCGATCAGAAGGGCGCCGTCACGATCATGAAAGCCGCCATCGAAGCTGGTAGCTCTTCGAACGAGAATGTCGCGTGGTGCATGGTCGAACTCGGCAAGTTGTATTTCAAGGAAGGGCAGATCGAAGATGCGGATCGAGCGTATCAATCCGCGTTGCGGGCGTTTCCGAATTATCATCCAGCAGTCGCCGGTTTGGGATTGGTCGAAGCCGCACAAGGCAATCTGAAAGCGGCAATTGCCGACTACAAAAAGGCTCTGGCTTCGACGCCGCTGCCCGATTATTCCGCGGCGCTCTATGATCTCTACACGCTCGCCGGCGAGCCGGCTGAGGCGAAGAAGCAGAAAGAACTGATCGAGGTCATCGACAAAACGGGACAGGCTGCAAACGAGAAAGCGAATCGGAACCTCGCGCTGATCTTCGCCAATCATGATTGGAATGTCGCACGGGCGCTTGAGCTCGCGACGAACGAACTCGACGTGCGTGGCGACATTTATACCTATGACGCGCTCGCCTGGGCGCAATTCAAGAACGGACGTTTCGCCGACGCGGAACAATCGATCGCGAAGGCATTGAAGCTGGGCACTCCCGAACCCGCGCTCTGGTATCACGCCGGGATGATTGCCGCCGCGAATGGCAAGAAAGCGGAGGCCGAGAAGTTCCTTCGCCAGGCTCTGCAGTTGAATCCGAAGTTCGATATTTGGCAAGCCCCGATCGCAGTAAACAAGTTGAAGGAGTTGGCATCATGAAGATCGCAATTGGACTGGTTCTGGTATTACCGCTGCTCGCCGTGACGGCCGATTTGCCTGGTACGATGCTCGACAAGAAGCTCACCGCGGCGCAGCGTAATAACGCCTGCTTCGCATTGCGCGGCGACGCTTCGCAGGAAGCGATCGAGGCCGAGACGAAGGGCCTGCGGGATGTGAAGGTCCGCGCCTGTTCGGCCGAGAATCTGCGGCGCGCGAAGGCGGTTGAACCTTTGAAGGCCGCAATCACGGACGAGAATCCGGACGTGCGTGCAATTGCCGCGCGCATGCTGGGGACGTTCGAACGTCCGGAGTTGGCTCCGCTCATCGCGAAAGCGGGCGACGATCCACAGATGCTCGTGGCGACGAATGCGATCGAAGGATTGTCGTACTATCGCGACCGCACGGCCGTTCCGTACTTCCTGGTCCTGGCGAAGCACACGGGAATTGTCGGGTCGCTTGCGATCGAACAATTGATCAAATTGAACGAACCGCGCGCGCTCGACCTGGGCCGCGAATTGGTCAAGAGCGGAGATCCCGCGGACCTGTTGGCGGCGATGCGGATTCTTGGAAGCATGGGCAATCGCGGCGATATTCCCTCGCTCGAGGACGTTGCGAAGCGCTTCCCTGATCCTCTATCGACGAGTGCAGGACGCGGCTTCGGCCTCATGCCTGCGATCAATCTCGCGCGCGCTGCACGCACGTCGATCGAGCAGATCCGCGCCCGCTAATGACCTCTGAAACATCTACCGGCTAAAGCCGCCTGAAAGCCGTCTGGAAGGAAGGCGGGCGCGGTAAAGTATCCGCGCCCCCACAACGGTTGTTCCCAGAAACGCTTTCTCAGCTCTGGAAACTCGTCCTGCAGCCGACGGGACGATCTCCTTGCATGTACAACACCAGTTTCGCCGCAACAGTTCCAGTGGCGCGGACAGCAACATATGCACATGATTAGGCGACACTGCACCGCGCACAATCGTCGCGCCCCGGACCTCGTACGGTTGCCGGATCGAGTCGCGCGCACGCTCAGCCAACCATCCGCGCAGGAAATTGTAACGGTACTTCACAATCCACACGACGTGATACTTGATGTCAACACCGCGTGCACGCTTCGTCGATACTCCGCCATCCGTACATTCGCGCAGCACGGCGCCTCGAAGGGGACCGCCTAAAGGCGGTGGGTTTAGACCGGGCGCATTGAACTAAAGCCGCCTGAAAGCCGTCTGGAAGGAAGGCGGGCGCGGTGATCTTGAACCCTCCCCTTCACGGTTTGCTCGTCCACCGCGCCCACCGTCGCGGAAAAGTATCCGCGCCCCCGGGACGGTTATTCCCAGAAACGCTTTCTCAGCTCTGGAAGCTCGTCCTGCGGCCGACGGGACGATCTCCCTTTGATGTACTGCACAGTTTCGCCGGCGACAATTCCGGTGGCGCGGACTGCAACATATGCACGTGATCGGGCGATACTGCACCGCGCACAATTGTCACGCCTCGGGCCTCGCACGTCTGCCGGATCAAGTCGCGCGCACGCTCAGCCAACCGTCCGCGCAGCACTTTGTAACGGTACTTCACAATCCACACGACGTGATACTTTATGTCGAACACCGCGTGCGCGCTTCGTCGATACTCCGCCATCCGTACATTCTCGCTGAACTAACGCTGGAACCGTTTGCGCACGAGAAACCAAAGATTCATGAATCCATCGCGCCAGGGATTGAGTTTGATCTCGCCCAGGCGCGACGAATATTGGATCGAGATCTCCTGAAATCGCACGCGCGCGTTCTTGAGGGCTTCAATTTTGATCTCCTCGGAAAACGCCATGCCATCCGATTCGAGACGCATGTCTTTCAAAATCGATCGGCGAAAGACCCACATGCCCGATTGCGAGTCGCGCACCCAACGGAAGAAGAGTAGCGACATCGCGAGCGATAACATCCAGTTTCCAAACTTGTGTTTGAAACTCATCGCGCGGCGGTCGCGCACAGGGAAGCGGGAAGCATTCAGGAAGTCGGCTTCGAGGTGCAGCATCGCCTCGACGAGATACGAGATCGCGTCGACCGGATAACTGTGATCGCCATCGAGGGTGATGATGACATCGGACGTGGCTGCGGTGAAACCAGCCTTGTACGCGCGCCCATAGCCGCGCACTTCCTCGCGGATGACTTGGGCGCCGAAGCCGCGCGCGACCTCCGGCGTACGGTCGGTCGAGCCGTTGTCGACGACGATGACCTGGTCGACAAACTCCGGCATGCGGCGCAATACTTTTTCGATCCCCTGCTCTTCGTTCAGACAAGGAATGATCACCGTGATCGAGAGGCTCTTGTACAAGGGGATAGAATAGCAAGCGCGTGCGCACCCGCATACAATGGTGTTGATGACCCATCGTTTTTCCGCCGCTTTCCTGATCCTTTCCGGACTCGCATGCTCGACCGCCGCCCACGCTCAACTGAGCCAGGTGCACGCGGTCTACCTGCTTCCGATGGGTGGCGGACTCGATCAATACCTGGCGACGCGACTGGTCGAGATGCATCTGTTTCAGGTCGTGACGGATCCGAAGCGCGCCGATGCCGTATTCGTCGATCGCATCGGAGAAGGCCTCGAGGATAAGCTCGCCGAGTTATACCCGGAAGAAAAGAAACTCGACAAAGAGGCGGAGAAGGAAAAGGAAAAAGAGAAGGATAAGAAGGACGAGTGGCTCGGCAGTGAGGGGTCGATCCGCGTGGGCAGCACCAATCTGCAGCGCGGCAAAGGCACCATTTTCCTGATCGACCGCCGGAACCATACCGTCATTTGGAGCCTTTATTCACCGGGCAAATCCGGCACTTCGACGGACGTCAATCGCAATGCCGAGTCGATCGCCAAGAAGCTAGCCATCGCGGTCAAGGGCACTGAGAAGCCGTAGCCGATCATGGATTTCGGATTGAAGGATCGGGTCGCACTGGTCGCGGCATCGAGTCAAGGCCTCGGTCTCGCCGTCGCAACCGCATTCGCACGCGAGGGCGCGAAGTTGGCCATTTGCTCTCGTAATCGCGAGTCGATTGAAACTGCCCGCCGCCAGATCGTCGATGCGACCGGTGCCGAGGTTCTCGCGGCTGCGTGCGACGTGACTGTGGAAACGGACGTGAAGGCCTTCACCAGGGCCGCGGCCGCGCGGTTCGGACGGATCGATGTATGCGTGACGAACGCGGGCGGTCCGCCGTTCAAACCCTTCGCCGATACGACGCTCGACGATTGGCAACGCGCGATCGGCCTGTGCCTGATGAGCACCGTCTACTTCGCTCGTGAAGTGATGCCGGTTATGCAAAAGCAGCACTGGGGCCGGTTCCTCACCATCACCAGCGTCTCTGTGAAGAAGCCGCTCGCGGGACTCGTGTTATCGAATTCGATCCGCGCGGCGGTCGATGGATTGGTGAAGACGCTGTCAGTCGAGTACGCGAAGGACAACATCGTCGTCAACAATCTGTGCCCCGGCTTCACGGCGACGGACCGCCTGAAGGAAGTGGGGAACATCGACGCGATCGCGGCGAAGCTGCCGTTCGGACGCGTGGCCACTCCTGAGGAGTTCGCCGCGTTGGCGGTCTTCCTGTCGTCAGAGCAGGCGGGATATCTGAGCGGCGAATCGATCGCAGTCGACGGCGCTTCGCGCTGGGGTTAGTTGCCGCCCCGCTCCTTGGCCAAACGCTGCCGATAGGCTTTCTCGAGATTTTCGACCGCTTCCGCGTAGCCTTTCGGATCGTTGAACGATCCGGCTTTCAACTTCGCTTCCATATCGAATTGCGCGGCGTGACCGGCCAGCCAGATGCCAGGATGCAGTTGTTTCTGCGCAGCGAACGTCCGCTCGTAATCGTCGACGATGCCGGGATACGTTTTGTTATTCACGAGCGGTTGTACGACGCTCGGCAGATTGACGATCAGCACGGGCGTCTTGTCGACCGTCAGCGAATAGCTGACGCTGCCCTTCGTGTGGCCGGGGTGCGAAAGAACAATCAGTTCTGTTCCGCCGAGACGGATCTTGTCACCGTCCTTCAGCACTCGATCGACATGAACGGGCCGGAACTGGTACTCGGGGGAATCTCCCAAGCCGTCAATCTTGCCGCCGCTTTCGAGCGTGGCCTTGTCGCCTTGGGTCGCGTACATTTGCGCGTGTGTCGCCTTCTGAATCTCGGCCATCGCGCCCACGTGATCGTAGTGCGCCTGCATGGTCAGCAGAATCTTGATATCGGGCAAATGGAAGCCGAGCTTCTCGACGCTCGTGCGGATCATCGGCGCGGAACTAGAGACTCCGGTGTTGATCAAGATGTCGCCCTTGGGCGTCGTGATCAAGTAGCAGGCGAGATCCTGCGTGCCGACGTAGTACAGATTCCCGATGATGTGGAACGGGGCAAATGGGTGCGTCCACGCGGGGTTTGGCTGGGCGATCGAGGCCATCGTCAAGAGGAGCGGAAGCATGCAGAGACGGCGAGTCATTCTCTTCACTTTAATAGAATGGATACGCGCAATGTCCAGCCGATCGATGATTGTCGTATGGCCGATCCTCTGTGGAATTGCTGCTGCGCAGGCCCCCACCTATTTCCAAGGCGCCATCGCAATCGAGCGTCCGCAGCTCGTTTATGGGAACGATGTGGGCGACCCGTGGATCCGGATCTTCTATTGCCTGTTCACTCGCAAAGTGAGGTTCCGCGCGACTGGGGACTTTGCGGATGCGGCGCCGTTGGACAGCTCGCTAGCATTTCGATCCATCCCCGTGAGCAGCCGAATCTTTGAGCGGATCGAATCGGGCGACCGGGCTATCGATCCGTTGTACCCGTCATTCCTGACTGCGCTCGGAACCGAGCGTCTGTTCGAAGAGCCGCGTTATTCGGAATTCGTGAAAGCGTCGGCGGACGCGCTCGAGCAGAAGACGCAACGCTCTCCTGCCGCGCGTGCGCTGTTCGAAAGCGATCTGTGGGCGGCGTACGATCTGATCTTTCAGCATCGAGACCGGATCGAGGGTGAGCGTCCGGAGCGGCTGCTCACGCTGCTCGCGAGGATGATCCGCAAAGTGGCGCTGACTGCCGAGGAGGCTCGCCGACTTCCTGACAATTACACAGCGGGAGTGAAGAACGGAACTCTACCTGATCTTTACAGCGAACGGAGCCCGTGGATCGAGGTCGTGTGGCACGATGGACGCCTGCACGATTCTGGCGCCAACTATCGGCGGTCGACGCGTATCTTCCTGCGTCCGGCGCCTAACGTCAAAGACCGGCAAGAATTCCTCGAGTCGTTCCGTGAGCACAACGGTCCTCACGCACCGCTCGAGGCGGTTGCGTTGGTCACTCGCAGCTTGCTGATTGACAATCGCGGAGCGTTGACGGGCGCAGGGATCAGCACGGAAGTACAGACGCGCGAATTTTCTTACGGCTCCGACGGCCATGTCATCAAGACAGGAATTTCGGACTTCGAGCTGTCAAGGAAGGCGCTGGTCACCGCACCCTCGTCAAGCGGCCTCGTCTCACAAAACGAATCCGCGCCCGCCTACCTCGCGGCTTTCGGGAACGACTACACCTTCGCTTCGCCAATCGGCGCAGCGGACGGACGTCAGCGGGAACTCGCGATCCTCGGATCCTTGCGCGCAAGGTGCGCCGGCTGTCACGGCCCTAACTCCGTCGCGCTTTTCACGTTCAACGCACATGATAACCACGAAGGCACGATTCGGATCCTCGACAAATCGAAGGATGAGCACGCGCAGTACGTGATCGAGCGGAAAACGGCGCTCGAATCCTGGAAGAGTCTCGCCGCGCGCTGGCGCTGACAATGAAGAACCCCGTTCGAAAGGGCGTCATGCCGGCGATTCGAGCGGGGTTCCCGTTGGACTGAAAATATGATTCCGATGACGAAGACCGCCCGGCCGTACTGGCGGCTTCTCAAAGCTTACGCCTGCTTTTTTTCCTCGGTGGTGCTTGCTGGCGGCGGTGGTTCATCGCCCTTCAATGAAGTCTTGAAGTTGCGAATCCCTTCGCCTAAGCCTTTGGCGACCTCCGGAATCTTCTTGCCGCCGAACAGGAGTAGGGCGAAGAAGACAATAACCAAAAGCTCCATCGGGCCAATCGATCTCAACATATGGCCTCCTATCTAACGATTGTAGGAACCTGCGAACCGGGGCGTCAAGTTTTCGAGGCGCCCGCATACCTGGAAGAAAGGGAAAGAGGCAGCCGGTTTGAGTAACCTGCTGCCTCTCGCCGCGTCAATCGTGCTCGGATCAAAAGCTGTAACTTCTTGGTCCCCTTCGCATCGGGGCAGCGCGACAATCCTAAGCGGATCGAAGCTGGGCTCGCTCAATCAAAGCGAGCCCAACCTTCCGAATTGTATCACTACAGCGTCTTGAGATAAGCGATCACGTCGGCACGCTCCGCATCGGAGAGCATATCGGCGTAGGCGGGCATGCCGTTGCCGCCGGCGTTGATGACCGCTTTAACGTTCGCCTCGTTGACCGGCTTACCGTTATTGAGCTTCTCGCGCTTGAACAGGCCCTTCAGGCCGGGACCCATCTTCTTCTCGGTGCTGTCGGCGTTGTGGCAGACGGCGCATTGTTCAAATACTTCCTTACCTTTGGCGGCGTCCCCGGCGGCAGCCCCCTTCGCGGTAGAGGCTCCGGCGACGGCGAGCATGACGACCGCCGCAGCGAGGGCCGCGAATCCAAATGCAGATTTCATTGTGACTCCTTGAACTCCTAAACAAATCGAGATGGTGGTGCTGACAAGGGGCGCGAACGCGGGCGGCCCGCGACGCCAGCTTCCAGTTTACAATCTCGCGCGGATGTTCCGCTCCAGCTTGTCGCGCGGGGCTCAGGCGAGCTCCGCCAGCTCCTGCCGCGTCCAAAGACGTTCGAGGATCAGAATCGCCTTCGGCCGTCCATGGCCGACGATCGAATCCCGGCGGATTTCGTGCGCCCGCGCGTAGATCATGTCGGTGAGCCGGTCGGCGTAGAACGCGGCGCGCGCGCCGTGGACCTCGACGACTACGATGCGCGTCTGTGTGCTGAGGCGGATCTGCCGTTCCGCCCCGCCCAGGCGCACGTGCAGATCGAAGACCGGCAGGCGCGAACTCTGCGTGTGCAGGAATCCCGCAAGGCCCGTCCGCGAAAGTTCGCTCGAAGATCCGAGGAGTGGCGGAAATAGCTCCCGCACCGGCGTGATTTCCCGGACGGCTTCGTTTTGGAAAGCGTAATATTTGCCGGCGATCTGGACCGCCAGATAACGCCCCGGCCGATGCTGAGATTCGAGTTCCATCGCGCAACCCGGCACTTAGTGCGACTTGATTCCTACGACCGCCTGATCGCCGGTGCCGCCGAAGATGTAATACGCATCGACCGGAGCGCCGTTATATTTGAAGTCGTCGTTGATGTCGACGAACCACCAACCGATCGGATAACCGGCGGTGCGGTAGTTGCCGATCCGCTTGATCCCGGTGTTGTCCCAGTCGGCGAACAGCGGATTGTCGGTAGCGGCGCCGGCGATCGCGCTGATCGGCTGCGACGAGTCGAAGTTGCCGTTCAGATCGAGGTACCACAATCCTTTCCGAAAGACTCCGATGCGAGTCTTGCCGGTGTTGGTCCAATCGCCGACGATCGGGATGTCTGTGCTGGCGCCGAACGGCTTGAACAGGTCGACGCCATAGGTGAAGATATTGTCGCCGTTGATGTCCATATAGAACCAGGAGTTCGCAAAGAAGCCCAGGCGCACATTCCCGGTGTTGTCCCAGTCGCCGACGATCGGATATCCGGTGGCGCCGAAGCCGTTGACGACCTTATCGACTCCAGCCGTGTACAGGTCGTCACCATTCATGTCGAGATACCAGGTTCCGGTGTTCTTGCGGAACAGACCGAGACGCTGGCGACCCGTGTTGTCCCAATCGCCCACCACGGGAATCGCATCCGGACCGCTCACGTTGTTCCAGTTCAACGTCGTATAGGTCAGCACGGCCGCGTCTTTGACGAACGCGCGGCTGCTCGACAGGAAGAACTGTCCGGAGCTCGGGCGGAACGTTCCGAACTGCTGCGTCGGTGAGAACTTCGCGAGGAATCCGTGATACCCGCTCGAATTGATCGTGGACTGCAGCGGACTGACAAGTGGCAAATTGAATGATGCCGTCAACCCTCCGACGATCACATCGCCGGCCTTGTCGGAGGTAACCGCGTAGGCGGCATCCGTCCCGGATCCTCCGAAGTACGTCGACCAATACAGCGCGCCCGCCGGCGAAAAGACAGTAACAAACGCATCGTAAGCGCCGGAATTTACACTGCCGGTGGGCACCGGCGCCTTGATCGGGAAGTCGTATGAGGTGGTGCTGCCGGCGATCGCGACATATCCTGACGGCAAGACTGTCACCGCATTCGACTGATCCCAATCCGACCCTCCCCAATAGGTTGCGAACAGCTTGGTTCCGGTCGCCGAAAGCTTCACGAGGAACCCGTCGACGGCGCCGCCGCCGAACGCCGCTTGCGCCGCTCCGGCGGTGACGGGGAAGTTCGTCGAACTCGTGATGCCGGTGACGTACGCCTCGCCGGCCGAGTCGAGGGCAATCGCTGTGCCGGTTTCCGGAAAAGCGGGGGTACCACCGCTGCCGCCCAGATAGGTGCTGTAAGAGAGCACGCCGGTCGCGAGGACTTTGGCGACGAACGCATCCTGGCCACCGTTATTTTGCGTTTGCATGGCATTCAGCGTCG
Source organism: Bryobacteraceae bacterium (assembly GCA_036502165.1). Lineage (GTDB taxonomy): Bacteria > Acidobacteriota > Terriglobia > Bryobacterales > Bryobacteraceae > F-183. The sequence continues at coordinate 9,542 of DASXZC010000111.1, forward strand.
GAAAATCGTAGGAGTTCGTCGCGCCGGTTACATAAATCGACCCGTTCAGCATCGCGAGGCCGCTAATGGCATCGTCGTTCGATCCGCCGAGATAGCTGCAATAGGAGAGTGTCAGCACCGGCGTCAGGACCCCGACGAAACCATCCGTTTGACCGCCGCCGTATTTCTTCTGGAAGGCATTGGTCACCGGCAAGTCCGACGACGAAGCCGTTCCCGCAAAGTAGGTAATGTAGTTCGGGTCAATCGCCACTCCCGTGACCTGATCCGAACCGCTGCCGCCGATAAACGTCGCGTAGTAAAAGCCCGGTCCTACGATGGCGAGAAAGCCGTTCGTGCTGCCGCGCAGGTTGGCCTGAAACGCCGCCGGTGTCGATGAGATCGGAAAATTCGATGACGCTGTCGCCCCGCCGAGCACGACCCAGCCCGTCGAATTGACCCCCAGCGCCGTCACCTTATCCTGACCGGAGCCGCCGAGGATGGTCAGAGCCGTCAGCGCGATCACGCCTTTCGAGGAAACCGAAAAACGCGCATAGAAACCGTCAGTCGAGCCGCCCGTTCCTCTGCGCGTGTACGTGATCTGCGAGCTGAGCAGGTTGGTCGACTCGGTCCATCCGCCGACGTTGAGTGTCGTGTCATAGGCGCTATAGGTGAGCGCGGTTACCTGGTCGAGCAGACTTCCCGCGAGATAGGTGCTGAAGGTGAGTTCCGGATCGATCACCAGTTGGAGCCGCGGATCGTGGCCGTCCACATCGAAGCCAACGGACCCGTCGGGAAACTGGTGATAGCGCGCCTGACGCACGAGCCGCTTGCCTCCGCTCAAATCGTAGACGGCAGGCATACGCTCCTCGAGGATCTGCTTTCCGGAGCGGATCTCGATTCGCCCATCATCCACGCGCGCCGTACCACCCGAAAAACGGAATCGGATCCGCGCCGGATCGGCGCCCGGACTCACAATGAAATCGCCCTTGAGGTTTTCCTCATTGCGACGGTACACGAGATCGACGCCCGGATACAATCCCCGATACGCCACCGCGCCGTAACTCGGGCAGTCGCGGCGCCACTTCGAGGGATCGTTTCCCTGGAATACATTCAGCGTGGGGACGGATCGGTCGAGTCCCTCCATCTTCATGCGGCTTTCGGGATTAATGAATTCCACCGCGACCGCGGGGCCAAGTTGAACGCCGGTCCGCGTGAAGATCTCCCAACGGCTCAGATCCGTGCTCGTAAACCGCGCATTGGGTTCGATTTCGAAAAGCGCGGGGCTCATGTGCTCCAGATGGGCCTTGGGCGCGGAAAACGCCGGCAGGTAGAGGATCGACGCAGTCATCAGCAATCGGCGAATCGAATTCATAGAAATCTCTTCGGCGAATGCGGAAGAGGCCGGGCCGCTTTCCGTACGGGAAGCGCCTCAACCGGATGGTGAGTTTTGCTGTAGCCGTCTGGAACTCACTGGCCTATGTATCCAGGTGGTATGTTATCTCTGTATGATTACTCGCCGACACTTCCTTTCGACAGCGTCCACGTTGCCGCTGGCGGCCGCATCGGCCCGCCTGGTATCCGCCGCGCCCAAGCATATTCCCATCGGGCTCGAGTTGTACTCCGTCCGCAAGGAGCTGGCTAAGGATCTGATGGGAACGGTCCGCGATGTCGCGAAGCTCGGCTACGAATGTGTCGAGTTCTATGCGCCGTATTTCAAATGGACTCCGGATTATGCGAAAGAAGTCCGCGCGCAGCTCGACGGTCTGGGGATCAATTGCTGGTCGACTCACAACGACATGAATTCGTTCACGGAGTCGGGCTTGCAAAAGGCGATCGAACTGAACCGCATCCTGGGAAGTAGGCACGTCGTGTTGGCGCACCCCGGCGACGTGAAGGGTCTCGACGGCTGGAAGCACGTGGCGGATACGTTGAACAAATCGGTCGCTCCGCTGAAGGCTGCTGGAATGAGCCCCGGTTATCACAACCACGACCTCGAGTTCCATCCGATCGACGGCAAAATGCCGATCGACATCATCGCCGGCACTGAGAAAGGTGTGGGGCTGCAGGTCGACACTGGCGGATGTCTCCAGGGCGGCGGCGATCCTGTGGCGCTGATCAGGAATCATCCGGGCCGCGTCTTCTCACTCCACTGCAAGGACTATTCGCACGATCCGGCGAAGGGATTCCGCGTGGTGCTGGGCGATGGCGACATCCACTGGAAGCAAGTCATCGACGCAGCCCGCAAGAACGGCGCGCTCGAGTATTTCCTGATCGAGCAGGAAGGCGCGGACATGCCTCCGATGGAGACAGCCGGCAAGTGCCTCGCGAATTTCAAGAAGCTGCTCGGCGAGGCCTAGCTCTGCGCTTGCGTCGCTGCGGCCGCGGCCGCGAGGGCGACTGCCTGCTGCGCGACTACCGCCGCGCCTAGAATAGCGATCTCCTGCCCGCCGGGCACGATCTCGAATACGTAGCCTTGCAGCGGCGAAATCTTGACCATCTCCGCCATGTACTGGTGGAGCATCGACAGATTCAGGAAATTCGCACTGGGTCCGGTGATATAGAATTTCCCGGGCCCATCCATGTGGACGCTCGACGCAGTCGCGGCCGCGAGGGCGCGATGCCACAGCTTCACGAATTCGATGCAGCGCATGTCGCCTTCGTTCGCGCCTGAGAAGATCTCCTCGGGCTCGAGATCGAGGAAGCGCAGGCGCATCGCACGATATCCCATGATGCCTTCGAGGTGCCCTGTGCCGCCGCAGCCGCAATATTTCTCGCGCGGATCGAGCGTCACCACCGTATGTCCGCCTTCCCAAACACTGCTGCCGGAGGGATAGTGCCCGAAGCCGATGCCGTTGCCGAGAGTCCACACGCGGATCAGGCGGTCGAGTTGTCCACGCGAGGCGGCGATGCCGGCCGCCACTACGTCAGCGTCGTTCGACACTGTGACCGACGTGTGGAAGCCCTTCTCGGCAAGCGCGTTCCGCACCGCTTCGCCCAGATGGACGCCCTTCATCTGCCGGTAATTCGGCGATTCCTCGACGATGTTGTCGCGAATCAATCCCGGGAAGCCGAGCCCGACGCACTCGACCGTGTCATGCCCCGGAGTCGCCTGCAGAATATCGCAGATCTTCGCGACGATCGTGTCCGACGGGTAGGTGACCAGATCTTCGAATGGATCGTCCTCACCGGGGAATACCCGTATGGGACCGTGGATCTGATTGTTGACGACAAGCGCGGAGGAGATGACTTCCGCAGTGACAATGCCAATGGATCGTGACATAGATCCGGCTCCTTTAACCCTTCGAGAGCTTATTCAGCCCGTTGAACGCGGCGGCTTTGTAGCATTCCGCCAGGGTGGGATAGTTGAAAACGGTTTCGATGAAGTAGTCGACGCGGCCGTTCAGCGCGAACACCGCCTGGCCGATATGGAGCAACTCGGTGGCCCCTTCCCCGATGATGTGAACACCCAGCAGCGCGTGAGTCTCGCGGTGGAAAATGATCTTGAGCCGGCCCGTCGTGTCGCCGCGGATCTGTCCGCGCGCGCTCTCGCGATAGTAAGCGACGCCGACTTCATACGGAACGTCCTCTTCGGTGAGTTGCTCTTCGTTTTTGCCGATGAAGGAGATCTCCGGGATCGTGTAAATGCCGTAGGGATAATTGGCGGGATTCGAGTTGGCCGGCAGATTGAATGCCCGTGCAGCCGCGATGCGGCCTTGTTCCATCGACACCGACGCGAGGCTCGGGAATCCGATGACGTCGCCGACCGCGAAAATGTGCGGAACGGAGGTTTGGTAGTTCTCGTTGACCGTGATGCGTCCGCGCGAATCGGCTTCGAGTCCTGCGGCCGCCAGATTCATTTCATCCACGTTGCCTTGACGTCCGACAGCGAACAGCAGGCTGTCTCCCGAGATCTTCTTCTTGCTTTCGAGGTAGGCGACGACTCCGCCTTCCGGCGTCTCCTCCACGCTCTCGACGGCTTCGTTGAGCCGCATCGTGACGCGGGCGTCGCGCAGATGGTACGACAACGCCTCGACCATTTCCTGATCCGCGAACTCGAGCAGACGCGGACGCCGTTCGATCAGGACGACGCGCACGCCGAGCACGGCGAACATACAGGCGTACTCGACACCGATGACGCCTCCGCCGACGACGATGAGCGTCTTCGGGATCTGCGGCATGTCAAGAATCTGATCGGAGTTGATGATCGTCTTGCCGTTGATCGGAACCTTCGAGGACGTCGCGGGCTTGGTGCCGGTCGCGATGATGATGTTATTGGCATAGCATTCGCTGTTGCCCTTGATGCCTTCGACTTCCATCACGTGCGGATCTTTGAAACGCGCGATGCCGTTGAGCATCTCGACATTGTTGCGGGAAAGCTGCGCTTGCGTGACGTCGACTTCGGTCTTGATGACGTGCTGGATTCGGAAAGCCAGATCGTGCATCGTGATCTTTTCCTTCACCCGGTAGGCGACGCCGTAAATGTCGCGGTAGTTGTACCCGGACAAATGCATGACCGCTTCCCGCATCGTTTTGCTGGGAATGGTGCCGGTGTTGATACACACACCGCCGACGACTTCCCGGCGCTCGGCCAGCGCCACGCGTTTGCCCGCCTTCGAGGCTTGAATCGCCGCCCGCTGTCCGGAGGGCCCCGAGCCGATCACCAGCAAATCGTAGGTCTGCATGCTTGTTTTATAGTGTACAGCGTCCTCTTCGGATGGATCGAATCAATATTGCGTGAATCTATTCGTGGCGGAGGACCTCTTGCGGATCGGCGCCCGCCGCGCGGATTGCAGGACCCGCCGAGGCGCCTAGGGCCACGACCAGGAACACTCCGGCAGCGACGGCGGCGACTACCGGATCGAGCGGTTCGATCGCATAGATGAGGCCTCCTAAGATGCGGCCCAGCGCGAAAGCTCCGGCGAGCCCGAGTGCGATTCCGATTGCGGCGAGCCGCAGACCTTCGCCGACGATCAATTTCGCGACGGATCGTCCGCTCGCGCCGAGAGCCATGCGGATGCCGAGTTCGCGATAGCGCTGCTCGACCATGTACGAGAGCAGCCCGTAGATTCCAATCACAGCCAGCAGCAGCGCCGCGGCGGCGAACGCGGTCAGCAGCGTCGTGCGGAATCGAGGACCGGCGAGGCTCTGATCGGTGGCCTCCTCCATGGTGCGGACGTTCACGAGCGGCACGTTCGGATCGACCTTCTCGACTGCCGCGCGCACCGAATCGATCAACCGGCTCGCGGGAATTTTCGAACGGATGGCGAAGGTCGCGGTCCGCAGCGTCGATCGCTCGAGGGCCATATAGACATGCGCTTGCGGCGGTTCGTCGAGCGAACCGGAGCGTATGTCGCCGACGACTCCGACGACCTCCAAGTCGCCGTTCGATCCGCCGAGGGTGATGTGGCGGCCGACTGGATCTGCGGATCCGAAGAGTCCTTTCGCGAGCGATTCGCTCAACAAGGCAGGCGACCGCTGGCCGGCCCAGTCGCCCCACTCGAAGAATCGGCCGCTGCGCAGCGGGATTCCCATTGCTTCGTGATATCCGACGGACGCGGCCACAATCGTTGCAGGCACTTTCGCGAGGGCGCCCGGCTTTCCGATCTGCATGTGGAACTCGCCCGAGCCGAGCGGTGCGGAGTTCGCGGCGCCCACTCGTTCGACGCCGGGGATCTCTCCGATCGCGACCAGCGCATCGCGATAGAACCGGTACGCCTTCGTCATGTCCGTTTGATAGGCACGGTCGGTGAGCGTGACTTCAGCCGTGAGAATCTGCCGCGTCTGATAGCCGGGATCGGTCGCGATCAGGCGATTGAACGTCCGCAACAGCAAGCCTGCCGAGCAGGCCAGCATCGTCGCCAGTGCGAATTGCGTGATGACCAATCCGGCGCGAGCCCGATTCGATGCGGCCGACGCCGAGCCTGACGACCGGTCTCCCAACGATTTCTGAGCATCCGTTCTTAGAACAGAAAGCGCTGGGAATGTTCCGAAGAGAACGCTCGTTGCTAGCGCCACCAGGATCGTGTATCCGAACGCCACTGGGTCGAGCCCGATGTCCTCGGCCCTTGGCACGAGTCCGGCGCTCGACAATACCAGAGCTCGCAGCGCGACGTAGGCGAACATCAATCCCAGTGCCGCGCCTGCGGCCGAGAGCAACAGGCTTTCGACGAAGGTCTGCATCAGCAGTCTGCCTCCGGTTGCGCCCAGCGCCGCGCGGACTGCGAGTTCCCTGCTCCGTCCGGTCGCGCGTGCGAGCATCAGATTCGCGACGTTCGAGCACGCGATCAACAGTACGCATGCCACCGCGCCCAGGAACAACTCGAGAACGGCGCGCGCATCACCGTTCTGATCGTCGGCGAGAGTCGCGAGGTCGACTGAGAATCCGTGATGCGTGGACGGGTGATCCTCGGCGATTCGCGAAGCGATCACAGACGCCTCCGATTGCGCCTCGCCGATCGTCACGCCCGGCTTCAATCGAGCGATTGCATTCGTCGTCGCAAAGGTCCGGCCGCGCGCGACATCGCGATTGGATGCGGTTGGAATCCACAACTCCGCGGTCTCGGGGAAATGAAAATCGGGCGGCATCACACCGGCGATCTGGTGCGGCTCGCCGTCGAGCATGATGGTCGTATTCAGCACGCTCGCGTCGCCATGGAAACTTCGCTTCCATAGATGGTCGCTCAAGATGACCGCTCCATCGCGACCGGCTTCGAATTCATCGACGGTGAACGTCCGCCCGAGGCGGGGTGCGACTCCGAGGACGGCGAAGAAATCCGGCGTCACGCCGACGCCACGAAGAGCGAGCGCCGGTCCGCGTCCAGTGAGGATCCAGACGCCGTCGCCGTAGCCCGCGACCGTCCCGAGCTTCGAGGATTGTGCACGGAAATCGGCAACGTCCGGCATGGTGACGAAGCCGCCGGTCCAACCGCGCAGATCGTTCCTGCCCCGGATCTTGACGATTCGGCTCGACTCAGGAAACGGCAGAGGCTTGAGGACGACGGTGTCGAGTACCGTAAATACGGCAGTATTCGCTCCAATTCCCAGCGCGAGCGTCAGGATTGCCGTCACCGCGAACGCCGGCGATCGAAATAATGTGCGAATAGAATGGCGAATCTCCGGCAGCACCTCACGATTATAAATCCTGAGACAATGAGGCGAT
>DASXZC010000112.1:0-10562 GCA_036502165.1 Bryobacteraceae bacterium
CCGCCGAAGGTTGTCGAGTTCTTCTACGCCGGCGGCGCGTCCGAATTCATCAAGCACCTCAACAAAGGCAAGGCCGTACTGCACGACAAGCCGATGCACTTCGAAGGCTTCAAGGACATGCCGGCCACTGACACGCAGGTCGGCATCGAACTAGCCATCCAGTACAACGACACCTACGGCGAGCAGGTCTTTTCCTTCGTCAACAACATCCACACGATCGACGGCGGCCCTCATCTTTCGGGATTCCGGAGCGCCCTCACGCGCACCATCAACGCCTACGGCACCTCCGCCGGTCTGTTCAAAGACAAGGAACAACTGAGCGGCGATGACGTTCGTGAAGGTCTCACCGCGGTCCTCAGCTTGAAGCTTCCCGGCGCGCAGTTTGAAAGCCAGACGAAGGGCAAACTGACCACTGACGTACAAGGCCAGGTCGTTCAGTTCGTCAACGAGCGTCTGGGCGAATACTTTGACAAGAATCCCGCGGTGATGAAGAAGATCGTCTCGAAGGCGATCGACGCATTCCGAGCCCGCGAAGCCGCCCGCAAAGCCCGCGACCTCACTCGCCGCACAGGCGCGCTCGACTCCGGCGGATTGCCCGGCAAACTCGCCGACTGCCAGGAGAAGGATCCCGCCCGTTGCGAACTGTTCCTGGTCGAGGGCGAATCAGCCGGCGGCACCGCCAAGACCGGCCGCGACCGGCGTTACCAGGCGATTCTGCCTTTGAAAGGCAAGATCCTCAACGTCGAAAAGGCGCGCGTCGACAAGATGCTCGGCCACGAGGAAATCCGGGCGATGATCACGGCGATCGGCGCCGGCATCCATCACGACTTCGATATCTCGAAGATCCGTTATCACAAGATCATCATCATGACGGACGCCGACGTCGACGGCTCGCACATTCGCACGTTGCTGTTGACGTTCTTCTTCCGCCAAATGCAGGAGCTCATCACCCGCGGCCACGTCTTCGTCGCCCAGCCGCCGCTCTATTCGATCAAAAAAGGCAAGAACGAAAAGTACATCAAGGACGACAAGGAATTCACCAAAGAAATCCTGCGCCGCGCAACCGAAAACGTCAAAGTCGCCCTCCCCGACGGAACGACGGTTGAAGGAACCGAACTCCGCAACTTCCTCACGCAGCTCGACGAGTTCCAGCAAGTCTTCCACCGCATGGAACGCCGCATGCGCGATCCTCGCGTAGTCGAAACCCTCGTCTCCGCCGCGACCCTCGACACCCGCGCCGACTTCAGCATCGAAGCGAATCTGCAATGGGTAGTCGACACCCTCAAGTCGAAAAAGGTCGTGGCGCACCTCTCAAAGGAAGAGGAGCACTCGACCTACAAAGCCACCTACATCGATCCCACGCAAGGTGAGCGAGTCGTAGACGTCGAACTAGCCGCGACCCCCGATTACCGCCGTCTCCGCGCGATCGCCCGCCAGATTGCGAAATACAACACGCCCCCCTTCCAAGTTTTCCGCGATGGCGGATCGAAGGAAGAGGTCACCGAATGGCGCGACCTTCTCGAAAAGGTAAAAGCCGAAGGCATGCGCGAGATCTCGATCAAGCGCTACAAGGGTCTCGGTGAGATGAACGCCGAGCAACTCTGGTCGACGACCATGAACGCCGAAGTCCGAACGCTATTGAAAGTGACCCTCGAGGACTTAGTACAAGCCGACGAAATCTTCACGACTCTCATGGGCGAAGACGTCGAGAGCCGCCGCAAGTTCATTGAGGAAAATGCGTTGGACGTCCGCAATCTGGACATCTAATCCGCTTCATCGATCGCACAGAAAGCCGCCAGCATCTCCTCAGGCAGCGGCTCGAAGAAAGCATCCGTTACCTCGAAGTCGCCGGCCGCCAATCCGATCGGGCGCGGCTCTTGCTTCGGTTGAACCGGTTCGCCGTTCATAGTTCGATACTAGACTAGCTACGAAATCAAATCAATCGCGCCCGCGGACGTGAGAGAATCTGGACTAAGAACCAGCGCACCCATGCCTCGCTACCGCTTCGGCACTTACGACTTCGACCCCGGGACCCTCGCCCTCCGCCGCGATGGATCCCTCGTCCGCCTACAAGCCCAGCCCGCTCAAGTCCTCGCCGTCCTCCTCGAACACGCCCCCGAAATCGTAACCCGCGAAACCCTCCAGCAAACCGTCTGGGGAGCCGACGGCACCCAAGTCGACTTCGAACGCGGACTCAACTTCTGCATCGCCCAAGTACGCTCCGCTTTGAACGACTCCGCCGATTCGCCCCGCTTCGTCCGGACCATCCCCAAAAAGGGATATCAATTCATCGCCCCAGTCGAACGCGTCGAGGCCGAAGCCTCCGCCGCTCCGAAGCCCCAATCCCGCCGCCCGCTCGTTCTTACAGCCGCCGCGCTACTCATCATCGCCGCCAGCGGAGTCGCACTCCTCGCCAACCGCTACACTCGCCACGTCCCGATTGTCGCTGTCACCCTCTTCTCGAACGAAACCGGCGACCCGGCCGTCGACTCCGTAGCCGTCGGATTCTCAGACGCCATGACCGTCAATCTCGCCTCCACGAGCACCGACCGCGTGAAAGTCATCGGCAACGCCGCCATCCTCCGCCAACCGAGGACCTCCCTCAATTTCGACCAGATCCACACGAGCCTTCAGGCCGACTACGTCGTCATCGGCCAGGTCCAAAAGGACTCGATCGGATTTCGGATCCTCGCCCATCTCCTCCGCCTCCCCGGCCAGACCCACGTAACCGTCGACCGCCTCGACACTCCCACGCTCGACAACCCCCTCGCCGCTGAGGACGCCTTCACCAAGCGCGCAACACAGCGATTCCTGGGAAAAATCCAGTAAAAACCCTCCCTCACACACACCCGCAACGCGCTGTCAGCAAACCAGTTAACACCTCACACAAATCTGGCTCGACATTTCCCACGAGAGTTCCCACAATGAAACCCATGATCACACGCCGCACCGGATTCGCCACCCTCCTAGCCGCCTCGCTCCTCGACGCCGAGCCTTCCGCAACACCGCCGCCCGCCGTCGCCGACAATTTCCCTTCTCAACCCGCCGAACTCGTCCGCGAAACCGTCCTCGTCGCCCACGGCAACGTCAAACGCTTGCGCGAACTCGTCGACGCCCACCCGGACTTGGCGAAAGCCGCCATCGACTGGGGATTCGGCGACTGGGAAGACGCACTCGGCGCCGCCTCCCATGTCGGCAACCGCGAAATCGCCGAACACCTCATCGCCCACGGAGCCCGCCCCACCCTCTACTCCGCCACCATGTTCGGCCAACTCGATGTCGTCAAAGCCTTCGTCGCCGCCCAACCCGGTTGCCAGAAAATCCCCGGACCCCACTCCATCAGCCTTCTCGCCCACGCCAAAAACGGCGGTCCCGCTGCCGAGCCCGTCTTCCGTTATCTCGAATCCCTCGGCGATGCGGGTGCGCCCCCCGCCGCCCCGATCACTGTCGAAGAATTGACCGCCCTCGCCGGAACCTATTCATTCGGGACCGCCCCCCGCAACACCATCGAAATCACGCTCGCGAAGACCCAACTGATGTTCACCCGCCCCGGATCCATGGCCCGCGGACTCGTCCACCTCGGCAACCACACCTTCCATCCCGCCGGAGCCCCCGCCGTTCGCATCGGCTTCGCCATTGAGAAATCCGTGGCCACGCTTACAGTCCACGATCCCGATCCGATCCTGATCGCTAAACGGGGTTAAAAAATCCTCATCCGCCGCGCGACTTCGGTGGTTCAATGGAGAGGTGAGGATAAATTCGAAACATCGGAGGAATCGAATGAAGTCGCCCCTTTTCAATCAATTAACGATAGCAACGATCGCCTTGACGTCCTGTTCAATCGCCTTTGCGAACAGCTCTGGAGCCCCAGCCGGATACGCCGGCGTCCCGGGAGAAGCAGGCACTTGCGCCGCCTGTCACACAGGGTCGAATGTGAACTCCGGCGCCGGCAATATCTCGATCTCGTTCCCCGATGCGAATGGGTATGTTCCCGGTCAAAAATACACCATCCGCGTCACCGTCCAGGATCCCACCGCCCACCGTTGGGGCTTCGAACTCGCCGCTCGCCAATCCGCGAACACGTCCCTCACTGAAGGAGCCTTCGCCGTTCCCAGTGGCAGCACCGCCGTCCAGGTCGTAGTCCAAGGCGCCAAGCAATACGCGACCCACACCTCCGCCGGAACGTATCCGCAACAGGTCACCCAAGCCGCCTGGGATATCGACTGGACCGCCCCCGCCGCCGGCACCGGCCAACTTTCTCTCTACGCCGCCGGACTCGCAGCCAACAATGATGGATCTCCCAGCCTCGATCTGACCTACTCGGCCGGCATCACCATCGCCGAGCAGGCCTCGACGACGGCTCCGCCCGCGGTCGCGACCGGCACCTCGGTCCTGCCCCAATTCGTCTTCGGAGGCGGCTGGTACACCGCCATGTATTTCACCAACGAAGGCGCCGCGCAGGTCAGTTTCAACGTGACTTACTACACCGACTCCGCGACCCCGCTCGCCGTCGGAGGCGACACCGTCAAGACAGTCCTCATCCCGGCTGGCGGAACGTCGATCCTCGAAGCGCAAAACACCGGATCCCTCACTTCCGGATGGGCGACGTTCACGCTTCCGCCATCCGTCACCGGCTATGGAGTCTTCCGCCAAAGCGTCCCCACCAAGGATGATCAGGAAGCCGTCGTGCCATTCGCCAGCACGACCGGAACGAAGTCACTGCTGACCTTCGACGAGACGCACTACACCACATCGATCGCCATCTGGTACAACGGAGCCTCCACCGGCACCGTGACCCTCGCCGCCTACGACGAGTCGGGCAATTCACTAGGAACAGCGCCCGTGTCGATGCAGCCAGGAACGAAGCAGTCCTTCGCCGTGCAATCACGCCTTCCAGCGATCGCCGGCCATCTCGGATCCCTGATTGTAACGACGAACACCGGCGCAGTAACCGTCCTCGGCCTACGCTTCGGCGGAGCGGCATTCACATCGATCCCGCCAGTTACTTTGCCTTGAGAGAGTGGAATGAAGAGGGGTGGAGGTGCGGGTCGGGATCGAACCGACGAATAAGGGTTTTGCAGACCCTTGCCTTACCACTTGGCTACCGCACCACGAGCGGCGAGAGAACATTCTAAACGTAACGCGCCAGCGCGGGGGAAGTCAAATTCGACAGAGCTAGACTCCCCCGCCTTCTGTTATGGCTCGAATCAGTACAGCCTTGATCCAATCGTCGACAAGCGCCGCCGGCGGTTGGGCGGTGTATTGGTCATGCGTATAAAGGGAAATTGTGTAGAGCACATTGGTGTCGCCAAGAATGCTCAAGACGTCTTGGCTCGACGTGCCGATACTTTTTACCGAGCGCTTTCTTTTGACGCCCGAAGTCGGGGCTGAGGTCCGGGTCGATTATGCAAGCCAAAAGCGACCTAGGTCAGGTGAAACTCTGTCTGCTCAATTTTAGTAATGGCTCGATCCAGGGTCTTGCGCAACTCATCGTCCGCGCTCCAGGCAAGCGCCTCTGTAACATCGCCTAAGCGTTCCAGATCGTTGTGCATCCTACGAAATCGCCATCGCAAGATTGAAGCCGAGACCAGTGGATGCGCGGACTCAAGCCGAGCCAACTCGCGGCTAAAGACGCGATGGATGGCAACGAGCGGCAAATAAATCTCCGCAACATCTTTGTGGCTCATCGCACGAAGGCGATCGTTGGTGAGCGCCTTGGTAAGATATCGCAAAATCTTCGGCGACGCGTAAACGTAGCTGAAACTCTTGTACCAGCGGCCAACAGGAGATGCGGCCATCCCACTGCTGAATGCACTTGCGGCTTGGATTTCATGGATGGGCGAAGTGACACAGTCCATTTAGTTCAATCCAGTTCCACGTGACGTCAAGACCCTGATGTCAAAACGTAGCCAGTATATCATCCATCACTGTTACACTAAACAGCGGTTGTATCATGCCCTGCCGCTGCACCATTTCGATTGCGAACGTCCTCCTGATCTCGGCCCTCGCTTACGCACAAACCGCCGAACCCCTCATCATCGCCGGCCTCAAGCCCGCTCCGGGAACCATCGCCGCCGGAAAGATCGACATCCCCGCCGGATCCTCTCCTAGCGACCCCGCCACGCAAATCCCCCTCGCCATCATCCGCGGAGCAAAGCCCGGACCCGTCCTCGCCGTGATCGCCGGATTCGGAGGCACCGAATATGGACCCATCGTCGCCACCTACGAATTACTCAAGGAGCTCAAGCCGGCCGAGATACGCGGCACGCTCATCGTCGTCCACATGGCGAACGTCCCCGCATTCCTCGAACATTCGATCTATTTGAACCCCATCGATCGCAAGGATCTCGGCCGTTCCTTCCCCGGCAAAGCCGACGGCACTTCTTCCGAGCGCATCGCGTACGCCTTGACCCACGACATCATCGAGAAATCCGATTCCGTGCTGCTGATCGATGCCGGCGGAACCAACACCATGATGCAGCCGTTCGTCTACCAGACCCTCACCGGCGATGCGAAGCTCGACGCGCAAATCGGTGAGATGGCGCTCGCCTTCGGCATCAACAATATCGTCGTCGAAAAGGATCCCAAACGTCCGGCCGATCCCGCGCAATCCGTCACTCCTGACAACACGTCCCTCACGCGCGGCAAGCCCGTACTCAGAGTCATGTGCGGATCCTTCGGTGTCGCCGATGGCCGCACCGTCGGATCCATCATCCGCGGCATTGAGAGTGAGCTCGCTCTCGCCGGTCTCAGCTCGGGAACGGTCACCAAGACGCGCGTGCCTTTCTATTTCGACCACACCGTCGCCATCATGAGCCCCGCGACGGGAATACTAACGTCCCTGGTGCAGCGCGGCCAGGAAGTTCACCGCGGAGATCCGCTGTTCATCGTCTCGAATTTCAACAACAAGAATCCAGTCGGAATTCCCTCCGCCGGCAACGGCATCGTACTCGCCGTCATGTTGACGCCGCCCGTCAACAAAGGGGACGCCGTGATTCTCATGGGCATCCCGCGCCCCGGCCAATGATCCCTACTCCGACCACACCGCTAGCTCATTCCCATTCGGATCGCTGAAGTGAAACCGCCGCCCGCCCGGGAAAGAGAACGTCTCTTTAACGATCGTCCCACCCGCTTCGCGCACCCGCTGCTCAGCCGCCTCGAGATCGCTCGCGTACATCACCAGCAACAGCCCCTTCGCCGGAGCCGTCTCGCGCCCATTGAATCCGCCCGCCAGGCGCCCATCATGGAAGCTCGTGTAGGAAGGGCCGTAATCCTCGAATTTCCAGCCGAACACGGTGTTATAGAAACGCTTGGTTGCTTCGATATCGGACGCGGGCAGCTCGACATAGTCGATTTGATTTTCAGGTTTGGAACTCATGGCTCGATTCTAACCGCGACTCGTCGAGCAGCGATTGTACAAAACGGCCAGGACTCACGCCCGCGAACTCCTGAAATTCGCGGATCATATGCGCCTGATCGAAATACCCGCACACCGCCGCAAAATCCGCCCAAGCCGCCTGCGGACGCTGCTTACGCAGCCGTTCAACAGCCTGCCGAAATCGCAAAATCCGGCTCAAAAATTTCGGTGAAACTCCTGCATGCTCCTGGCACAAACGCCTCAAATGCCGCGGACTCGCCCCCGTGGTCTCGATGACCCTCTCGAGCGGCTCACCCGCATTCGCAAGCGCCGTCAAAGCCGCCAAGACCGGAGGCGGCTGATACGCAGGAGATCCCAAATACGCCTCCGCCCGCGCGACCATCTCGATCGGATCCCTTGCCTCAGCGAGCTGCTCCCCGAGGCGCCGCTCAGCGGCACGATCGAGGGTCACGAAGGAATCAGTAGCGACGGCCTGTTCGCGCATGAGGAACGCGCTCGCCATCCCCGGCCGGAATCGTATACCAAAGAACCGCGCGTCCGCCGCAATCGGCGACTCGAGCGGCCGCGTCATGAGTCCGACGAACGCGAGCTTTTCGCCGGTAAACAAAATATCCGAACATCCGTCGGGAAGGACGCAATGCCGCGGCTGCGCGCAAGAATCCTGGCGGTGCCAATAGCACTCGACGAAGCGTTCCAAATGCGGCGCCGGCCGGAATTCCCGGTACATAAATTACAGAGAGGAGGGGTCCGCGCGGACCCCTCGGCCTCAGCTACGCCGCCGCCAGCATCCCGTGCGGATCGATCACAAACTTCTTCGCCGCGCCCTTATCGAAATCCTTGTACCCCTGCGGAGCCGCATCCAACGATATCGCCGTCACGTTGCACGCCTTCGCGATCTGGATCTTTTCGTGCAAAATCGCCATCATCAATTGGCGGTTGTACTTGATCACCGGACATTGACCCGTCGCGAACGTGTGCGACTTCGCCCATCCGAGTCCAATGCGGATGCCGAGCGTTCCCGTCTTCGCATTCGCGTCGACACCACCCGGATCGTCGGTGACATACAGCCCCGGGATGCCCAACGCTCCGCCAGCGCGCGTAATCGTCATTAACGCGTTCAGCACGGTCGCCGGACGTTCGACTCCCGCGTCATGGCCGTGGCCGCGAGCTTCGAAGCCGACACAATCGACCGCCGAATCGACTTCCGGTGATCCCACGATCTCCGCAATCTGATCGCCTAAAGACGCATCCTTACGAAGATCGATGACCTCGCAACCGAAGCTCTTCGCCTGCGCGAGACGTTCCGGAATCATGTCGCCGACGATGACAACTGCCGCGCCCAGCAAGTGGCACGATGCCGCGGACGCCAATCCGACCGGCCCTCCGCCCGCAACATAAACAACCGAGCCCGGCCCAACGCCCGCAGTGACGGCGCCATGGTAGCCGGTCGGGAAAATGTCCGAAAGTAGCGTCAAATCCTTGATTTTCGCCATTGCGCGATCGCGATCAGGAAACTTCAGAAGATTGAAGTCGGCGTACGGCACCATGACGTACTCGGCCTGGCCGCCGACCCATCCGCCCATGTCGACATATCCGTAAGCCGCGCCCGGCCGCGCCGGATTGACGTTCAAGCAGATGCCGGTCTTGCCTTCCTTACAATTGCGGCAACGTCCGCAGGCGATGTTGAATGGAACCGAGCACAGGTCGCCGACCTTAATGAATTCGACATCGCGTCCGGCTTCGATGACTTCGCCCGTGATCTCGTGTCCGAGCACGAGTCCGACCGGAGCCGTCGTACGTCCGCGCACCATGTGCTGGTCGCTGCCGCAGATATTGGTGGAGACGACCTTGAGGATGACTCCGTGTTCACACTTGCGGTCGCCTAAGGCGAGCTTGGGGAAATCGATGGAGTGGACCTCGACTTTGCCGGGTCCCATGTATTCAACGCCGCGGTTTGTAGCTGACATGTAGGGGTGGTGCTCCTTGGTGAGATGTTGGCGTGCCCCGACGGGAGGGGCTCACAGTGGGGGAGTCTATCATGTCCCGGCGTGGGGCGCACCCGGCTCAAGCTTCGAGGATGGTCTTCGCGAACGCGGCGATGAACGCGACCGGCTTGATCGGCCCTGAACAATTGAAAACCAATCCCACGACGTTCATGCCTGCGATGGCAGTGAACAATCCTTTTCCGTTCGTCTGCACACAAGTCAGCTCTTCTCCCGCGGGAGCGGCGCGCCGCGCAACCGGAGTGAACGCTTCGAACGTATCATCGGTCGTGAAGACCGCGACCAGCGTGCGTCCCTGATCATCGGGCGCATTGACGAGCCGCTTCACATCTCCCAATTGCCCCATCGCCACCAGGTATTTTTTATACTCCCGAACCCTCACGTGCGCCCCATGGGTCGGCGTGCCAGCCCGTATGTCCGCGATATCCTTCTCGACTGCGACAGCAGCCGCGAAATCGTGTAGCCTCTCGAATTGTTCCTTCTTATAAATGATGTCGTTGGCGTTGAGCGGATCGATCCAAATCTCATCAATGCCATCGAGCGGCAGGCCGAAAACCCACGAGCCCTTCGTCGTGATCACATGCTGTTCGCCCGGAATCTGCGCCCTCTTCGCCCAATTCGAAAACGTCTCACTGCTCGACCACAGCAGCAGCCTGTTCACGCCGTTCGCATCGCGACTGTATTGGAAGCTCGGAGCCGCATTGGTCGCGAGCATCTCCATGGCGGCAGTCTCCGAAACCGGCATGGACCACTCTTCATGGCTGACGATGATACGCATGAGCAGCGTCCCACTGATTTTCTGTTCGCGCCACGCCTGTATATGTTCCGAAATCGACGGCATTCGGCCAGTATAACTGTTACCAGCGCCGAAGGCCCTTGCGGCCAATGTCGCGGCGACAATGCATGCGGTCGAAGTGAGTAGGTCCTTCGCAATGGAAGCACCACGGGTCGAGCTTAATCTGGGTTCTCAGCGGTACCCGCACGTTGAAAGGTGGGGTGCTCAATATTCCTGATCCAGGTAGAAGGGATGTCCTCATAAAAAGAGAATTCGCATGTGACAGGGAACGTGGGAACTCCCGCGAGCCAATTGCTCCAAACCCCGGCGACCACACCGATCAGGTAAGGCGGATCTTGTTTACAGGGCTCACTGTTGGCTGCCTTTAGGGCGAGATGGCCGGGAA
>DASXZC010000113.1:0-3578 GCA_036502165.1 Bryobacteraceae bacterium
AACGTATATGGAATTCTGCCGACGAACCTGCCCAATCGATTCCTGTTGTGGGGCGTCATGCGCTTCCCGCTGCAGTTCCAGGTCGCGCCTGTCATCGAGGCCCGCACCGGATTTCCCTACAGCACGCTCGACGCCTCGCAGAACTACTACGGCACGCCGGATGGCCAACACTTCCCGACGTTCTTCTCGCTCGACTCGCGGTTCTCGAAGGATTTCAAGGTCAATCCGAAATACTCAGTGCGGCTTTCGCTGAGCGCGTTCAATCTGACCAATCACAGCAATCCCGAAGCTGTGCATATGAACATCGCGGATCCGGCGTACGGCATCTTCTTCGGCGACCGCCACCGCCGGTTTACTGTCGATTTCGACTTTCTCTTTTGAGCCGCATCCATCTGAGAAATCCGATCTGCGTCTTCGCGTCGATGATCTTGCCGCTCTCAATTTCCGCGTCAATCTCCTTAGCCGTGAACCATTTTTTCTCGATGCGCTCGTCTTCCATCGGAGTCGCCTCACCCTCGGTCAGTTCCGTCGCCAGATAGATCGTCATCTTCTCCGCAAGAAATCCAGGACTCGGAAAGAACTCCGCGAGCTTCGACCATTTCTTCGCACGGCACCCCGTCTCTTCCTTCAACTCGCGCCGCGCCGCTTGCAGTGCATTCTCACCCGGATCGATCTTCCCCGCCGGCAATTCCCACAGGAATCGCCGCGCAGGCAAGCGATATTGCTTCACGAGCAAGATCCGCTTCTTGCTGTCGACCGGCATCACCACCGCCGAGCCCTTATGTTGCACGATCGCCCGCTTGATCTCGAATCCGTCGGGATCGAGCGCGTGGTCGAGCGTCACCTGGAAAATCGGATTTTCCGTAATCAACTCTGAAGAAATCAGTTTCATTCCGCTCCTATGGCTTTCTTGAATTCCGCAAGCGGCAACGTGTTCATCACGTCGCCCGCACCGAGCCATCCGCGCCGCGCCGTGACGACGCCGTACCGCATGTTTAACAGATGCTTCGGATGATGCGCATCGGTATTGATGACGAACTTCGCACCTTTGGCTTTGGCCGATCGCAGCAGCGGGCCGTGCAGATCGAGACGCTCTGGGCTCGCGTTCACTTCAAGCCAAGCTCCCCGTGCAACCGCGGCCGTTGCCACACGATCGAAATCGAACACGTACGCCTCGCGATGCATCAGCAGCCTTCCGGTCAGATGGCCGAGCGCCTTCACGTTCTTGTTCGCAACCGCGGCCAGCAGCCGGTCGGTCATTTCGCTCGGCGATAGATTCATGTGACTGTGGACGCTCGCGATCACGAAATCGAGTTCCGCCAGCGCGTCATCCGCAAGATCCATGCGGCCGTCCTGCAAAATGTCGCATTCGAGTCCTGAAAAAATATGGATGCCGAGCGAGCCTTCGCGATTGATCTCGCGGACTTGCTTCGCGAAAGCGACCGCCCTCGCCTCATCGAGTCCGTTGGCCATCGCGAGCGCCTTCGAGTGATCGGTGATCGCGACATACTCGTACCCCAGCGCTTTACAAGCCTCGGCCATTTCCTGCAAAGTCGCGCGGCCGTCGGTCTCGGTCGTGTGCATGTGCAGATCGCCGCGGATCTCCATCTGCTCGATCAGGTGCGGAAGATTGCCAGCGGCGGCTGCTTCGATCTCTCCCGAATTCTCGCGCAGCTCAGGAGGGATCCACGGGAGGCCGAGCTTTTCATAGATTTCCTCCTCCGTCTTACTCGCGACGACTTCACCGCCGTCGAGCTTCGACAATCCGTATTCGTTTAGCGTGAGCCCCAGCTTCAACGCACGCTGGCGAAGGATGACGCTGTGCTCCTTCGAGCCCGTGAAGTACTGCAGCCCCGCGCCAAAACTATCCTCTGATAATGTCCGCAAGTCGACCTGCACGCCCTCGAGACCGAAGCGGACGCTCGCTTTGTTCACTCCGCGCGCAAGAACCTCATGCACGCGCGGATGCTTCGTGAACGGCTCGAGAGCGTCTTCCGCTCCCGGACCGGTGACCAGAATGTCGATGTCGCCCACCGTCTCTTTCCCGCGGCGATAGCTGCCGGCGGCGGTGATGCGCGTGATACCTGGAATGTGGCCGAGATAGTTCGTCATCTCGTCGACCGTTTGCGTCGCGAAGTTCAACAGGAATCGTCCGGCGGACTTCCTATACGCCGCGATCGAGCGCAGGACTTTCTCCTCGAGCTTCGCACCCATACGCGGCAGATCGCGGAGCTTATGATCGAGGCACGCCTTCTCGAGGCTGTCGATCGTCGTGATGCGCAGATGCTCGATGAGCAGCGCCACCGACTTCGGTCCGAGCCCCTGGATTTTCAAAAGTTCGAGCGCAGTCGGCGGATATTTCGCGAGCATCTCATCGCGGCGTCCGAATGATCCACGCACCGCGAGTTCTTCAATCGCGCTCGCGATCCCTTTGCCAATGCCCGGAATGTCGGTAATTTTGACGTCGGGCTTGCCGACCATGGCGATGACGTTATCGGGATAACTTTCGACCGCCGCGGCGGCGTTGCGATAACTGCGGATACGGAATCCGTCCTCGCCGGCGACCTCCATCAAGTCGGCGGTTTCAGATAGCAGGCGTGCGGCTTCGCGATTCTCCATGGCGTTTCCCTCTATCTTCGCATCAGAGGATAATCGAAGCAGTGATCGACACCGAGGAACAACTGATTGAACGTCTGGCGCGTCACGGATTCGATTTCTGGTCGACCAGTGCCAAAATCGCGCAACGGTTCCCCGTCGAAAAAGATTGGGGACATCCCTCGTTTCCGATCATTCCATTCCGGCTGACGAGTCCGCTTGCAGGGGATGTGTGGAAGATCCCATTGACGCAGGCCGTCGATTATGATCTTCCGCCGCTCCGCTATTTTCATGAGTTCCATCCGACTCCGGACGCGCACAGCAACCATACGCAGGCTTCGAGTTTGTTCCACACCTTGTTCGGTCCCGGCGAACGCGGGACTTCGACGAACGTTTTTGAGCGGCATTGGAAAATTGGATTTTTCGCACTGCGCGTCATCACGTGGCCACGCGAATTGAATCGTGCCGGGCACAATGAATTCGAACACCGGCATCCCTATCTGTGGACAGCCGCGAAAATCTATATCGAGCCGGAGTTCCCTTTCATCGGCAAGACCGAGGACGCGACACATCGCCTCGACGTGCTGATCAAGGAAGAGGACGAGGTCTCAATCCGCTGTGAATCGCGTGTGTATGCGCGGCGCAATCTCGTACCTCCAGCAACCGCCGTTCGCGTTGCCGGCCACAACGGGCAGGACTTCATCGTCAGGACCACCGACCGGACCGTCCGCGTGCCGATCGCTCAGATCCACTCGCTGCGGCACACGCGTTATACGCCGGGCAGGTCATCGGGATCCTCGAGGCTCGAATTGGCGACCACGTTCCTCAATCGCCATGAAGTACCCGTGCCCATTGCCGCCGGCCGCGGCACCTATTCGCTTGATTGGACCGCTGAGTACGTCTCGCGCGCGTTAAACAAGCCGCTGACTACCGAAGAATACGCGGACGACTGACGTACAATCAGTAGAAATGGCCGCGCCTAA
>DASXZC010000114.1:0-1588 GCA_036502165.1 Bryobacteraceae bacterium
CGGCGTCACCGTCAGCGCGGGACAGATGGTGTCGGCGCTGGCGCGGCTGTACCGCCGCGGTGAGCTGGTGGAACAGCTTTCCACTCTGAGGGAAGACGAGTTCCTGTCGACATTGCAGCAGATGACGGCGGACTTCGGGGAGCTGTTGAAAACGCTCGACTCGACCAACAAGGACTTGATCGAGGGGATTACGGTCCGCGTGTTGGAGGCGACCGCGATGAAGATCCGCGATCTCCTCGACGCTGACCGCGCGACACTGTTCATTGTCGATCGGAGCTCGAGCACTCTCTGGTCGAAAATCGCACAACACGAGGGCCACGATCCGCTCGATATCCGCATCCCGCTCACGCGGGGTCTCGCCGGCTTTGTGGCCCGGACGGGCGAGCCGCTCCTCGTCGACGACGCAAGCCACGATCCGCGCTTCGATACGACGGTCGATGCGCGGACCGGCTACCACACGCGATCCGTACTGGCCGTCCCGCTGCGGGATCGACGCGATCAGGTCTTCGCGGTCGCGCAGTTGTTGAACAAGAAGGACGGCGCGTCGTTCGACGAGACGGACATTCATCGGATTACAGAATTTGCCCGGCCGCTCGCGATCGTTCTGGAAACCTGCCTCGCCTTCAGCACCCCACCACCCGCGACGGCTGCAGCCATCGGTCCCGCTGCCGGATGACTCGGCAGTCGGAGGAACCTGCCGGGTGGGTGCTGTTTACGATCGGCGCTACGCTTCCCGGCGACGAGCCGAACGCCGCAACTGCCCGATCAGCTCAGTGCGCCGAATGGCGACACAGGTTTTTGGTTTGCGCGGGCTCCGTCGGACGACTATGGGGATAACACGACTCATGTGATCCGTCGTCAGGCGGCGGGCACGTTCTTGAGGGGGGCAACATCTAGCGAAGAAGGGCCCAAGTGAGCGCCTTGACGGATCACCCAGTTGCGGAAATCGTCCAGTGCGCCCGGCACGCCCTTGGCGTGCGCCCATGACGCATACGTGCGTCGGAACGTCAGCCAGCTCGCATTCGGCAGCTGGAGTGTGGCGCACGCGGGAACACCCAGCGCCGCGACACGTTGTTGGGCGAAATTCCTGCGTTCGCCTTCGGCGTTCCGAACCACCCTCGTACACCGCCTCCTCAACGGTCAGGTGATCCGTCCTCCAGATTCATCGCTTCGCGAGCAGCACGAGGCCGCTCAGCGCGAGCACGAGCCCTGCCCAATGCCGCGCAGTGAGCGCCTCTTTGAAGACGAACACGCCGATCGGCAACAGCAGAACGGTGACCATCACGTTGGAGTAGAGCGCGCCAAGCGATAGATTCCAGCCGGCGCGATACGCGAGAAGGAATCCGAGTTCCAGCCCGACGATTGCAAAGGCGAGCGCAAACGTCGCCCGATTCAACTCTCTCACCGCCAATCTGATTTGCAGGCTCGGATAGAACAGTGGAATACAGGCGAGAACGATCACGATGCCGGCCAGGTACGTGAAGAGTAGCGAGACCAGTGGATTGACGTTCGGGCTGATCTGCTTCTGGCAGAGGTGGTAGGCCACGTTGGCCATCACGGTCAGCGCCATCGAAAACACATACAGGAA
>DASXZC010000115.1:0-8931 GCA_036502165.1 Bryobacteraceae bacterium
GTGGCGAGAGAAGAGCCAGTGATGCCCATCGAGATCCACGGCGGCGTATTGAAACTCGCCGTACATCGTCTCGTGTGGATCCTCGACGACCGTGGCGCCGGAGGATTTCGCGGTTTCGAAATGCGCCTCCACATCGTCGACGAAGATCGTGAGGCTTTGCGTCGCGAATCCGCCATCAGCCGGAGTCATCTCGCCTGCCCTTGCCTTGCGAAGCATGACCCAGGCGTTGCCGAGATGCATTTGCGCTCCGTCGGGTGCCTCGCCTCCGTAGCGGTAATGCTCGACAAATCCAAAGGCGCGCGTGAGCCACGCGGATGCCGCGGCGACGTCGCGATAGACAATGTGCGGCAGGATCGTATTGGCGGGAACGGAGAGATTGGATATCACGGGTTTCAAGCCTCTGCCATCCAGAATACTTCGTCGGCTACTGTGGCGGCCTCACCTCGAATTCGGACTTCAGGATCTTCGTGACCTCTCCGGCGATGTAGTCCTGCACTATGAGGATGTCATCGAGCGGCCGATCGTAGTTGTCGGACCAGACAACGTAACCGGTGTCGGCGACCACCAGTCGCGCCGCTACGCGCAAGCGCGAGCCGGCCTTGCGGACGCTCCCATCGAGCAAATATTTAACGCCGAGCGATCTGCCAATATCGGCGGTCGTCACCTTCTTGCCTTTGAAGTAGAAGGACGCCGTCGGCGCAGGCACGCGCAGTCCGGGGATCTTGCTGAGCCGGCCGATCAGTTCCTCAGTCATGCCGTCGGCGAAGGGCTCCTGCGTCATTCGCTCGGTTAGATCGAGAAAAGGCAGCACCGCGATGGACCTCTCAGTTGCCGCAGTTGCGGAAGAAGTCCTGCCGCCGCCGTAGAATCTTGACGCCGCGACCACTAGAGCGAGGACGGCAATCGCCACAGCCACGACCGCTCCCACTCGCCAATTGAATCGCGAAGACGGCACCGGCGCGGGATGCTCTTCCTCCGTCCAAGGACTCACCGCCGCCACCATCCGATATCCAAGCCTCGGCACCGTCGCGATGTAAGCCGGCTGCTTCGAATCATCGCCGAGCAGGCGGCGCAACGTCGCCACGCCCTGATAGACGGAATCGGGAGTAACAGTGACTCCGGCCCACGCATAGTTGAGCAGGTCGTCGATGCTGACGACTTCGCCGGGATGTTCCGCCAGGCAGATTAGCAGGCGCATGGTGCGCGCATCGAGTC
This sequence comes from Bryobacteraceae bacterium, assembly GCA_036502165.1. Taxonomy (GTDB): domain Bacteria; phylum Acidobacteriota; class Terriglobia; order Bryobacterales; family Bryobacteraceae; genus F-183. Next base: position 1,216 of record DASXZC010000115.1, read on the forward strand.
GCGTCGGTTCACCGTCGCGCGCAATCTGACCGGATGCGGGATTTACGCACCAGTCGCCGATGCGAAGCGTTCCCGCGGCGGTGGAGCGTTCCATGGGAGGTCTGTGGCCGATTATAGCAACGCCCCGGATAACTCCAGCGGCTGCAACATTTCAGAACTTTTCAGGCTGTTTCAGACCGCTCGAGCGAGTTGCACCCGTATTCTGGTCGCATGATTTTTCACAAGGAGCGCAGCCCGCTCCTCGCTATCGCCGCCGGTGGGCTGATCGCCGGCGCGCTCGACCTGACACAAGCCTGCTATCTCTTCGGATCCAACATCCCGTTGGCAATCGCCGCCGGACTTCTCGGGAGCGAAGCGCTGCACGGCGGCGCCGGCACCTACGCGCTCGGCGTGCTGCTGCACTTCTTCATCGCAACCTCCGCGGCGGCGATCTATTACGCGGCGAGCCGCAAGCTCATCTTCCTCGTCGAATATCCACTCATCTGCGGACTGTTCTTCGGCGCCGCCGTCGAGGATGTCATGAACCTCATCGTGCTTCCGCTATCGGCGCTGCACGCGAAGGGTCCCTACACACTTGAGGATCTGCTCCTGGGCCTCGGCGTACACATGGTCGTCATCGGACTCCCGATCGCTTACAGCATCCGGCAGTTCGGCCCCGTCACTGCGAAAGTATCTTGAGGCTCACTGGCGCCAACTCTACCGGCGCAGGCTGCTCTCGATGACGATGCCGCTCAATGCCTAGCAGGACGCGCTCGAGCACTGGCCGCATATACGCGACCTGCCGCGCACGCAGCACGAGATCCCACAGCGGCTCGAGCTTCTTCCAACCGACTGCATACGCGAAATGCCGGGCGCCCGCCGCTACAGTTTCTTTAGTAAGCGCGCCCCGCACGATCGCTCCCCACCGGTAGAAATCACGATACGCGCGCCAGTAGCCTTCCTCCAACTGCTCCGGCGACATTCGTGCAGGACGGAACACCGTGTGGCGCGTGTCGTACAGATCCCAATCGCTATGCAGCAACCGGCCTTGCTCCCGGATGCGTGCGTACAACGGCGTACTTGGATACGGCGTCAGGATATGGAACGTCGCCGTCTCGATCCCTTGCGAGATGGCCCACTCGACGGTGCGCTCAAAGACGTCCGGACCGTCGTGATCCATCCCGAAAACGAAGCTGCCGTTGACCATGATGCCCAAGCCGTGCAGCCGCCGGATCGCTTCCGCATAGTCGCGATTGAGGTTCTGGAACTTACGCTGTTCCCGCAGCGCGTCCTGATTGATGCTCTCGAATCCGACAAAGAGGCTTCGCAATCCGCAGGCCGCGGCTTTTTCGAGCAGCCGCGGCTCCGTGCCTGATGAGAGCAGCGAGTTGACCGTGCCCGCCGCCTGCCACACGCGGCCCATTCCCTTCATTCCTTCAAACAAGGCGGCCGCGAATCGCCGATCGCCGAACAGATGATCGTCGAGGAAATAAAGATGCCGCCCGGGGAGCCGCTCGATCTCCGCCAGCGCATCATCGACGGGCTGCGTGTAGAATCCGCCGCCGCCGGCAAAGAACGCCTCCTTGTAACAGAAGTCGCAAACGTGCGGACATCCGCGCGTGACGACGATCGAATTCGGAACCAGATAGAGATGGCGCGCGATCAGATCGCGCCGGATCGGAGGAAGCCCGACGAGCGTACGGACTGTCGAATCGTAGCGGCGCGCATGCGTCCGCGCGCGGTATTCGCGCAGGAAGCGAGGCCAAGTATCCTCGCCGGGACCTGTGAAGATCACGTCCGCATGCGCCGCGGCTTCCTCAGGCAGCGAAGTGACGTGCAGTCCGCCGAGCGCCACGAAAATCCCGCGGCGGCGATAGGAATCGGCAATTTCGTAAGCGCGGCGCGCGCTGGTGATGTAGACCTGTATGACCACCATGTCGGGCTCGTCGTCGAGTTCGACCGGGCGGACATGTTCGTCGGCAATTTCGGCCGTGTCACGGGCCGAGTCGAGATAGGCGGCGAGCGTGGCGAGTCCGAGGGGCGGAAAAAGAGAGTACTTAATAGGTCGAAAAAGAGGACTCGTGGCCTCAGTGAGTGCAGGAAGAATGAATTTTACAAACACGATCAATGATAAAGTACTTTGCATAATGAAGTCAACGAATTTGACGTGCTGCTCATCCTCTTCTCGGAATCGTCGAAGAGAAGAGATTATGGAGACGCAGCTCAGGAAGGTCCTCTGTATTGATGACGATCCGGATATTCTGGTGATCGCGCGCATTGCGCTCGAGGCCTTCGGCGGACTTTCGCTATTGACCAGCGAGAACGGCCGGGACGGAGTCCGCGAGGCGGCCGCGTGGCAACCGGACCTGATCATCATGGACGTCATGATGCCCGAGTTAGACGGCCCGGCGACGCTGAAGCTTCTACGCGAACAGGAGGAGTCGTCCGCTAGCGCGACTCGGATTCCAGTGATCTTCATGACTGCGCGGGCAGAGCAAGGGCAAGTCGACCACTATTTATCGCTCGGCGCCGCAGCCGTGATTCCGAAGCCGTTTGATCCGATGACGTTGTCGAAGGATTTGGTCGCGATCTGGCAGCGGATCCCCGTGGATGCACTCACAGGATCTTATACATGAAGATCGCGCTTTCGAATTTGCTCGAATCAAAATTGAGCGCGTAGCCTGGAATCGACCCAACCGTCTGATATCCGAGAGACCGATACAGCGCCTCAGCCGGCCCGTCCTTCACCGTGTCGAGCGTCAACAGCGTGCGTCCCGCCTCACGCGCCTCCGCCTCGACTGCGCCCATGAGAGCAACTGCGATCCCTCGACGTCGCGCATCCGGATGCACCAGCAACTTTCGAACTTCCGCCCGATGCGGCTGATTGGGCGGCGTAGAAAAATCTAATTGGACTGTGCCGGCAACCCCCGCGCCCGACCGCGCAAGCAGCACCCGGCGAGTGCCCGCGGCCACTGAAGGCCACACCTGGTCGCGCCAGAATCCCACAGCTTCCTCGTGCGAGAACGGCAGAACAAAGCCGACACTCGATCCGGCACAGACACAGGTGTGCAACAGCGCGCCGAGCGCCGCGAGATCGCCATCCAAGTTGTCCCACACTCCGATCTGAATCGAGTCGTCCATCGCTCTAGCGTCTCACGAGAGAATGAAGAAGCATGCCTGCCCCCGCCTTTAAAATCATCCAGGAATTCGATGCGTCACCCGAGAAAGTCTTTGATGCATGGCTCGACCCCGCCCTCATCCGCCGCTGGATGTTCGCCCGCGAAGAGATTTTCGCAGTCAAGCTCGATCCGAAGCCCGGCGGCAAATTCTCCATCATCGAGACGAGTTCCGAAGGGAACGTCGACCACTTCGGCGAGTACAGAAAGATCGAGCGTCCCTCGCTGCTCGTCTTCACCCTCAGCGTGCCCCTGCATTTCTCAGGCAGCACACTCGTGCGAGTCGAACTCTCCCCGCGCGATGGCGGATGCGTGATGATCTTTACGCAGACCGGCGTGTCGAAAGAAGTGACCGGGGAAGCGTGGGAAGAGATGTTCATGTTCCTTGCGATCGTCCTCAAGAACACCGCCGCCTAGCCGCCGTCGAAATGCCGCGCTGATATACTTTTCTTCGAAAACGAGGATCGCATCATGTCTCATGACGTCGTCATACGCGCCGCCACACCTGAGGATGCTCCGGTGTGCGGCGACATCTGTTACCGTGCCTTTTCAAGCATCAGCGCGGCTCACGGATTCCCTTGCGATTTTCCCGCTCCGGAAGTGGCGGTGGGCGCAATTTCAATGTTGTTCGACAGTCCAGGATTTTATTGCGTCGTCGCCGAGGAAGAGGATACCCGCCGCGTCTTAGGAAGCAATTGCCTCGACGAGCGCAGTCCTCTGATCTATGGAGTCGGTCCGATCACAGTCGATCCAAACGCGCAGAATGCCCGCGTCGGACGCAAGCTGATGCAGGCCGTTCTCGATCGCGCCTCCACTAATCACGCCGCCGGAGTCCGGCTCGTCCAATCCGCATTCCACAGCCGCTCGCTGTCGCTCTACTCAGGACTCGGATTCGACATACGCGAGCCACTCTCGTGCATGCAGGGCCGCACCCTCGAGCGCGAATTGCCCGGATGCGCCGTTCGTACCGCGGTCCCCTCTGACATCGCGCCTTGCAATGCACTTTCGATTCAGGTGCACGGATTCGATCGGAACGTGGAAGTGTCGCATGCGATTGAAGAGAAGATCGCGACCGTCGTGGAACGCGGCGGACGAATCAGGGGATACGCAACTTCCCTCGGCTTCTTCGGCCATGCAACCGCCGAGACGAACCTCGACATGCAGGCGCTGATCGCGCACGCCGAATCCTTCGGCGGTCCGGGGATTCTCGTGCCATCGCGGAACAACGCGTTGTTCCGCTGGTGCCTCGCGAACGGTCTGCGAGTCCTCCAGCCGATGACATACATGACTACGGGACTGTATAACGAGCCAGCGGGTGCATGGCTGCCTTCGATCTCGTTCTGATTGGAGAACCGATGAATTTGCGGACGCTCGCCCTCCTTTCCTTGATCCCCGCGATCCTCACCGCGCAAGCGGATCCCCCGATCCTCGTCAAGGCCGCCCGTCTCCTGGACGTTCGAAAGGGCGTCTACATCTCGAATGCCGCCATTTGGATCGATGGCACGCGGATCAAGGAGGTTGGCGCTGCATCGGCGATGCACGCTCCTCAAAATGTGCGGATCATCGATTTGGGAAACGCGACCCTCTTACCAGGACTCATCGACAGCCACACGGACCTGATGGCGCGGATGGCCAGTTCGGCGGACGGCTACACGCTGTCCCTCGCCACCAAGTCCCAAGCCTTCCGCGCTCTCGAGGGCGCGTACAACGCGCGGATCACTCTCCACGCCGGATTCACGTCCGTCCGCGACGTCGAGAGCGAAGGTTCCGGATATTCAGATGTCGCGCTCCGCGATGCCATTGAGCAAGGGATCGCCGAAGGTCCGCGCATGCAAGTAGCAACACGCGGCATTGCGGCCGTTGGCCAATATAATCCCTTCGGAGTTTCACCCGATCTCGAAGGCTTCCCCACGGGCGCCCAAATGGTGAGCGGCGTCGAGGATACGAGGCGTGCAGTGCGCGAGCAGATCGGTCACGGTGCGAACCTCATCAAAGTGTATGCGGACTGGCGCTATCCTACCCTGACAGTCGACGAAATTCGTGTCGTCGTTGAAGAGGCGCACAAACAAAAACTCAAGGTCGCGTGTCATGCGACCACTGCGGAGGGAATAGGGAACGCCCTCGCCGCGGGCGTCGATTCCATCGAGCACGGCAACGGCGTCACCCGCGAGCAGCTTCAACTGATGAAGGCCAAGGGAACGTTTCTGGTGCCAACGGTGGGGGCCGTGTACAGCATGGTCGAACGGCAAAGGAACGCCCAATTAACCGCGGAACAGCGCCAGCGAATGGAGACTTTCGTCAAGGTGATGAGGCAATCGCTGCAGGATGCCATCAGCGCCGGTGTGAAGATCGCCTCCGGCTTCGACGCGAGCGGCCCGCCGGGGCAGGGAAACAACGCGCATGAACTGAGCTCGCTCGCTGCGCTCGGCATGGCGCCCCCGGACGTCATCCGCGCCGCCACGCTCAGGGGAGCCGAGTTGATGGGCTGGCAAGATGACATTGGAGCACTCGAAGCAGGAAAGTACGCCGACATCATTGCGGTCGATGGTGATCCGCTCGCCGATATCAAATCTCTTCAAAACGTAAAATTCGTCATGAAAGGCGGCACCATAATCCGACCCCTCCCCAACCCCCGATAACCAGATCCGGCTACAAAAAGCGCTACCCGCCTACAACCTCACCCCCCACCACACCGCCAACGCCAACGCGAACGCCAAATCATCCTGCACCCCCGCCCGCTTCCCCGCGAGCCGTAACAACTCGAGTTCCCTCTGCAACGCTACCCATTCCCCGCACAACGGCAATGAAATCGAAATCCGCCTCGCCTGAATCGCCACCTGCAGCGCCGTCAGCAGCTCCGTCCGCGACACCGTCCCAAACCCCGCCGCCGTCCTTCCCCCCACGGACGTCCCCGTCGCCTGCCCGCCCGTAATCACGATTCCCATGATCCGCACGCCCATCCCCGCCCGTTTCAGCAAATCAACGACCGCCGATCCCACTCCCGTCGCATCCACCACGATCTCGCCCAATTGGTCCCCAAACCGCTGCGCGATCGTCTTCACCCAACCCACCACTTCCGGGTACGAGGTTCCCAACGCCACCCGCTCCACCGACACCACGACGTACCGGTATTCACCCGTATACCCAACCGTCCCACTTGCAATGAATTCCGCGGCCGTCGCCGCATGCCAACGGCGTTCGATCACCGCCAGCGCCGTATGATTCCTCGCCTGCCCCAAATCGAGCCCCATCGTATATCGCAAATCCCCATTCATAGCCGCCCCCGCGGCCGCGGTCGAGCCTGCGCAGAACAAACCGCCAAAATCTGCTCCCGGCTCAACAAATACGTGCCATTCTCCACAAACTCGCACTCATATTCCTGCTTAACGTACTGCTCACCCCGCTCCCGCCTCGCCTGTTCAACAAATTCCGGATCAATCCTCGGATTCTCACTCGCCGCCGCCCTGATCTTCACCACCGTCCCCGGATCCGCATACTCCCAAACCTCAAAGAACCGTCCCCGCTTCCCGCACGGAGTGCTCGCCATCCACCAGTCCCCCTTCCTCACCGCCACCACCGGAGCGAACGCATCGATCACCTCATCCGGAATCCTTGCCGCCTCATCGAGGAACACGAAATCCGCCGTATAACCGCGCACCCCCGCCTCACGCCCCGCAATCGCAAAAATCCTCGACCCATTCGTCATCAGCGTCCGCCCGAATTTCTTCCCCACAACGCCCTTCGTCGCAATCCCCAACCGCCCAAAGCACCCATCAAGGATTTGAAACAACTCCCCAGCCTGCGCCAGATTTTCACAAACGATCAGGATCGTCCTCCCCGGCCTCGTCACCGCCACATGCGCCATCTTGATCGCCGCAACAGTCGACTTCCCCCACTGCCTTGAGCAATTCAAGATGACCCTCCGCGCACAAGTCCCCAACGCCTCCGCCTGCTTCGGATCCGGAGTCCACCCCAACAACTCCCTCGCAAACCCAACCGGATCGAACGAATACCGGCGAATCCCCATTTCAATCGGACTCATAATTCCCATACCGTTCCTGCAACGCCCGATCCGCCGCCGCGAGCGCCTCTGGAAAGTCCCGCACACGTCATAAAAGAACGCAATCATCTCCTGCACCGCAATCTCGGACCCGGCACTTACCGCCCGTTCCCTCGCTCGCCGCCCCCTCGGCGGAGCCCCGTCCATTCGCACAAACCGCATAAAACGTCACCTCCCCATCCAAACTCTACCTCGCCCCACGAACCCATCCGTCGCGAATGAAAGTCAAAACACCCCTAAATCCCCGCAAAACCCTCAAAAAATAAATCTTCCCCACCCGTGAACCCGAAAATCGTCAACCCCAACCCACCACCCAAATCCCCACTACAGCCCACCCGTAGGGCGGGTCCCCGGGTCCGCGGCCGGCCCTGGTCTCCCCATCAGACTTCCTTTAAAAATTCCCCCTCCACCCGCCTATGATAAATTGATTCAAATTTGACAATCACAAAATAACCCCATGCCCCCCCCCTCCCCCTCCCTCCCCCCAAACGCCCAAAAAAT
>DASXZC010000116.1:0-7410 GCA_036502165.1 Bryobacteraceae bacterium
CCATTGTTCCCAATTTAACGCATTGGACATGCCCGGGAGGTGTCCAAAATATTACACTTGAATCGAAAGCAGTGCCGGTCAAGTTCAAGACAGCCCTACGGACCACGGCGGCGATTGTCGTCGGCATGTTGATTGCGGCGCTTATCGTCCAAAACATCAAACTAACGAACTCGATGGCGGGGGCGGTGGTGATCGACGATCCTGATCCGCGGAAGCAACTTCCGCTGCCGGACGCTGAGATCACTGGGGAAGTCGGGGGCGAAACGGCTCAGACTCGGTCAGATGTCTCAGGCTTTTTCCGTCTCACCTGGCCCAGGCGCTTTTGGAAGGGCCGGTCGGTGACGATCCATGTGAAGCGGCTCGACTACCAGCCGCTCGAGCGAGTTGAGCCGATGGCGAAGGAGCTTTGCGTCCTGCACATGGTTCCGGTTGCGACTGCGCAGAATCAAAGATCTTCCGAGATCTCGCTGACGAATGTGCGCGTGCGGTATTCCATTCGGTCGAATAATACGTTCGATGTTGGGAGCAAGGCTGAAACATTTTCGGTCGTCAATGAAGCAAACGTTCCGTGCGAGGGGCGGCGTCCGTGTTCGCCGGATGGGACGTGGAAGGCGGCGCTCGGATCCTTTTCGCTGGATGCGGGCGAAGGGCAGACGTTCCAAAATGCTCGAGTATCCTGCATCGCGGGGCCGTGTCCGTTTACGAGAGTGGAGGTCGACGGATTCACGCATGGAGGGCGAAAGATCAGCGGGACCGTGCGGGCCTGGTCGGAGACTACGACGTTCCTGGTCGAGGCCGAGATCCTGCACACGGCGGTCAGCGATATGGTGCGCTGGGCCTATCCATCGATTTATGGGCGAACGATGACTTTTACGCTGCCGCCCGGCGGGCAGGGTCCTGCAGTGCAGGCGGACATTAATGGGACACAGGTCGTTTTCCCGCTGGGCCCGGCGTTGGTTCTCTCGTGGGCGACGTGCAATATGCAGGAGAAAAGCGGAATTCGAGTCTATAGTTGTGTCCTCAACCCGGGTTACAAATTCTGACCCCACGCGGTAAAAATTGCAAAATTGTGTAGCGATGTTTGTCCTTGATTGAATGTCTTCAACGGACTAGACACTTGGTACTAGACGTGCTTCCGAGTGGAAGTGATGACGCTCTGCTCACCAGGATTCACAAAGAGTTGGAAAGAACGATTCCGGGCGCTCCACAATGTGCCGCCTTTACTGAGAATTGTTTGGAATTCGGGGCCGGGCGTGGTCAGCGGGTGCCTCGTGTGGCGCCTCGGCGGAGCTCTCATTCCACTCGCGATGTTGTCGGTGTCGAAGTTCATTCTCGATTCTGTGCAAGCCCATTTCGCGGGGAAGCCGCTGGCACCGAACTTCTGGTACCTGGTGGCGGGCGAAGCGGGTCTGGCGGTGCTTGGGGCGGTTTTCGGCCGCTTAGCTAGTCATTTTGATACATTGCTCGCTGATCGCTTCACGCGGACTGTGAGCATCAAGGTGATGGAGCATGCGTCGCGGTTGGATCTTGCATCGTATGAGGATCCTGTTTTTAATGACAAGCTCGAGCGTGCGCGCGCGCAATCCACGGACCGGATCCGAATGATACAGGAAACGGGTGCGGTGTTTCAACAGGGCATCGCTGCTGTTACGTTCTCCGCTGGACTGGTGTGGTTCTCGCCGTGGCTGCTCGTTTTGCTGGTGATTGCGGTCATTCCTGCGTTTTGCGGTGAGAGCCATTTCGCGTTCCTTGGGTATGCGCAGAACATTCAGCAGACTCCCACGCGGAGGCGGCTCGATTACCTGCGAGTGCTTGGTGCGAGCAAGGAGTCCGCGAAGGAAGTGAAGCTGTACGGCCTTAGCGATTCGCTCTCGGCGGAGTTCGCGGATCTATCCACGCAGTTGTATCGCGACAACGTGCAGCTTGCGGTTCGGCGTTTGTATGCCGGTATGTTTCTGTCGATCTTGAGCACGGCCGGCTACTATGGCGCGTACGCATGGGTGATTTATGCGACCGTCACCGGCAATCTTTCGTGGGGATCCTTGCAGTTCCTCGCGGGCTCGATCGCGGGCGCGAGCACCAATATTCAAGGGATTTTCTCGACGTTCTCGAGCATCGCCGATCAGTCGTTGTTCCTCACGGATCTCGTGGAGTTCTTGCGCACGAGTCCGAAGATCCGCTCGAGGCAGAATGCGTTTCCCGCGCCGCGTCCGATCCGCGATGGGTTTCGGTTCGAGCGTGTTTCGTTCGCATATCCGGGCAGCAGCCGGCGCATTCTTGACCGATTGGATTTCGAGTTGAACAGAGATGAGCGAGTCGCTTTGATCGGCAACAATGGGCAGGGAAAGACGACGATCGTGAAGTTGCTCACGCGTCTGTATGATCCTTCGGAGGGCCGCATCTTGTTGGACGGTGCGGATCTGCGCGATTACAAGATTGAGGACTTGCATCGCGAAATCGGGGCGATTTTCCAGGATTTCACGAGATATGAGATGTCGGCTCGCAAGAATATCGCGATGGGGCGCATCGGCGCGGATGAAGCCGAGATCCGGATGGCTGCGGCGAAGAGTATGGCGGATCAGACGTTGAACCGTTTGCCGAATGGCCTCGATCAACTGTTGGGGCGGCGTTTTGAAGGCGGGCTCGATCTGTCGACGGGTGAGTGGCAGAGGATCGCGTTGGCGCGTGCTTATCTGCGTGACGCGCAGGTTCTGATTCTCGACGAACCGACGGCGGCTCTCGATGCGCGGGCGGAGTACGAGGTGTTTCAGCAGTTCGCGGAGCTGACGGAAGGGAAGATCGCTCTGCTCATTTCGCATCGGTTTTCGACTGTGAAGATGGTCGATCGAATCGTCGTGCTCGAGGGCGGACGCATCGTAGAGCAGGGAAGCCATCGGACACTGATGGCGCGAGGCGGCCGGTATGCGGAGACGTTCGATCTGCAGGCGGCGAGCTATCGCTAGTGGCGCTGGCTCCACTGCATTATTGGGCCTGCAATTTCCGAAATTTCTTCAATTAGAGAAGTTAAGAAAGCGGATACTTTTGTGTGGGCCGAGAGGCTAGCGCTTTGACCGGCCCAGAGAGGCATCAGATCAGAGCGGTCCACGGCCTCGGCGGCGACGGTGAGGTTCTTGACGAGGCCTCGTTGTAACGGGTAGGGCAGGATGTCCACTCCTTCCCGATTCATTTCTTCCATGAGACGGTAGTGAATTCCTCGCGCGAGCCGGCCGGTGAAGCCTTTCGTGAGGCCGGTGTGTCCGGCTTTCTTTTCGATCAGGGCCTGACGGTGAAGATGACTGGCTCCGGATTCCTCGCAGGGCAGGAATGCGGTTCCCATTTGAACTGCGTCGGCGCCGAGGGCGAAGGCGGCGATGATGCCGCGTGCGTCGGCGATGCCGCCTGCGGCGATCACCGGCACGTCGACGATGTCGACGATTTGTGGGACCAGTGAGAGCGTTCCTGTGAGGGAATCCTCAGCGGGGCGCAGGAATCCGCCGCGATGTCCGCCGGCTTCGAAACCGGATGCCGCGATGGCATCTACGCCGGCGTCTTGAAGGAGCGCGGCTTCTTCGGGAATCGTCGCGGTGCCGATGGTTACGATCCCTTTCGCACGGCACTCGTCCAGAATTTCTTTGGGCGGAATTCCGCAGATGAAGCTGAATACCGGCACTTGTGCGTCCAGCAATACGCGAGCTTGATCTTCGAATCGAATGGGCGAGTAGGGCTTGTACGTGGGCTGAGGTGCTCCGAGCGCGGCGAGATGGGGCGCGAGCGGGGCGAGGCAGCGATTGAAGGCGTTTTCGTCTGATGCGCGTGCACCTTCGTCCTCCATTGAGACCCACAGGTTCATCGCGAAGGGGTTTGCAGTGAGTGAGCGGATCTCGTCGATGACGTCTTTGATTGCCGTGGGGGCGAGGCTGTGCGCACCGAAGGATCCGAGTCCGCCGAAGTTCGAGACGGCGGCGGTTAGCCTTTGCGACGCGAGGCCGCCGAGTGGACCTTGAACGATCGGAAATTCGATTCCGAGTTTTTCCGTGAGACGGTTGCGATTCCAGGCAGGATTTATCAGACGGAGACCTCCACGATACAAGGCTGGTACTTGGATTGCAACACACTTACTGGCTTGTCGGCGACTAGAATGGCGCTCGAAGAATACAAACGCAAACGCGATTTTGAAAAGACTCCGGAGCCGGCGCCTGGGCGCGTCAAGGGCGGCAGCGAACGGCTGTCGTATTTGATCCAGAAGCACGATGCGACGCGGCTGCATTATGACTTCCGCCTCGAGTTGGATGGCGTGTTGCTGAGTTGGGCCGTGACTCGAGGTCCGAGTCTCGATCCGGCCGATAAGCGGCTCGCGGTGCGGACTGAGGATCATCCGCTGTCCTATGGGACCTTCGAAGGAACGATCCCGAAGGGGCAGTACGGCGGCGGCACCGTCATGATGTGGGATGAAGGCACGTGGGAGCCGCGGGAAGATCCTCATGTGGGGTTGAAGAAGGGACATCTCTCATTTATTCTTCACGGAGAGCGTTTGAAGGGCGGCTGGGATCTCGTGCGCATGCATCGCGACGAGAAGCATGAGAACTGGCTCCTCATCAAGTCGAAAGATGACGAGGCGCGGGCGAATGGCGCGGCATCTGATTTTCTCGAGGATCTTGCCTACAGCGTCGCGAGCGGGCGTTCGATGGATGCCATTGCGGCGGGGGATGCGCCAGCGAAGCAGAAAAAGGCTCGAAGGTCTTCTGGCTCTCGCAAAGAGTTCGACGCGTTGCTCCGCAAGTATCCGGGCGTTGAGCTTGCGACGCTCGTCGAGGCTCCTCCTGACGGCGACGAATGGCTGCATGAAATCAAGTTCGATGGCTACCGTTTGCTGGGCTTTTCGAATGGCGATGAGGTTTGCCTGCGTACGCGCAATGGGCTCGACTGGACTGCGAAATTTCCTTCGATTGCGGACGCGATGGGCGAGCTCAAGGCTAAGAATGCGGTGCTCGATATGGAGGCCGTCGTCCTCGATGAGAAAGGGAAGAGCGGATTTCAAGCTCTGCAAGCGGCCTTGGGCGAAGGCGGGCATCGCGAACGGATTGTGGCTTTTGCCTTCGATTTGCTGCATCTGGATGGCAAGGATCTGACTCGGCTGAAACTGACGGAGCGAAAAGAAAAGCTGGAGAGTCTCCTTAAGAAATCGGAACCGGGCAAGGCGCTGCGATTCAGCGAACACGTTGTTGGCGGCGGTCAGGACATGTTCGCAAAAGCTTGCGGCCTCGGGCTCGAGGGCATCGTGTCGAAACTCGGCACTGCGACTTATGGAGCTGGACGCGGCAGGAGTTGGCTCAAATGCAAATGCACGCACCGCCAGGAATTCATCATCGTCGGATACAGCGATGCGCGCAAAGGGAGCCGGGCGCTGGGGGCGCTCTACCTCGGGTATCACAAGAACGGCGGCCTCCATTATGCGGGCAAGGTGGGCACGGGCTTCACGATGAAAAGCGCGCGTGCGTTAACCGATCGCGTGGAGAAGCTGTTGGTCGAGAAGCCGGTGTTGACGCGCGCGGAGATGACCGATGTTCCCGCAGGTGAGTGGCAGGCGATCCATTGGATCAAGCCGACGCTGCTGTGCGAGGTGGCGTTTACGGAATGGACGGGGGACGGGCGAATTCGGCATCCTTCCTTTCAAGGGCTCCGAGAGGACAAGAAACCTGAGGAGGTCAAGATGGAAGAGCCGGCGGCGAAATCGAAGGCGGCGTTGGTTTTGCATGGCGTCAACATTACGCATCCTGACCGGGTGATTTCTGAAACGGGACACGTCACCAAGGGTGAACTCGCGTCTTATCACGCGGCGGTTGCGCCGTTTATGCTGCGGCATGTCGCAGGACATCCTTTAAGTCTTCTGCGCTGCCCATCGGGAATCGACAAGCAGTGCTTCTTCCAGCGCAATCCAGGCAAGGGGCTTGGGCCGGATGTGCATCCGTTCGACTTCAAACACAATGGAAAGTCCTACGAGTATCTGTACATCGATGACGAAAAAGGACTGCTGGAATTGATTCAAATGGGAGCGATCGAGCTTCATCCGTGGGGTGCGCCGGTGGCTTCGATTGATTGTCCGGACCGGCTGATTTTCGATCTGGATCCGGCGCCCGATGTGCCTTTTGACGCAGTCAAGCTGGCGGCACAGGACTTGCGCCAGCGGCTGCGGAAGCTTGGTCTTGAGGCGATGCTCAAGTGCACGGGAGGGAAGGGCCTTCATGTCACCGTGCCGCTGGCGGGAAAGGACAAATGGGCCGAAGTGAAAGCATTCGCGGCGAAAGTTGCTTCCGATATGGTCGACGATGTTCCCGATGCTTATGTCGCGACAATGACGAAGTCGAAGCGAACGGGCAAGATCTTCGTCGACTATTTCCGCAATGACTATACGGCCACCGCGATTGCCGACTATGGCGTGCGAGCTCGACCAGGCGCGCCGGTCGCGCTTCCGATCGAGTGGAAGGAATTGAAGACGCTAGAGTCCGCGAGTCAGTTCACGCTGAAGGATGTGCTGGCGCGCCTCAAGAAGAAGAAACCATCAGCCGAGCTGAAGGGACAGCGGTTGCCGGTGATTACGACCTGATAAATGCTAACCGGGATAGCGCCCGCAGGAGAAACCGGCTCGTACAAAACTTCCCTATTAATTCCGCTATTTTAAATATCCAGAGGGGCCAAATCCATTAAACCGCTTTAGGCCTGCCATGGGTCCATTAATTGCTGTGGAACAGGTGGTCCCTGCTCGGGGACTTCAAGAATCCAAACCATAGGTGAAAAGGAAAGCATGATGCAGAGACGATATCAAGAACAGCATGATAATCGGGGCGGAGACCGTCCGCGCGACGAGTACGGACGCTTTGAATCCGAGCAAGAAAATCGATCGCGGTCGCGTTATGAGAACAACGATCGAGAAGGAGGATATAGAACCGATAATCAACAATATGAATCACGCGGCGATCAGAATGAAGGCCGTTCTCGTGATGAATACGGCCGCTTCGAATCCGGTAATTCGGGCCGTAATTACGGTGGGTCGTCATACCAGGGCTCTTCGAGCCAGTTTGATCGACCGCGGGACGAATCTGGGAGATTTGAATCCCGTCAATCGGGCCAGCAGGACTGGTCCCGTGGCGAGTACGGCCGTTCCCAGTCGGGAAACTCCGGCCGCGGGTACTCGTCAATCGACCGGCCGCGGGATGAATTCGGACGTTTCGAATCCGGCGGTGGTTCGAGCATGAACTTTCGGCAGGGAAACGATCGCCCCCGTGATGAGTATGGACGTTTTGAATCCGAGGGCGGCCAGCACAACGGACGCTCGCAAGATTCTCACTCGATGTCCATGCGTGGTGGTAGCAACGGACAGCGCGGCCAACATGCCGGCAAGGGTCCGAAGGG
>DASXZC010000117.1:0-4326 GCA_036502165.1 Bryobacteraceae bacterium
CGCCCCCCCACGCCACCCGCCGCCCGGCCGGCGGGTGCGCTCCAGCGGACGGACACCCTGCAACGACTCGAACGGCGAAGTTCTCGCCCTCCCAGCGATGAGCGTCCGGCCAATAGAATGTCCAGTCGATCTGCGCCTGCCCGGCAAGATTCGTGGTTTCCAGATCGGCTAAATGAATTCCCAGTCCCACATCGACGGTCGGCACATCCGCCACAGAACGCCAGCCGTCGCCGCTCCAATGAACGACCGCCGGCACCAGCGTCTCGACGCGAAGTATCTTGCCGGCCGGCATCGAGCGAATCCTGTGGTTGAATCGCCAGACCATCCGCGGAGACGTCGTTTTGTCCTTCAGGTACCGCTGAACGGTCTGTGGGGGAAGGTCAAAGAGGCGGCCGTCTCGCAGCGAGCGTCGCAATTTGAGGTATTCCGCGTGCGCCCAAACCAGCGGCATGGCCGAACCCGAAGGCCGACCGAAAAGTAGCTCGCGGTCAGCTATGTCCCCGGCGTCCCAGACCTGCTCCGAGATCAGACCGCCCTCGTTGGCGAAGGATTCCATCGCCGCCAAGAGTCGCTTCGCCTCTTCGACGCGCCCACCTGCCAATTCAAAATGCGCTCGCTCACCACTTAGCAACGGCCAGCCGCGGCCGATGCCGGTGCCGTCAAACGGTCCCCCGTCCTCATGCTCGCCATAACCATCGCCGTTGTAACGGTGCCAAGCAGGGCCAGACGGCGTCTCCACCTTGAGCAACTCATCAATAACCTTTGCGGTATCGCGCATCCTCGGATCGTTGGCGGCACGCAAGCCAAAACGCACTAGCGCGAGCGCATCGGGACTTACCAGATGGCCTGCTGTGAAACTGTCGGCCAAGCCCGAAACGTTCTTAATCTGAACGGTGCTTTCGAACCGCGACACGCCGGGCCCCATGCCCCTCGGTGCGATCCGCACATAAAATCCGTCGACCTCGAAGCGTCGGCACCAGTCCGTCCCGGAGACGAACATCCATCTGTCGATGGATGAATTCCAAACGTCGGCGATCTCGCGAAGATAGCCGGCGATGGCGTTCTCGTGATTCAGGTGAGCGAGATCCGCCGCTGCCAGCAGCGCCGCGATCTGTGCGCCGACGGTGAATGGCGAATACCCGGGATTTTCTTCCCATCGGTCCTCCGGGCTCACCGGACCGTTGCGGGTCAAGTATCCTGCCGCCGACCGCACCATTGGCCAAAGCTGAGCGACGTCGGCCTCCGCGAGAGCCTTCTGGCGGTACGCCAGGTCCACCAGGAGAATGGGCAACGCCGTCTCGTCCATCTGAATCCCATTCCAGTACGGCGAGCCGTCCAGCCACATGTTCTGCGACCAATGCCCGTCTGCCTGCTGGGTCAGCCGCAAATAGGAAAGGACGCGGCGTACCTCTTCGTGCGCCCCTGCGGCCAGTAAGCCGCCCGCCGTTTCGACCATGTCCCGCGACCAGACCAGATGGTAGCCCCCCAGATCGTTGTCACCCTTGCTGAATCCCCACGGGATCGACAGACTCGCGATGAGACCTCCCGGCGCCCTTTTGGACTCATGCGTGCGAAGAACGGCGAGGCTGTGGGGCGAAAGATCCCCGGCGACGGAAAGTGCGTCTTTCGTCAGGGGAGGAAGATCCTTGGCCCAGTCCTGCCATCCGGTGAAGTAGTCCCGTTTTGCCTTGTCAAAACCGCCACGGAGACTCTCGATGGCGTTTCGAGCAGCCTCTTCTGGGTTGCCCCCGAAACCAAGCGCTAGAACGAGATCTCCCCGCGATGCCACCAGATCAATCTCCGCGGCCAGCGCCACGTTTCCGTTTTCTGCCCGGGTGTATTCCCAGGTCATCTTCTTGTGCGCCTTCAGATCCTGCCAGCTATCGGACGATCCCACGAAGCCGACCGACCGCCTCACCCACCCAGCGGAGCAAGCGAGCGCCAGCGCGCTTCCGGCTCGTCGCGCGAAAAGAAGCGGCGTCCCCTCGAAGTCGTCAACCCAGGCGCTGTTGTCGACACCCTGGTTGCCCAGATGTGGCGCAAGCAAAACGTGAAGGCGATAGTCGGAGAGAGCACCTTGCAGCGGTATGAAGCTCGTCCGCTGCAACACCGTGTCCCGTTCCGGATCGGTCACGATGTCTTTCTCGATGCGATAGCGACCGTCGCGACAAGCGTTAATCAAGTGAAACGCCGGCACGCCTTCGGCCAACCACGCGACGCGGGAAGCGGTGTCACGCTTCTCCTCGGAAAAGAACACCTCCCCATCCGTGACGATCAACCCCATGTCTCGAATACAGGCCTGGTCGAGGCGCGGATAATAGATCTCATTGAAAATGCCGTGACTCAAGGTGAACCAGACGCGGCTTCTATTGCTGAGCGCAGTACCAACTCCTGTCTTGGCGCTCGAAGTCCAACGCGGCGAACTTCCGGGGCCGCCAGGCGCGAAACGATCGGCTGGACGCACGTTCATCCCCGACGGCGCGGAGCGCTGGTTGCGAGAAGGACCCTCGGTGCACGTCGAGGACGCACCGGAGCACACGAACTGATCCCCCTCCTGAAACGTAAGGGCCATCGTCGGATCGAGAATCTGACAGAGCGCAGTATCCCCGTCAGTCCCTCTGAGCAGTCGGCATTTCGTCGGTCTGAGCACGCTTCGACCGTCAGCAGTCTTTTGAAGCTCAAGAAGGCCCGGACAGGGTTCGTCCAACGTCGGCTTGAGCAGAGGAGCCGGCGAGCCGCTCTCCCTGAATGCACCTCATCTTCGATCACGATCCAAGAAGGAACGGGAGAGGAATCAGCCTTCGAACTGGCGATTCGCGGCACGATAGACATAGATGCGCGTTCAGCCAGGTCGGGCGTCATCGCTTCGTCACTCGAGATAGTGTTATCTGGATTCCTTTATTGGGCCTAAGTGAACTGTCCTGATTGGCCCACGACCCGACAGTGCGACCTCGGGAAGCCAAGCCAAGAAACAATCGTCCGACCTGGGCGCGGTGCCGGTTCGAGGGGTCGCGCGTCTGGCCTCGCTCACCGGAGATCCGGGCGGCGCCACCGTCCAACGGGGGATCGCTCACCGGAAAGAACCTCTCCGCGCCTCGACGACGACTTCATCGTCGGGTGCAGACTGGATGGTCTCGTCAGGGCCTCGAGAGGTGTCCAATTCGAATGACCTTGGTTTGACAATAGGGCCTCGAACCGTTCGAAGCACGGAAGATCGCGATGGAGATCTGGGCAGACTGGCGAATCAAGGTGATGCGCATCCTGAGAGAACGCATTGAGGCAATCATGAACCTCGTCTCGAAAATTCTCGTCCCCTTCGACTTCTCCCCTGGATCACACGAAGCCGTGGAGTATGCGGGGCTGCAGGCACTACGGTGTGCTCGACGCTGGGCATGTCGAACTGCTCGATCTGGTGGAAGACGGGCAGAACCACGATGCCATCGGAGTTGATCCCCAGCGCGGCATGCACCTCGGGCGAGTATTTGCCGTCGCGTTCCCCGGAGTTCGTGTAGTGGACGATTCTTCCGATGGTGGGCTTCACGTCGGCATTTCTAACCGACCTCCCGAGATCCGGACATTGATCACGATCCTGATGCGACCACAAGATCGGTCACTCGGGTGCGGCATACGGTTGCTTTCGAGGCCCGTCGGCCTGTATAAGCCCCGCGAAGAAGATCATTTGGAATGTCTTGCGCCGCTCTCGCGTTATCGCAGCATGAGCCAACGATCGAGGTTCGACATGAGGAGGTTCGACATGCGACTGAGTCAATCCGTAGCCACGATCGTTCTTGTTTTTCTCGCCGCCTGCAATCACGAGAAGGTCGCCCCCGCGCAGCCTTCGGCGCTGAACCAGCCGCCGCCTACGAAGGCGGCCAAGACGCCACCGCGCGACATGACAGGGGACCAGAAAATGAGCCATTCACTGGCACTATCGAGCGACATCATCCAACTATGTCGGATCAAGGCGACGCCAAGCGGCTCCTCCCCGAAGTTCGCCTTTGACCAAGCGGATCTCAGCGACGATGACCACAACGTCTTGCAGCAGCTCGCAGTCTGTATGCGAACCGGACCGTTGAAGGGCAGGCGCGTCGAGCTCATCGGCCGAGCCGACTCAAGGGGAACGGAAGAGTACAACCTGGCGCTCGGCTCCAAGCGCGCGAGGAGCGTGAACGACTACTTGCAGTCCTTAGAGCACCTCCCGGAACCTGTGATCATCGCCTTCGGGCCTGCTGAAACGCGATGAGCCCAGAGGCGAGGTGAACGAGCGCAAGGTAGTTGGCCCCTTTTCGCTCGTAACGAATGAGCAGCCCGCGGAAGAGGTTGTGC
>DASXZC010000118.1:0-4684 GCA_036502165.1 Bryobacteraceae bacterium
CCAACACGACCAGTTGGGATATCGACCTGTACGCCAACAGCTCCGCAGCCCCGGGAACATTGCTCTCGCAGACGAATCTCACAGCGGCGCAAGTCACATCCCAAGTTCTCGGAACCGGAATCTTTGGCGGCGCGACGTTCACATTCTACGAGTTCACGGCATCAATACCGGGCTTGAATGTTGGACCCGGAACCTATTGGCTCTCTCCGTTGAGTCACAATCCGGACCAGACCATCAAGTTCATTTGGAAGGACGGCACGGGCGGCACGGGCACCACCTACCAGGAGCTGTTCACGAACGGAACTGTCTCCGCACATTTCCCCAACCTTGGGGATCGTGCGTTCACGATCGATGGCACAATCACCCCGGAACCGTCCGGATATCTGCTGATGGGGTCGGGCCTCGTTCTTGGCGCGTTGATACGGCGCAAGCGCGCGTAGGGTTAAACCTTTTCGCCACGGCCTTCGGTGAGCCGCAGGATCTGGCCGGCCTGCACATGCTTATACGTCTCGCGCAGGCCCGATGGCCAGCGGAGTTCGATCGAATCCGCCAAAGCCGCGGTGCCGAGTCCGAAGTGCAGACGCAGATCGTTTTGCGAATAGAAACTCGACTGGCTGAGGACGTCCTGCCGCTGACGGCGTCCTTGAGCAGTGACGATTGCGGAAGCGCCAATAGCGGAACGATTCGACTTCGTTCCGATCAACTTCAGCTTCAACCAATGATTGCCGTTCGTGACGCTGTTGCGCAATAGCGACGGAGGCTCGTTCATATTCATGATGAGCGCGCCGATGCGGCCGTTGTTGTCGAAATCGCCGAAGGCGCAGCCACGGCTCGAATGGCGATCGGTGATGCCAGAACCCGCAGCGGCGCTGACGTTTTCGAATTTTCCATCGCCGCGATTGCGCAGCAGGATGCGCGGATTCGCGTGCTGGTATTGGGCGAAGTGCTTCTCGATCTCGGGATACACGTTCCCGTTGACGTACAGCAGATCGAGCCATCCATCGTTGTCGAAATCGGCGAAGCCGGCGCCCCAACCGACAAAGCGGCTGAAGCCTCCGAGCCCCGCGGATGTCGT
This sequence comes from Bryobacteraceae bacterium, assembly GCA_036502165.1. Taxonomy (GTDB): domain Bacteria; phylum Acidobacteriota; class Terriglobia; order Bryobacterales; family Bryobacteraceae; genus F-183. Next base: position 1,076 of record DASXZC010000118.1, read on the forward strand.
AACGTCGGTGAAGGATCCGCGTCCATCGTTCGAATAGAGCACCGGCGTATCGTCGGCGAAGTGAGTCTTGAAGAGATCAAGCGTGCCGCGATTGCGTAGGTCTCCGACGGCGACGCCCATTCCTGCCTGCTCACGGCCATCTTCGTTGTATGCGACACCCGCAGTGAGAGCGACGTCTTCGAACGTACCGTCGTGCCGATTTTTATAGAGGATGCTCGCGGTCGAATCGCACGCGACAAAGATGTCCGGCCATCCATCGCCATCGAAGTCGGCGGCGACGGCGGTCATCCCATAGCGATTCTGCGTCTTCGAAATTCCTGAGTCATCGGACGCGTCAGCGAATCTGCCGTTGCCAAGATTGCGATACAGACGATTGCGTCCGAAGCGCATTCCGCGAGGTCCGCAATTGACGGCGATGCCTTTCCAGTTGCAGTTTTCAGCCTCACCAGGCAGCGGCGCGGTCTTCAAATCGAACTCCAGATATTCGCTGACAAAAAGATCGAGGAAGCCGTCGCGATTGTAATCGACCCACGTGCAGCCGGCGCTCCAACGTCCTTTGGGGGCGCGCAATCCCGCGGACTCTGTGACGTCCGAGAACGTACCGTTGCCGTTGTTGCGGTAGAGGATGTTCTGGCCCCAGCAGGCGAGGAAGATGTCGTCGAATCCGTCATTGTCGTAATCGCCGACGCACACGCCTGAGACCCAGGCGATGCGCTCGAGTCCGGCTTTTTTGGTGACGTCAGTGAACGTGCCGTTGCGATTGTTGTGATACAGCCGGATGCTGGTCGATGCCGGACTTCCTTCAAGACGCGAGCCGCCGCCAAGGAAGATATCGACCCAGCCATCGTTGTCGTAGTCGATGAACGCAACGCCGCAGCCGTTGGTTTCGAGGATGTATTTCTTCGATTCGACGCCGCCGTAGATGATCGGTTCCGTCAAGCCCGCGGCTGCGGCGACATCGGTGAAGTGCACGAAGCCAGGCTGGTCCGCAGCGCAAAGAACTCCCGCGCCTGACAGTGCGACAACGGCTTCGCGACGCGTCAGCAAATGGGAATTCGAAGTCATGGAGGGCAGGAAGCGGGCTCTGATCCCAAGTTTCGCACCTTCCTCAGTTGGTACGGCAATACTGCCTTGGTACCGGTACTTTGGCTCGGTAATTTTCGTTGCTTCGTTGGGACCCCGGATCTATTCCTCGGGGGGTCCGTTAGATCTAATCTGGGATCACTCGAAAGGGCAAGAATTCCTGAAAAGGACAATTCGCTCGAATCCAGTAGAAATTTACGGTCCAGGTCACCCATATGAAACTATTGCGCCTCATCCCACTTTTCGCGCTGTTTGCTGGCGGAGCTGCTTTCGCCAACATGATCCAGTACGACACTTCCGCAGGTTCGGTCTTCAACTGTGTCAGTTCTGGCTCAGTTACCGGGTGCGGCACCAATCAAATCACCATCGGAAACACCGTAATAATGACCTATTTGCCGACAAATTCGTCGGTCTCCGTGGATCCGATCAACGCTCCGTCGACGTTCTCTAACCTCGGAAACATTCAGATCAGTTGCGTCGATCACACGCTGACATGCCCTTCGGAAAGCCTGCCATCCGGACTGACGCTGGCGATCAACATCAATCAAAGCCAGCCCGATTTTCTCAGCGGAGGCATTCCCGTCGGCACGGTGGTCGGCTCGATCGCCGGCGGATCGTCAAACGCCTCGATTCAGTGGGATCCAGGTTCCTCGGTCACACTGAACGGAGCCCTCTTCGACGTGACCTACGCGATCGTCTCGCCGAACCTGACGCTCAGCCCTCCCGCTTCCTGCTACGGCGGGAACTGCGGAATGACTTCGATCCAAGGCCTGATCACGGATCCGGTGTCGTCCGTGCCGGAACCGGCCATCTCCATGCTGTTCGCGAGCGGACTGGTCGCAGTCGGTTCGGTTCGGCGCCGCAAGAAATCATAAAGACCCTTCCATATTCCGTCGCAAGCACGAGAAGCGGAGGCCGAAAGGCTTCCGCTTTTTGCTGTTTGCTGGGACCTCGCCGCCGCTCGGGTCACGGCCGGCGAAGGCGTGGGAGCTCGTTCGGAAGAAGTGGCTGTGTACTTTTCCGCGGTCGAGTAAGGATTAGCGGACGTCCACGAGTTCGAAGTGTGAAGGCTCCGGGATTGGATCGCCATCCGCGCGCATTGCCGCAAGGTGCATTTCCAAAGCCTTGGCCATCCGGCTCCTGGTCTCCTCAATAGTTCGGCCGGTGGCTACGCAACCCGGAAGATCGGGCACGTATGCGCCATACCCAGTCGCAGATTTCTCAAAGAGGACGACAAACTTGTTCATGGGACGCCTGCCTGCTTTATTATAGACTTCATCGTTTTCGGTGGCATCTCATCGGACTCGTGACCCGCGACGGTGACCTTCCCTAGTTTAGCTGGGTGGACGAACTGGCGATGGCTTCCCTCTTGATTCCGAAGGATCCAACCGTCGGCCCGAAGCATCTTCAATACATCGCGAACCTTCAAAGACCCTCTTGGGTTTTGGCTGGCAACACAAATTTGATCCTAACACCGCCGAGATCCTCAAGGCCGCACAATTCCGGCAGCACGGATCCCCGCAGGCTACAATAAAAGTGCGTCCGCCCCGCCCTCCCCCATGAAGACCTTCTACATCGAAACTTTCGGCTGCCAGATGAACGCTCATGACTCCGAAAAAGTCATCGGGACGTTGATCTCCGACGGCTATAGTCAGGTGCCGACAGTCGAGGAAGCGGATCTCGTGCTCTACAACACCTGCAGCATCCGCGATAAGGCGGAGCAGAAAGTCTTCAACAAGCTGCAGCAGTTCAATAAGAACCACAAGGGCAAGACCTTCGCCGTGATCGGCTGCGTGGCGCAACAGGAAGGCGAGAAGATTTTCGAGCGGGCTCCGCACGTGAGCCTCGTTGCCGGATCGGCCAGCTACAACAATCTTTCGAAGATGCTCGTGCAACTCGAAGCCGGCAACAAGCGCGTGACCGGATTAAGTCTCGATACGGAATTAGCTTTCGAGACGCCTTTCGCGCGACGTGATAATCCGCACCGCGCCTACATCACGATCATCGAGGGCTGCGATAAATCCTGCGCGTATTGCGTCGTTCCCTTCACCCGCGGACCCGAACGCAGCCGCACGAGTGAGAGCGTAACCAAGGAAGCACGCGAGCTCGGCGACATGGGTTACACCGACGTTCAACTGCTGGGCCAGAACGTCAACAGTTATCGCGATCCTTCATCGGCCGGGCTCGATTTCGCGGGCCTGCTCCGCGCGATGGGGCAAGTGCCGAAGATCCGCCGCGTACGATTTACGACATCGCATCCGCGCGACTTCGTCAAGGACATTGTCGACGCGATCGACGAAAATCCGGTGCTGTGCAATCACGTTCATCTGCCCGTGCAGTCAGGCGCGACGACGGTGCTCGACCGGATGCAGCGTCTCTACACGCGCGACGACTACATGCGCCGCATCGAATGGATGAGGCAGGCTAGGCGGTCGATCGCCATCACGACCGATATCATCGTCGGATTTCCCGGCGAGACCGAACACGAATTTGAACAGACGCTCGACCTGCTCACCGAGGTCGAGT
>DASXZC010000119.1:0-8757 GCA_036502165.1 Bryobacteraceae bacterium
ATCGAAGTTGCCGAGCAAAACATCGGCGATCGGGTTCCTCGTGGTTCCCGGATTGAGACTGGACGCGGCAAATGTGAAGATGCCGTTTTGATCGCCTTTCGCTTGGTCGCTTGTATTAAGACCCGTTCTCTCGGCCACCGCGCCGAAACGGATCGTGTGACTGCCATGATTCCAGGTCATGTCGTCATGAGCGTTGAAGATCGGTCCGCGGTGTCCCGCCGTCAGATAGTTGCCGCCGTCGATCTGCGCGAGGCCGCTGACATTCAACGTGGGAATCTTGTTTCCATCCTTGTACTGTTCGGGGAAAACGTAAGGAAAGTTGATTCCGTACGTCGATCGATCCACGCCAACACCAACGCGCAGCAGCGCTTCGTGATCGGTCGAGTATCCGAATTGAAATTGGTTCAGCAGATTCGGCCGGATCGTCGTCGTCGCCGTGATTCCCTCGCGGTATCCATAACGATGCTCCAGATCGGGCAGCAAAGCAAACGAACCGCGGAAAGCGTTCTCAAAGTCAAGCCGTGTCAGATTGATGCTTGCCGAAAGGCGCGTGTTCCCTAGGTCATAGTCGCCCTTCATCTGCTGAATCGACTGATTCGTCCAGTTCTTGCCAAGCGCGCTGTAGTTGCCGCCGGGGAGATTGGCATTGGGATCCGGATACATGCTCAGCAAGGCCGGTCCGTTTTGGCTGATCCGGTTGGCCGGAATGATCGCGCCGGGAAACGGAAGCTTCGTCAGCGGATCGATGGGCGCCGTGCCGCTGCCTGAGAAATTCCCTGCCCGCTGCGCGGCGGTCGGAACCAGCGCGATCGCCTGTGTCTCATTCCGTATACGCAGCATCTCGCCCGAATAGAAGAAGAACGCCTTGTTTTTGTCCTTGTTCCATTTCCCGGGCATGTAGACTGGGCCGCCCAGGTTGCCGCCGAAGAGATTTTGGCGTAGCTTCGGCTTGGTGGCCGCGAAATATCCGCGCGCGTTCAAAATGTCGTTTTCCCCGAACTCGTAAAGGCCGCCGTGGAATTGACTGGTGCCGCTTCGTGTGACGTAAATCACCTGCGCACCGCCGCCGCGTCCATATTCAGCCAGATAATTACTGGTTAGCACGCGGACTTCCTGCAACGAGTCCGGGCTCGTCATGCCGATCGTCGCGCCTCCGCCATCGGTGCGAATCGCTTCGATGCCGTCCACCGTCACGTGCGTTTCGGAGTCGTTCGAGCCATTGATCGAGAAGCGCCGGATTCCAAAATTGTCGGTCCCCGCGCTGACGTTCGGCTGGCGCAGGTTCGAGACGCCGGGTTCGAACATCAGATAATTGCCCATATTCCTGCCATTCACCGGCAGTTCCAATAGCTGTTGTTGCTCGACCAGCCGTCCCACCTGCGCGGTTTCGCTCTCTACCGGTGCCCGCGATGCTTTGACGTCCACGGATTGGGCCGCGCTTCCGACTTCCAGCTTGAATGTCACGGCCAGCTTACCGCCCGCATCGAGAATCAACCCCGATTCCGTCGAGCGTTTGAAACCCGAGACTTCCGTGGAAACCGTATATGTGCCCACCGGAATATTCGCGAAAATGAAATAGCCGTTATCGCCGGTAGATATCTGCCGGCTCGCGTGTGTAAGCACCTCCTCGGCCGTAACCACGGCGTTCGGAACAGGTGCTCCGCTGGAGTCAAAAACAAACCCGGATATTTGACCGGAGGTGAACTGCTGTCCATATGTGAGGACGGGCCAGCTCATAAAGGCGAACAACGTGGTAGTCAGGAAGCGGCGACTGAGCATCTACTTCTCCTATTTAAAAAAACCTGCGTGCAATTCGAATCAACGTGCTTACTAACTAACTAACGATGTCGGTAATGACGTTCCCGGCGACATCGGTGAGCCGGAAGTCGCGCCCACTGTACCGGTAGGTCAATCGTTTATGGTCAAATCCCAACTGATGCAAAATGGTCGCGTGCAAATCGTGCACGTGTACCGGCTTATCGACAGCCCGGCATCCCAGGTCATCGGTGGCGCCGTACGCCATTCCGCCCTTGAACCCACCGCCCGCGACCAGCGTCGTAAATCCCAGCGGATTATGGTCGCGCCCGTTACACACCTTCTCGAGTCCACTGTTCTGGATCATCGGAGTGCGGCCGAACTCGCACCCCACCAGAACAATCGTGCTTTCGAGCAGCCCCTGCTCCTTGAGATCTTGAATCAGCGCCGCGATCGCCGGATCCGCATCGACGGCCAGCTTGCGATGCAGCAGAATGTCGTCGTGATTGTCCCAGGGTTGGCCCGGGCCGAAGTACACTTCCACCATGCGGACGCCCCGCCGCACCATACGCGATGCCATCAGGCAGCCGCGCCCGAAATCGCTCGGCCCGAACCGTGCCCGCACGGCTTCGGGCTCTTTTGAAATATCGAAAACTTCCGGCGCCTCGGTCTGCATCCGGTAGGCGACCTCCATCGATTCGATGTGCGCCTCGAGTTCCCTGTTTTGCCCGATGCGCTGGCCGAAGGCATGATCCAACTCGCTCACCAGCCCGATCTGTTCCTGCTGCTCCACGGCGTTTTGCTCACGGTTCCGAATGTCCTGAATCATTTTGAGCGGATCCCGCTCGCCGTTCGAGATGTGCGATCCGTGATATTCGGAAGGCAGGAACGCGTTCGACCACAGCGCCGATCCGAACGTCGGAAACCCTGGACACAAGACGACAAAGCCGGGGAGATTCTGATTCTCAGTCCCCAGGCCATAAGTGATCCACGACCCCATCGACGGCCGCCCGATTCGTGTATGGCCGCAGTTCATCATCAACAGTCCGGCCGGATGGTTTCCGATCTCCGTATACGTCGACCGCACGACGCAAACATCATCGATGACGCCGCCGACTTTGGGAAAGATCTCGCTGACCTCGAGTCCGCTCTTTCCATATCGTTTGAACTCGAACGGCGACTTCATGAGGTTGCCCGTCGCGCGGTCGGTTGGAATTTTTGGTCCTGGTAGAGGCTCTCCGTCGTGCTTCGTCAGCATCGGTTTCGGATCGAACGAATCGATGTGCGACAGCCCGCCGTTAAGAAAAAGAAAAATGACGTTCTTGGCCTTCGCCGGAAAGTGCGGAGCTTTCACTGTGAGCGCGGCCTTCGCTTGCTCCGTGCCTAACATACCCGCGAGTCCAACCATGCCGAACCCGCTGCCTACGCGCTTCAACGCATCCCGTCTGGTCATTCCGGTTCTCCCCTCGTAGCGCATCTAATTCACCATCCCGAACTCGCTCGAGCTCAACAGCCCCTGCGCATACCGATCCCATGCGCCCCCGGACTTTTCCAGAAACTTCATCCCGATCGCAATCTCCGCGGCACTCGGAGGTCGCGAATACAACAACGAATACGCTCGTACGATGCGCGCCCTATCGTCCTTCGAGTCGTTCTCCAGCCGCTTCGCCAACGCCTTCGACTGCTTGCTGATGAACTCGCTGTTCATGAAGAACAGGCTCTGCAGCGGGCCGGACGTCACGCTTCTGCCTTCGCTGGTCGCATTCGGATCGGGAAAATCGAACAACTGCAGAGTCGGATCCAGCTTGTTCCGGCTGACGTACGCATATACAGTTCGCCGATGATTCTCGGACGTTAATTTCACCGCCGGACCGCCCGCCTTCAAATCCAAGTCCCCCGCGACCGCGAGTACGGAATCCCGCAGCGCTTCGATATCCAGCCGCTGCGTCGGATTGAATCGCCAGAACAGGCGATTGTCGCCGTCCTTCTCATCGTTCGCCGCCGAGTCTTCTGAGCTGAGCTGATAGGTCGCCGACAGCATGATCTCCCGATGCAGCCGCTTGATCGACCAGCCGTTCTCTACAAACTGAGTCGCCAGATAGTCGAGCAGTTCAGGATGGCTCGGCCGATCGCCCAACTGGCCAAAATTGCTCGGCGTTCGCACGATTCCCTCGCGGAAATGCTCTGCCCACACGCGGTTCACCAGCACGCGCGCCGTAAGCGGATTCTCCGCCGTCGCGATTTTCTCCGCCAACTGCAGTCGTCCACTTCCCTCGTTGTAAAGCGGCGGTTCGCCGCTGCACAAAATCCTCAGGAATCTGCGCGGCGCCTCCGCGCCCAAATTATCCGGGTCGCCGCGGATCTCGATCTTGACGTTCGCCGGCTTGTCCGAATCCTTCACCGCATGCAGGAACGGATATTCCGGAGGAAGCTGCTTTTCGAGCGAGGCCAGCCGGGCCCGCAGCGTTCGCATGTGATCCGCCCACTCGCCCGACAACCAGCGATCGAGCTTATCGCCGGAATAATAGTACACGCCGCCAATGAATTTGACCGTGTTCGAATCGCGATTGAACGGCAGCGAGGCGAAGTCCCGCCACAGGTAATACTTCAGGATCGGCAGCGACTCGAGGTTCGTGTTGGTGCGCTTGAGGACGTCCTTCGCGCCCGCCGCGCCGCCAAGCGCAACGAAGTTCCGGTCGTCAATTTCCCGCTTCTCGACGAACACAGCAACCAGCGTTTCTTGAAATTCCTCAGCAGCCTTGCGGATCTCTTCGATCGGCGCCTTCCGGGCCACTGTCTCATCCCAATGCTTCAGGTACGGATGCTCCCGCTCGCCCGTTTTCAAATAGCGGATACAGCGGTTGAGCGTTTCGAGATCGAGCTTATCCGTAGCAGCCACGGCTTCCGCCGATGGCGCGTCGCCTTGTATGACTTTCCAAGAAGCAACGAAATAATCGGTCGTTTTGCCTGCCAGCAACTCGCCCAGTTCGATCGACTGCTTCTCGACGAACTCCCCAAGCTTGCCCTTCTGAGCCTTGATCTGATCGCGGACTTTGTCGTAAGCGCGCACGACGTCCTGAGACGCCAGTGGAATTTCGTGATAGTCCGTACTCCGGAAGATTCCGAGCAGCGAATAATAATCCTTCGTCGGAATCGGATCGTACTTGTGGTCGTGGCAGCGCGCGCATGCAACCGTCATGGCCAGAAATGTACGCGTCGTTACATCGACGCGATCTTCCGCGTCACCGGGCCCGATGCCGAACCATCCGAGGCCCGGCAACAGCTTCTCCCGATGTTGGGTAGGGATCAAATCCGCCGCCAGTTGCGCCTTGATGAATTCGTCATAAGGCATATCGTCGTTGAAGGCTTGTATGACCCAATCCCGATAGCGGTGGCCGTTCTTGTAGTCGCCCTGCCCCTTGGCGAACTGGAACTTCTCGTCCGCATAACGCGCGAGATCGAGCCAATATCGGCCCCACCGTTCTCCATAACGGGGCGATGCGAGCAAGCGATCGACGAGCTTCGGGAAAGCCGCATCAGACGTGTCTCGCAGGAACACGTCCACCTCTTCCGGAGTCGGCGGCAGTCCAGTTAAATCCAAAGTCGCGCGGCGAATCAGAGTTCGTTTATCCGCCTTCCGAACCGGTTGCACGCCCTTCGCTTCCATCTTCGACAGGACTAGGCGGTCAATGTCGTTATGCACCCACGCCGCGTTCGCAACGGTAGGAATCTGCGGCTTGCGAACCGGCTGAAAAGCCCAGAATTGCCGCTGATCCGGCCGGATAACGTACTCTCCGCTCGTCGACACCGGAGCCGCTTTGATCGCCGTGCTGTCAGGCCATGTGGCGCCGTTCTTCACCCACGCCGCAAGATCGTCGACCTGCTCCGCACTCAGCTTCCCCGTCGGTGGCATCTTCAATCGCTGATGCGTATACCGCACCGCCTGAATCAGAATGCTGGCGTCCGGATTACCCGGCACCACAACAGCTCCGTCCTTGCCGCCGGCGCGCAGACCCGCGGCAGTGTCGAGTTCCAATCCACCCATCTTCGAAGTCGCATGACAACCGAAGCATTCCTTCGCAAGGACCGGCCGGATGTGAGTTTCAAAGAACTCCGCATTCCCCTTCCCGCCGGTGGTCGTTTGGGCATGACCCGCACATGGCGCGAAGATCCAGAATGCGAGTCCTAGAGTGGGGAACAGCACGCCCCTGGCGGAGTGGCGGAAGGACGTCGAAGGTGATGGGCGGGCCTGCAGGTTGCGCGGAATGGAATTATTCCTACTCTCGTAATAAACTAGACCTTCATCCAGTTCGTGTCAAGGAAAAAGTCGCGGAGGAGTGCGAAAAAGTTTTACATCGCGTCAACGCGAGCCGCGATCACTCCGCCGAACCACTCGCTGACAACGCGACAAAAAGCTGAGACGAGTGCGGAAAAGCCTTACGCCCGACTCAGTCTTAGCCGCGTCCGCACGAACCGCGAACCGCCCGTGGATCAGCTGTTCGCAATCCGGAGCCTCGATCACGAGCCTCGGCCTTCCGAACATCGCAATCACGATCCCGCGAGCGCAGACTCGATCACGTGCGGAAACGTGGCAACTCGGAGCCGCAATATTCCCGAGCTTCGGCGCTCCGAATAGGGCGCGAAAAATTTACGTGCCAACTCAGTCTTAGCCGCATCGACCCGAAAGGCGAGCCGCTCCGTATCGGCTTATTGGCGATTCGGAGCAACGATGATTCCGATTCTTCGGCCGCCCGAACCACTCGCTGATCGCCATCGCGATCACGCATTCGAAAAGGTTTCACGACGAGTCAACGTTAGCTGCCGCCGCGCAAGTGGCGAGCCGCTCGTGGATCGGCTATTGACGATTCGGAGCCGCGATCATTCCAAACCCGGGCCGCCAAATAACCCGTTAGGCTGTATCGCGATCGCGCCGGGATAAAGTCCGGCAGGATGCGAGGAAGTCTATCGCGCGGGTCAAGTCTTAGCCGCGGCCGCTTGAACGGCGAGCCACTCGTGGATCCGCTTGTTGGCGATTCGGAGCCGCGATAATCCCGAGCTTCGGCCGTCCGAACAACTCGCTGAGCGCCATCGCGATCGCGCCGTGGACGAACAACTTCTCCGCTGTGAAACGCGCCGGTCGAATCTCGACTTGGGTGCGTTCGCGTGCGAATCGCTCGGCCATCGACGGGGCAATCAGATCCAACGCCCCTGTGATGTGTCCGCTCAGGATGATCCGTTGCGGGTTGAGGGCACTGGCGATGTTCGAGAGCCCCAGTGAGAGATAGTCGGCTGTCGTCCGCAATGCCTGCAGCGCTCGCGTTTCGCCTTCATGCGCGGCGGCGATGAGCTCGTGTATCAGCGCCGGCTCGAAAGGCCGCGCCGGCGCGTAGCGCTGCCACGTCGCGCGATCGGAAATGAACAACTCCCAGCAGCCGCGGCGCCCGCACTGGCAGACGGTCCCCGCCGGATCGACGACCATATGGCCAAATTCCGCAGCGAAGTGGTGGTCGTGACCGCGATACAGTTCGCGGTTGATGATGATCCCGCCGCCCACGCCGACGTCACCCACTTCCACAAACACGAACCCGTTGACAGCCAGAACTGCAAATCCACTCAACCAGACGTCCGCCATCGCGCCAAGATTGCAATCATTTTCAGCGGCGGTCGGCACCGAAGTGGCTTGCTGGACTTCGGCCGCCAGCGGAAAATCCATGTAGCAAGGCAAGGCCGGTGCAAACAGCACCCGCCCGGTAAGCGCATCGACCGTGCCGGGAACGCTGATGCCGATTTTGTGCAGCTTGTCCTTGCCCGCCAGTTCCGTCTTCTGAAAACCCCGTACTGCTTTCCGGATGCCGCGCACCATATCCATCGGCTCCTCCGGAGTCAGGATCTGATGCGAGCTCAGCACCTCGCCGCTCAACCCCGACAGGGCGATGGTCGTTTCAGCGCGGCGTATGCTGACGGCCACAACTGGATATCCGCCGCCATTGATAGACAAGTGCATGGGGACGCGCCCGCGCCCGTCTGGCTTCGCGCGTGTCTCGATGAGGAGACCATCCTGCAAAAGCTCTTCCGCAATTTCCGAAACGTTGCTGAACGAGAAGTTCGTCTGTTTCGCCAGGTCGATCCGCGAGATCGGCTGGCTGAGACGAATGAGCGTAAGAACAATCGATCGGTTCACCTCGCGCATGAGGCCTGGCGAACCGGTATTGACTACAAGCGGGGTAGTTGGCGAGGTGGAATCGGTGTTCCGCTTCGTTTTTTTATGCAAATTGTCGGCCATCGGGCGCTTCGTGAGACAGTACAAACCGCATTAACAACCCCCCGGCGATAGTACTGAACAGAACAAACGAGCATAGCATACCATAGGTTTCCACCGGATTAAAACATTATGTTCGGGAACGATCGCTCGCGAGGGAAGCTCCGGCCCGGTTTGTTGAGCATGGCCCAGAATCGAGCGCATCTTCAGAAATTGCCATAAAGCGAATAGCCTGACGACGCGCTTTCGGAAATTCGTATATTCGAGAGCATTCGACTGCTCGGCGATTTATCGCGGCTTTTTTGTCGGGATGCGACCAATTCGCTGAAGAAGCGCCACATGCTCCTCAGAATCCTGCTTGGGGACCAGTATCGTTCCGGAGCTTCAGATGGTTCCCCAGATGGGGTTCCCCAGATGGGGGTTCCCCAGATGGGGACGGCCTGAGCAGTCCCCCGAAGAAATTCGAAGAAATTGCGTTCCAGAGACCCAACTCCCTCCTATCATACAGATTTTGCCAATTTGCCAAGCGGCCGGCGCCCCTACAGCCATGTTTTCTCCCGCACCAGCCGCATGTACAGTTCGCGGTCGCCGATACTTCAGAAAAAACCGGCTTGCGATTAGTCCTACGCTAGGTAATGTGAATAAGCGAATCCCGGAGCGATGACTCTTGCATTTCGTGCCGTTCTGCAATATCATGCAGCCAAACGGCGAAAATTCAATTGGGGACAGCCGCATGTAGTGAA
>DASXZC010000120.1:0-14059 GCA_036502165.1 Bryobacteraceae bacterium
TTCACGTCGCCTTTGACGCGAAAATCGCGCTTCGACCGCATCATCGTGACCAATTTGTGCGACAGATCATTGACCTTGTCACGAGAGAGCTTCATGGCGTCGTGCGTGTCGCGTCCGGAGGCGCGGATGACCTTGCGCTGCTGCACCAGGGTGTTCTTGATCTTGCGGAACATTTCCTGATAGCTCAAGCCATCCTTGCGCATTTGTTCGGAATATTTGTCGAGGATGTCGCGGACTTCGTCGTTCAGCTTGTCTTCAATCGACAAGTCGTCTTCGATGGCGTACTCAATATGTTCGGCGGCCAGTTGGGGATCGCTGGTCTCAATGACGCGGGGCGCCAGCCGCTGGACGAGCTGACGGGACAGGTAGCCGATGAATTCACGGGCAAGGAGCATTCGACGATTGTAGGAAGCGTTTCAAGATGGGATTGGTTCCAGTGTATCAGACTCATCCAAGCCGCCAGCGTCTTTGTGGAGGGTTTACAACGCCAGGATGAGCCGGAGGCCGTCATCAACGACTCGCACCAAGTGAGGAGGAAGCGTCGCGACATAATCCGTGAGAAGCGAGCGATCGACGGTGAATAGCTGCGACACGTTGACTACGGAATCTCTCTTCAGACCCGATAATTTCGTAGGTAGGAAGACGTTTCCTGGCGCGTCGGCGAGGCGCTCATTGCCCGAGATGATCGCAACGATCGCCGTGTTAATGCCGCTCTCGTTAAACACGTCGGCTTGGATGACCAGGACCGGACGTCTGAATCCGGGTCCGGATCTTAAGGGTTCCTCAAGATCAGCCCACCAAATGTGTCCCCGCCGAACTACCATTCCGAACGCTTCATCACTCTGAGTTGGGCCCGGTGTAGGACTTCGTCGACGATTGCCGGTTCCTTGTCGTAGAACTCACGCAACTTTCGGGCGATCTCTTCTTCGTCGCGGGTTCGAAGGTATCCGCTTAGGGCTAGGGCGTACAGCTCGCTTCGAGAGACATGCATTCTCTTAGCGACCAACTCAGCTTTTTTGAAGAGCTCGTCGGGGAGTGACACCGCAGTTTTCACGCTTTCAGTATAACTCGAGTTATACCTCGAGGCGCAAAATGAAATGGGCGGGCTACGCCTACGCGGAGCCCGCCCCGTTCCTCACAACTAATTTAAAGAAAGAGCTGAAACTACCAGCGATTGCGGCCGCCGCCGAAGTCCCGTTGGCGTCCACCGCCGCCGCCGCCACCTTGACGTCCACCACCACCGCCGCCTTCCTTGCTCATCGGACGCGCTTCGTTGACGATCAACGGGCGGCCGAGCAACGACTTGCCGTTCACAGCTTCGATCGCAGCCTGGCCTTGCGCAACATCCGAAAACTCGGCGAAACCAAAACCACGAGGCTCGCCGCTAAACCGGTCCCGCATGATCTCCACACGATCCGGGGTAAATCCAAATTGCTGAAAGAGTCCTTCGACGTCACCCTCTGCAGCTTTGAAGGGAAGGTTCCCAACAAACAAACGCATGTCCTTACTCTCCTTAGAGGTACTCAACGATCAACAGGCGGCCGTCCCGCCCCAACAGGCCGAAGCTACAGGTGAACGATCGGAGCACTCTTAAGGACTTACGAGAGATAAACCGAAGATCAGACCGAAACTTCCACTAGCCGCCCTTATCATACACGAAACCCGACACGGTGTGAAGCCCTTTTCTTTGAACGTCAACGATTTAGGAGTTGTGAATGATTTGTAAACTTCTCGATAGTGAGCAGGATGACGCTTTAGATGTTCGAAATCCCGGCTTTTTACTTAGAATGCGCTACCGATCATTATTCGTCGAAGGATATGACGTCCAGGATGTCCGCGTAGCCGTCTCTCCAAATAATCGGGCGCCTCTTTTCGAAGGGCACGGAGGCCCGGCGCAGGCCGTCAAGGGAGCTTTTCGAGGGCGAGAGGAGCATCCAACTGGAGGAACTGACTCCTTCGTTCTTGTCGAGGTCGTTGTTGATCCTGACGGCGCTCATTCCGGTTGCCTGGGCGAGGCCCCGGACGACGGGTTCGAGGTCGAGCGTGCGGTTCGAGATGTGGATCGCGAGGATCCCGTCGTCCTTGAGGCGTGAGCGGTAGACACTTCCGCATTCGCGCGTAAGCAAGTGGACGGGGATCGAGTCGGAAGAGAAGGCATCGACCACGAGGATGTCGAACCGCAGGTTCGGTTCCCGGGCGAGGCTCAGGCGGCCGTCGCCTTCGATGACGTGCACGTGGGCTCCGTCGCTTTCGGAAGCGGCCTTCAAATAGGTGAACGGCTGATGCGCGAGGCGGATGATGTCGGGATTGATGTCGTAGAACCACCAGTTGTCGCCGGGCTTGGCGTAACTGGCGAGCGTGCCGGTGCCGAGTCCGATGACGCCGATATCCATGGGCTTATCGTCGTGGCGGTGGTCGCCGATGGCGATGCCGACTCCGCTGCGGGGCGTGTAATATGTGCTGGGACGCGGGTGCGCTTTCTCGGCAACATATTCGCTGCCGTGAATGGTTTGGCCATGCGTCAGGACCAGTGCCTGACCGCGCGGATCGGTTTTAAGGCTGACTCGCGCAATTCCAAAGAAGTTGCGAATTTCGGCGATGTTCTCATCGTTGCGATCGGGCTGCAGGTAGGCGACCGGCGCGAGTGCGCCGAGTAAGAGAGGAAGTAGCGCGGTGACCGCCATCAATCGTTCGCGCCACCACAAGGCGACGGCGGACAATCCGGCGAGCATCAGGAACAAAGGAAATTCGAGGTAAGAAGTGAACACGCGCGGCGCGATGAAGGCGACCAGCAGCGTTCCGAGCGCTCCGCCGGCGGCGACGGCGAGATAGAAAGAGGTGAGGAATCCTTCTTCCGGGCGCCGCTCGGCGAGTTCACCGTGCACCAGCATCAGGCAGACGAAGAATGCGGCCGAGTCGACCAGGAAGTGAGCCCAGAACGGAACGTTCGTTCCCATCGAGGTGATGATGCAAGCCGCGGGAATCAATGCCGCGGCGAGGCGTCCGAACCAGATGCGTTTGTACCAGCGCGGACTTTCGAAGCAGATGGCGAAGCTGGCGAGATAAAGGCCGAGCGGCCACACCCACAGCAGAGGGATCGACGCGACTTCCTGGCACAACTGATTTGTCGTGGCTGCGAGCATGCCGGTGCCGCACATAGCGAGGAGCATCCACAATCCGACTTGCTCGAACGAGAGTTTTTCATCGGTGGGCGCGGGAGGATCCTCGGCGACGGGATGCGCGAGGCAGCAGGCGACGATAAGCGCGGCGAATACAAGATACGCGACGACGAAGATTGAGCGGATCGATTCGATGCGATCGAGGACGAAGACGAATCCGATCAGGCCGGTGAGCGAGCCGAGATTCGAGAATGCGTAGAGGCGATATTCCTTCGTCCACGCTTGCAAAAGAGGAGATGTGGCGCTCAGAACGAAGTAAGGAAGTCCGACGGTTTTGGCGAGTCCGACGAGGACTCCCAACATCGGCGATGCGATCGAGGTTTCGACGGAGGATCCGAAGAAGTAGAGCGAACCGGCGGCGATGATCGCGGCGGCGGCGTGCACGAGCGGCTTGTGGCGGACGGCGTGAGCCCAGGCGTAGCCGGCGAGGAGGACGAGTTGAAAGAACAGGAGGCAGACGGTCCACACGGAGGACGATCCGCCATAGACAGGAAGGAGCCGTTTAGCCGCGAGCGGCTGGACCGCGAGCAATAAGAATGCGCTTGAAAACACTGCTGGGCCAGCCAGCCGGTCGAGCCTCATTGCCGTACGCGAAGCTCGATCCGGCGATTGGCGAAACGTCCGTCTGGGGTGTCATTCGACTCGACGGGCTGCGTGTCGCCGTGGCCGACGTCGATCAGGCGCCAGGGGGCGATGCCGCTATTCAGAAGATATTCTCTGACGGTCGCGGCGCGCTTCTGGCTCAAGCGTAGATTGTCGTGCGGCTGGCCCCAGGAGTCGGTGTGGCCGGCAATCTCGATGGGAACATCCGGAAATTCGTGAAGGGCGTTGGCTGCCTCTTCGAGGACCGGCAACGACTGCGGAAGAAGCTCGGCGCTGAATGGTAGGAATTGGATGGCCTGCGTCGGGAGCCCATTGCTGAGACGTTCTTTCAAGAGTTGGGCGTTATCGACGCGTGGCGGTTTCGATGGGGCCGAAGGCATCGATCCGGAGGCGACGCTGGAGCTTCCCGCTCCGGCCGCCGCGGCCATCGAGAGGGGTGCCGATGCCAATTCGTTCTTTAAGGTGAGGAGCTCGGATTCGTAGGCGCGAGTGCGGGCAGTGAGATTTCCGACCTCGCCATGCAACTCGCCGAGGGACGCGTGGAAGCGGGAATCCCAGGCTTCGAGACGTTCGTCGCGATCGGCGATTTGCGCGCGGAGCTCGGTGAGTTCGCTTTCGTTGGTGGCAATGATGGCGCGGAGTTGGGCTTCGCGGGGGAGTTCCTGATCGAGAGCCTTTTCGAGATCAGCGACGCGGCCTTTGAGCGCGTTCAATTCATTGGGCGCGGAGAGCGCGGCCATCAACTTCGAATCGAGTTGGCGGATTTCGGCTTGCGCGCGGTCGATTTCCTGTTGCTTGGCCTCGAGCGTGTTCAAAGTGGTTAGGTGATTTGCGGCCTGTTGCTTCGACTGCGACTCGAGCGCGGCGAAGCGGGATTCCCAGTTGTCGAGTTCCGATTTCGCGGCGGCGTGGCGGCCGGTGGTGTCGACGATTTGAGTTTCGAGGTGGGAGATCCGGTCGTTCTCAGTAGTCTTCGCTTGGTCGAAGGCGGCGATCTGGGCGCGCAGGTCCGAGATCAATTCGGCGGAGGCCGGGGAAGCGGCCGCTAATGCAGCCATCAAGTGCGAATCGAGTCCACGGATTTCGCCGTGGGCGCGGTCGAGCTCGTGCTGCTTGGCTTCGAGGTTGTCGAGGGCGGCCTGATAATTGGAGGCCTGTTGCTTCGACTGCGCTTCGAGCGAGGCAAAGCGAGATTCCCAGTTGTCGAGTTCGGACTTCGCGGCGGCATGACGGCCGGTGGTGTCGACGATCTGGGATTCGAGATGGGAGATGCGGTCGTTCTTCTCGCTGGCCTTCGCTTCGAGCGCCGCGATCAGACTCGCGTGGGTGGCGGCCGAGTCCGCGACCTGCAGTTGCAAGGAAGAGATGACTTGTTCTTTATCCGCGAGTGCGGATTTCATTGCGTCGGATGAATTCGCTTGCAGCGCTTCGATGGTGCGGTCGCGCTCGGCGAGATCCGCGCGTAAAGGCTCGATCTGCGCAACCATGCCGCGGAGCCTGCTGATGACGGTGTCTTTCTCGGCGGTGGCTCCGCGCATGCGCTGATCGAAGGATTTCAGTTGTTCGTCGCGTTGCGCAACCAGGGCCGTTATCTCCGCGAATCGCGTCTGATGGTCGTCGACGAGCGCCGTCATCTTCGACTGAGCGGCGGCGAGGGCCGTCTTCTGGTCGGCGATGATCTGGTCTTTCTCAGCGAGCGCGGCGTGCAGGGGTTCGGCCTCAGCGACCGCTTGCGTCTCGGCGAGCTGCTTCTGCAACGCGGCGATCGAAGCGTCCTTCGAAGAAAATACGCCTTCGTGAGCGGCGAGTTGTGACGTGAGAGAGTCCTTATGCGCCTCGGCGGCGGCGAGGGCGGCGCCCATCGAGGCGAGCTTGCCCTTCTGCTCGGCGAGCTCGGCAGATAACGCGCGCACATTCGCAAGTGCGAGATCCTTTTCCAAAACGAAGCCATCGAAGCGGTTTTGCCATCCTTCGATGCGGGTATCGCGTTCCGCGACTGCGTTCTGGAGCGGCTCGAGCGCGGCGAGCTTCGTCTTGACAGCGGCGAGTTCGGAGTCATGCCGCGCCTTACTGGCGGCGAGCTGCTGGACGGAATCCTTCGCAGCGGCTTCGAGCTTCGCCTGCAAATCTTTGCCTTGCGCGTTGGACTTTTCGAGCGTCATTGCCGCTTCGGCATACGCCTTCTGCGAAGATTCGAGATCCGCCTGCAGGTTCTCGATCTCAATATCCTTGTTGATTTCGATCGCCCGGGATCGACCTTGTCCGACGACTCCGCGGACGAACCATCCAATCAGGAAGAAGAGGAATGCGGCTGCCGCCGCGACGCCCCACACCTCAGTGGTCATGAAATCCATTGTTGTTCCGATGCCGCCTTTTGCGAGTCCTCGAGGACCGGATTTTAACGGTCGCAGGTAGGACTATCCCCGCGTGCGATGCTATCACATTTCGGCGATTTTCGGCGAGGGACGGAGGGGTTAGTACGAATGAGCGAGGGGCAGGGAACCGAAGTTTAATCGGCGATCACGACGAAGCATCCGGTTTCGATTTGGGAGCCCTGCTCGCGGCTCCATATGACGCGCGCCCAACCGGAGACGCGGCTCGAGGATCCGCGATCCTCATAGTGGAAGCGTATGACGCGTCCGGGCTTCAATTCGCGCGATTGGTGGACGGCGCGAAATCCGGAGGCGCTGATATCCGCGAGGCGGCCGTCGACGGCTTGCGAACCATCGTGGTCAAGGATCAGACATACAGAGCCGTCGGCCGCAAGGCGTTCTTCCTTGCGATTCTCGACGCCGTGCGTGATCACCTCAGGCGCAGTGTTCTTCAGTTGTGCGTAAGCCATAGGACTTCAGCTTTCTACTCAATGTCCGGCGCGAAATTCCAAGCAGGGCCGCTGCGCGCTGTTGATGTCCACCGGTCTGCTCGAGGACGCGCTGGATCATCGACTCTTCCATACGATCGAGATTGGCGGGGGCCTGCGGCTGGCCCGCCGGCGCGGCAAAGGCGGCCGGCGCGCGCAAATGAATATGTTCGGCGCGAATCAGATTGCCGTTGACCAGGATTGCGGCTTTTGTAATGACGTTGCGCAATTCCCGGATATTGCCGCTCCACGAGCAGGAAAGCAGACGCTCACGGGCGCTATCGGCTAATTCGAGGCGGGGATTTTGCTGTTCCAAAAAGAATTCCGCGAGCGGTACGATGTCCTCGGCGCGATCGCGCAGAGGGGGAACGTGGAGGCAGATCTGGCTCAACCGGTGGAACAGATCGCCGCGAAAACGTCCTTGCTGTACCATCGTTTCCAAAGATTGATTCGTCGCCGCCACAATGCGTACATCGACAGAAACCTTGCGGACTCCACCCAGCCGGTAGTAAGGTGCTCCGTCGAGAACACGCAGGAGTTTCACCTGCATTCTCGATTCGAGCTCACCCACTTCATCGAGAAATAGAGTGCCACCGTGGGCCAATTCAAATAAGCCCTGCTTAGCGCTGTCGGCTCCGCTGAAGGCGCCTTTCTCGTGGCCGAAGAGCTCGCTTTCCATTAAATGCTCGGGTAAAGCGCCGCAATTGACGTCGACCCACGGCTTCGAGGATCGCATCGACCCATGGTGCAGGGCGCGCGCCACGAGTTCCTTGCCGCTGCCGCTTTCACCCGTCACCAAAACGGATGCGTTCGACATAGCGACACGGTCGACCATGGTCATCAGTTCGGTCATCTGCCGGCTGGCAATGATCGCCGGCATACCGAGAATCGATCTAGGCTCGAGATCTAATCTCATTTTAGGTAATTCTGAGTGCACCGGCCGCAGGCGCCGCGCGCTTTCATTCGTCCTGTGCAACTCTATCTTGCTCCGCTTCGGCGAACGGTCCCATCGGGAGGTTGCTAGACTCGCCTGCGTTATTTTCCTGAGGGAAGTTAGGCGAGTCACCCTAGCCCTGGCCAAATTGTCCGCCCAGGGACATTTTGTCCCAGCGTACTGTTCCCGGAATAAGCCCAAACGATTGAAGGGCTTATTCGACTGGTACCAATACTATTCCATGAGTGCGAGACACTTTGTCGAGAGGGGTTCTGCCAATCGACCATTATGCCGATATCAGATATAGCCAGGATCTTATCCTATGAATTCCGCGGGAGCTATCGAATCGAAGCCGTCCCCTCAGAGCGGGCCGATACCGCCTGAGCAGAATCCCATCATTCCTGGATTTCTGACGGTCGTGATCGTCGCGGGGATGATGATTCTCATCGTCCAGATGTTCCGGCTGCGGATCCCGGATGTCTACCGCTTCGGATCGTTCGCACTGCTCGCATCGGCGGCAGCGGGGTTCAAGATCGCGCTGCCAGGGATGACGGGCACACTGTCGGCGAATTTCCTGTTTATCCTTTATGGGCTGGTCGAGTTCACGCTGCCGGAGACGACGATCCTAGGGTGCTTCCTGACGCTGATGCAGTGCGTCTGGCATCAGGGGCGTCGCACGCCGCTGATCAAGACGGCGTTCAACGTGGGAACGACGGCGCTCGCGATCCAGGCGGCGGATTTTGCGCTGAACTCTTCATTTACTAACTTCGCGCAGTTGGAAAAATCGATCCAATTGATGCTGGGGGCGAGTGTATTCTTTTTCGTCCACAATCTGCCGGTGGCCGCGGTCATTTCTTTGAGTGAAGGCAAACGCTTCGCGCAGGTCTGGCGCGAATGCTATCAGTGGGCGTTTCCGTATTACCTGCTGGGCGCGGCGATGGCCGGACTCGCGAGCCTCGCGAGCCGTTATGTTGGATGGCAGACGGCGGTGCTGATCGTGCCGCTCGTGTACTTGATTTACCGATCCTATTGCATGTACCTGGGCCGGCTCGACGATGAGAAGCATCACGCCGAAGACATGGCGGGTCTGCATCTGCGGACCATCGAAGCCCTCGCGCTCGCGATCGAGGCGAAGGACAATACGACCCACGACCAGTTGCACCGCGTGCAACTCATGTCGACGTTGATTGCTGGGGAAATGAATCTTCCGCACGATCAGATCGAGGCCGTTCGCGCGGCGGCGCTGTTGCACGATATCGGCAAGTTGGCCGTGCCGGAGCACATTATTTCGAAGCCGGGTCCGCTGACGGCGGAAGAATTCGAAAAGATGAAAATCCATCCGACGGTCGGGGCGGAGATTCTCGAGCGTGTGCAGTTCCCGTATCCAGTCGAACCGATCGTGCGATGCCATCATGAAAAGTGGGATGGAACCGGTTATCCTGGCGGGTTGAAGGGCGATGCGATTCCGATTGGCGCGCGCATCCTCGCCGCCGTCGAGGCGCTCGAGACGCGGTTGTCGGGTTCCCCGGACTGGGTCGAGGGCAGTCTCAAGTTGATGTTGGTGGAGCTCAAGAGCCAGGCCGGCAAGGCGTTCGATCCAGCAGTGATTGCGGCTCTCGAGCATCGTGCGGCCGACCTCGAGCGGATTGCGCGCATCGAAAGTCCGACGCGGAGGCCGGGTGCCCTGAATCCCGCGACGACGGCGTTACGGCGCGCAGTTCCGGCCGCTGGATTTGAAGCGACGGCGCCGACTGAGACTCCGGAAGATAAACAAGCGGACTTCCTGCATTCGATCGCCTCGGCGCGCCAGGAAGTGCAGACGCTGTTCGAGTTGTCGCAGGATTTGGGAAATTCGTTGAGCCTCGATGAGACGCTGTCAGTGCTGGCGGCGCGGCTGCGCAAGATCATCCCGCATCATACGGTCGCCATATATACGCGGCGTGCGGACCGGCTGGTCGCCGAGTATGTCAACGGCGATGAATACCGGCTGTTCTCGTCGCTCGAGATCCCCTTGGGGCAAGGCTTGTCAGGATGGGTTGCGGAGCGGCATCAGGCGATCATCAACGGCAATCCGTCTGTTGAGCCTGGGTACTTGAATGACTCGACGAAGTTCAGTTCGCTGCGATCGGCGTTGGCTGTTCCATTGGAAGGGCTGCACGGTCTGATGGGAGTCCTGACGCTGTATCACGCGGAGAAGGACGCATTCAGTAAGGATCATTTGCGGATCCTGATGGCGATCAGTTCGAAGGTCGCGCTGTCGATCGAAAACGCGATCAAGTTCCGCCAGGCCGAGGACTCCGCGACGTGCGATTATTTGACTGGCCTGCCGAATGCCCGGAGCATGTTCCTGCACCTCGAAAGCGAAATTTCACGCGCGCAAAGAGGCGATGAACGGCTGGCGATCCTGGTGTGCGACCTCGACGGATTCAAGCAGGTGAACGACCGGTTTGGCCATATCGAAGGCAATCGCGTCCTGCGATCGGTAGCGGCGGGGTTAAAGGGGATGTGCCGCGACTACGACTATGTCGCGCGCATGGGCGGCGACGAATTCGTCGTCATTTTGCCCGGATTGAAGCCAGAGGATGCCCAGCCGCAGATCGCGCGTTTCCAGCAGGTCGCCGTTCAATCCGGAATCGAAGTGTGCGGATCCGAAGTGCTGGCGATGAGCGTGGGGATGGCCAATTATCCCGAGGACGGCAAGGACGTCGAGACTCTATTAGCGGAAGCCGATCGCAGGATGTACAAGGAAAAGCACGAGTCGAAGCATAAGCGGCAGACGGAAGCGGCGACGGGGATTCAGTGGCAAGGGAATTGGCCGTCGACTGCTGTTCAATAGCCTACTTCAGAGTCGACCGGGTCCTGCTCTACCGCACGCAATTGGTACCCGCTGGCGCGTCGAGATCGAATATCGTATTGTCGAAGGACAACTGTTGCCGCGGTCGATGCTGCCGAAGCTACAAGCAGCCGGGCTGGCGTGGGGCAAATCTTCAAGTGATGCGTCGAACCGATGCGGCGCTGATGAAAGGGTTCGGCGCGGATGATAAGCTGGTAGCCGATCAACTCGGTCACAGCTTGGATGTGAATCAGAAGTCCGTCGAAAGCCGGTTGGTGATCGGGAACCAGCTTGAGAAGCGTTTGTTGCTACAATAGTGTTCGTTTAGTGCTCAGGATGAAACACGGTCCTGGATGTCATTGAAAAGCAAAGGCAAGCGGGAGTAATTCAGTGGTAGAATGCCAGCTTCCCAAGCTGGACGTCGCGGGTTCGAACCCCGTCTCCCGCTCCAATTTTTCAACAACTTAGGAAAACTCACCGATTCCTCGTTATTCCGTTTACTCCATTAAGCCCGATTTGATGATGCTAACGGGGTTTCGGGTTGAGGTTGTCGAAGCACTGCGGCTTCGAGTTTCTTGAGCGCGGCTCGCTTCTGCTCCATGTCGGAGCTGGTGTAAACTTCCAAGCTGACGCCGACCCCGTGGCCCCTCTGATCGGAGGCAACTTTCGGATCGACCCCTGCTTTTTTCGAGAGACTGGCATTGGTCTTTCGCAGCATCTGAAAGGATGCCCAACCGAGGCCCCGCTTTTCGAGCTTGGGCTGCATAGACCTTCGCCAGACGTTGTCCAGGGAGAGGGGAGTCGTTACCCTCTCGGATGGAAAGACGAAACCATCCGCGCTTGGGTCTTCCGCCAGATCGGCCCACTCGGCAATTAAGGCGAGCGTTCCATCTGAGATCGCACCTTCGCGCGTTTTTCCGTTCTTCGGTGTATCCAGCTTCCGCTTGTACACCCTTTCCTCGACGCGGAGCTTTGAATCCTCGACTGACTTCCATCGAAGAGCAAAGATCTCGCCGGGACGCATTCCCTCGAAAATTGCGAGTCGCGCAATGAGTTTCTCCCGGAGATCGAGTGCCTCCAGGTAAATGATTACCTCCTCTTCCGTCAGGGACCGCATCGCTCGGCCTGGCTGACATTTTCTTGGAATTCTCAGCTCTGCTGCCGGATTGTTCAGCATGAGCCCATCCGACATCGCCAGCTTGAACACTGCGTTTAGAAACCACCGCAGATGAGCAACGACACTGCCGGACAGCTCCTCGGCCTTCCGATCGAGAAAGTCTTGCAACTCCTCTCGACCGATCGAGTGGAGGAGTTCCCGACCAAATTCCGAAACGAGATGGGTCTGGATGATCTGCTCCGAGGTGCCGGCAGTCGATTCTTTCCAACTCCGCCGGCAGAACGGCAGGTAAACTCCGTCTACAAACTGCTGAAACGTGTAAACGGGTTGCGTCGTCTTCGATGCGCCACTGTTGATCGTTCGAAGGATCGACGAGAGAACTGATTCCGCTTCCGCCTTCGACAACTGCGAGTTTCGCCCTAAGACTTTGCACCTCCTGCTGCCGTCCTCCCACCAAAAGGCAACCCACACTCGATGACGCCCGTGTTTGCGGGTTTGCAGGCTGCCTTTCTGAAAACGCTTTCGACGCATTTCTTTGCCTCTTTCTCGCGTCGAGAGCGGTGATACTTGGCATGCTTCGGATCGTATCACTGTTCAGCCTCACGATCCGGAGGCTCAAGCCACTCGTCAATCCACTCGCGCTTGATGAGCACGCGGCGTCCGAGGCGAAAGAATCGCACCGGCTGCACGCCTGGAACCTTTCCGTTAATCACGTTTGAAAGGTGCGCCTTTGAGATCCGTAAATACGAAGCTGCCTGATTGAGGGTGAATATCGCCGCGCGCTCGCTTGGGGGAATCATCTTGCCTCCTGAAAACGTGATGAGCTTTGTTTTCGTAGACAGGATGAACGAACGGCGGCGTCTTTCCGAGTAACGCGAGACGACAAAGTTAACGGAGGGCAAAAGCGAGGGAACGAATCATTTCAGAGGACCCCTCGCTTGCGAAACGTCTACTCTTCCTCGTCCTCTTCTCCTTCATCAAGGAGCATCGGCGGACCGCTTCCGTGGTCCGCCTCGGATAAGTTCGATGAAAAAAGAAGGCGGTATTCTTCTGGCTGGATCGTTACTCGAACCCGCCACTTTCGTCCGCTGACCTCCTCGAAAAAGCGGTCGATGATCTCTCGTAAACGATAAACGGCTTGGCGCACGTTTGCCGCTCGCTGAACGTCCGCGCCTTTTTTAGAGTCGAGCGGTTCGTCCCAACACTTCCGCCAGAGATCCTTCCAGGTGGGAGCGTCGATTGCGCCGCTCAAGTGGTTTTCAAAAAGAAGATTCAGAATGCACCGGCTTCGATCCGGGCCACGCTCCGAGATCGAGGCTAGAATCTCTTGCTGCAATTGTTTGATTTCTTCAGGGGTCAGCGAGATGTCATCGCCATCGGCGAATAGTGGCCCGATAGAAGGCTCGTCTCCGTCTTCATCTGAGAAGAGCTCTTGGATCGCACTGACCTGCCGTTCCCACTCTTCGTCGTGAATCAGCTTAAAGTCCCGAGGCAGGGCGTCAGATGGCGGGAGCGTTTCCTCCTCGTCTTCGGAAGCGCCCTCGTCTTCTTCTCGATAGAAATTCCCACCCGGTACGTCCTCCCAAAGGGGGAGGGGTTTGGCATCTCGTGACCGGTACTCGTCCTCTTCAAAAGGCCATGCGAGTTGGACGTTGTAGGCGAATTCCTCCGGCGACAGCTCTTTGAGCCAGGGGTTTCCCTTCTGCGGAAACTGACGGGCCTCTGTGAAGCCTTTGCCTCTCTCGACGTAAACGTAGCACTCGCGTTCTGAAGGTGAAGTAAAGAAAAACTTCACGCGGGTGTTCGTCATGATCGTTGGTGCGAGATCAAACCCGGTGGGTGATTTTAGATCGGTCAGACTCTGGTTCGCCAAGATGGCATGGATTCCGAACGACCTCGCATCCTGGAGGATGCCTTGAAGATTCTCCCCGGCGACACGTTGCAGTTCGTCGATGACCAGAATGACGCTGCGCGGCTGTGAGGGGTTTGCCCGCTTCCAATCCTGGGCGGCCACGCGGAGATTGAAAAGGACTAGCTTCGCAATTTCTCCAACGCTTATGGACTCCAGCGCTGCTGGAAGCCAGAAGTAGGCGACCTGGCGCTCTGAGAGAACGGTCGGCATGAAGATGATTCCATCGGTGTTCGAAATGGTTTCATCCGGGTCAGTGACGAGCTGCCGGTATTCCGTGAGCATTTCGATCACGGAGATAAGCTCGAACGCGTCGCCCTTGGTTCGCACATCTGCGCGGCTGACGGTCTCTCGCAGTTCGGCGTGCAGTTCGTCAAACGACTGGATGTTTCGATTACGCTTCAACGTTCGGGATAAAACGTTCCGGCTGCGCTCCGTATAGTAGCTTCGCCCGTAGCCCTTCCCATGGTTCAGATTGAGCGCATCAAGGATGAGCTGGCAGAGCTGGGCGACGGAGCGAGATCCTCGGTCAAATCCACGGAATGGATTAAAGCGAAAAGTGGGCTCGTGTTTTTCCGTTCGGAAAAACTGAAACAGTTGCCCTCGGCGCTCGGCCTCATGTTT
>DASXZC010000121.1:0-12457 GCA_036502165.1 Bryobacteraceae bacterium
CAACCGGACGTCGCCTGTAATCCGCGGCAAGTACGTTTTGGAAGTTTTGCTGGGGACACCGCCACCTCCGCCTCCGCCGGTTGTGCCGGCTCTCGAGGCCACCGATTCCGGCAAAGTCCGGTCGGTGCGTGATCGTCTCGAGGCGCATCGCGCCAATCCGAACTGCGCCGGGTGCCACAAGCTGATGGACCCGATCGGGTTCTCGCTCGAGAACTTCGATCCGATCGGACGCTGGCGCACGAACGACAACGGCTTTAAGATCGACCCGAACGGCACCATGTTCGATGGATCGAAGCTCGACGGGCCGGTCAGCCTGAGGAACGCGATTCTCGGGCATTCGACGGCCTTTGTGAACAACTTCACGGGGAATCTTCTCTCTTACGGGCTTGGACGGGTGATCGACTACCGCGATATGCCGTTCGTGCGCGCCATTGCCCACGATGCGGCGGCGAATGATAACCGGATGTCCTCATTCATCCTAGGGATTGTAAAGAGCACACCGTTCCAGATGCGCCGCTCGGAAGAGGCGGAACCTGCAATAATTCCCACCGAGCCGAGTAACGTCCATGATGCCGGCAACCGTTAGATAGAAGAGGGAAGCCCGTCCATGAAGCTTGGCTTTCCGCCGCCCCGAAGAAGGTCCTGACATGTACATCACGAAGAAGCATCTCTCGAGACGCACGGTTCTGCGCGGCGCGGGTATCGCGCTCGGCCTGCCACTGCTCGAGTCGATGGTCCCGGCCCAGACGCCGGTGGCAAAAACGGCCGCTACGCCGAAGCCGCGCCTGTGCTGCATCGAAATGGTGCACGGCTCGGCCGGATCGACCGGCGAGGGCACGAACAAGCACTACTGGTCCCCTGAAAAGACGGGATCCGACTTCGCGTTCAGCCAGACCCTCGAGCCGCTTGCCCCCTACCGTGACTATCTGACGATCGTCAGCGACACCGACCTGCATCCGGCGACCGCCTGGACCGCTGCCGAGGAAGGCGCCGATCACTTCCGCTCGAGCGCCGTGTACCTGACCGCGGCCCATCCGAAAATGACCGAGGGATCGGACTACTTCGTCGGCACCTCGATCGATCAGATCTATGCGCAGAAGTTCGGCCAGGACACTCCCCTGCCCTCGATCCAGCTCTGCATCGAAATGGTAGACGCGTCGGGCGCTTGCGATTATGGATACGCTTGCGTCTACGCCGACACGATCAGTTGGGCATCGCCGACCGAACCGCTGCCGATGACGATCGATCCACGGACGGCATTCGAAAACCTGTTTGGCGAAGGCGGCACCGCTGAGGATCGCGCTTCCCGCCAGCGCGTCAATCGCAGCATCCTCGATTGGATTTCAAAGGATGTCGGACGTTTGAGGCGAGGCCTTGGCCCGGCCGACCGCTCGCGGCTCGATGCCTACCTCGATGACGTGCGCGAAATTGAGCGGAGGATTGAGCGGATCGAGAAGTACAATTCGAGCGGCGAAGCCCGTCAGCTTCCGAACGCTCCGCTGGGCGTTCCGGATTCTTACGAAGACCACGTCAAGCTGATGTTCGACCTGCAAGCGTTGGCGTTCATGACCGACACGACGCGCGTCTCGGCATTCAAGATGAGCCGCGACGTTAGCGGCCGCGTGTGGCCGGCCAGCGGAGTGAAGACTCCCTTCCACAACTGTTCGCACCATGGCGAAAATCCGGAGAAAATCGCGGAGTTCGCCAAGCTCAACCGCTATCACGTGAGCCTGGTTCCCTACTTCCTCGAGAAGCTGAAGAACACGCCCGACGGCGACGGCAGTCTGCTCGATCACTCGCTGGTGATGTACGGGAGTCCGATGGGCGACTCGAACGTACACAATCACAAGCGCGTGCCGATCGTCCTCGCGGGGCACGCCTGCGGCAAGGTGAAGGGCAACCGACACCTGCGCGAAAAAGACGGCACGCCTGTGGCGAATGTCATGTTATCGATGCTGCAGAAGCTCGGCGTTCAGACTCCCCAGTTCGGAGACAGCAATGGCACAGTCGCAATTTAACCTCGTTGTTGTGACGCTTGTTGCAGGCGCCTGCTGCGTGCAGGCGGCCAATCCCAATGGCGGGACCGACTCCCGGTTGGCGGATCTTCTGATGCAGGGCGACTCCGCCTCCGCTCGCGCTCTGATCGGACGCAAGACCGTCGACGTCAATGCTGCGCAGGGCGACGGCATGACGCCGCTGCATTGGGCCGCTTATCAGGACGACTTGCAGACGGCGAAACTTTTGATCGCCGCTGGAGCGAACGTCAACGCGCAAACTCGCCTCGAGGCGATTACGCCGCTGTTCCTCGCGAGCGCGAATGGCGACCCGGAGTTGGTTGCGCAACTGCTCAAAGCCGGAGCCGATGCGAAGTCGGTGAAGCCTAACGGCACGACCGTTCTCATGGTGGCCGCGGCGGCAGGAAACCTCGACGCGGTCAAAGTCCTGGTCGAACACGGGGCGGAAATTGATTCAAAAGAAAAGGTCCACGAGCAGACCGCGCTGATGTTCGCAGCAGCACTTAATCGCTCCGAAGTCGTCAAATACCTTCTCGCTCATCATGCCGACGCCAACGCGGCGACGCTCGTGAGGAAGATGGAACACGTCCGGTACGACATGGACGGCAACGTCGTGGAGGAGGGCAAAGCCCCCAAGGCGAAGGCAGGAGCCCCACCCGCCGATCCTGTGGCCGAGTTGAATGCGCTCGCGAAATCGATTGGGTTCGATTTGGCGGATGTGCGCTTCACCAAGCCGCGTTCGAGGGCCGGCGACATCGCTGCTCGGAGTCCACGGCGCGTCGGAGCCGATTTCTCAGGCGGTATGACCGCTCTCCTCTATGCTGCCCGTGAAGGTCACATGGCGACGGTCGAAGCTCTGCTCGCAGGTGGAGCGAACGTCAACCAAACCGGCCAGGGCGATAAGATCACGCCCATAGTCATGGCGATCGTGAATGGCCATCTGGATGTCGCGAAGTACCTGCTCGATCACGGGGCCGATCCGAATCTCGCGAGCAACACGAACATCACGCCGCTCTACGCAGTGATCGATGTTCAGTGGGCTCCGAAGACGTGGTATCCGCAGCCGAGCGTCGATCAGGAGAAGACTCGTTACCTCGATTTGATGGAAGCTCTCATTGAGAAAGGCGCGAACGTCAACACCGCTGTCGGCGCGAAGCCCTGGTTCCGCTCGTTCACGAACGACTATACGTGGGTGGATCCGGCGGGGGCGACTCCCTTCTGGCGCGCTGCGCAGTCGAGCGATATTGAAGCGATGAAGCTGCTGGTGAAGCACGGCGCGGATCCGAAGATTGCGACGAAGGCGGGGGATACGCCGCTCCACGCTGCCGCTGGAATCGGTTGGGCGGCTAATTGGAGCGTCAATGCTCCTTATCCGGCCATCGATGCGGTGAAGTATTGCGTCGAGCTGGGTGACGATGTGAACAAAGCCGATCTTCGCGGGTACACGGCGCTGCACGGGGCGGCTTATATTGGCAACGATGCGATGATCGAATACCTGGTTGCGAAGGGCGCGAACGTGAAGGCGAAGAGCAAAGCGGGCGATGCTGCGGCCGATATGGCTAACGGGCCGACTCGGTTTGGACAGCCGCATCCGGAAACGGTCGCATTGCTCGAGAAGTTGGGCTCGCCCAATACCCACAATTGCCGTTCCGATCAATGCGTGGTCGCCGCAAAATCCCAGATTTATGATGAGCGGACGCCGGCGGATTTTGTCGCTAACGACCAACTCGATGCGCTCGCGAAGTCGATCGGCTTGACCGCCGCTGAGTATCGCGTCGACTACAAGAACAGTCCTCCGTCCGCTGCCAAGGCTGGGGACAAAGCGAAGACGGGATCGGATCGAAATTGACGACGACCATGCGTTTTGCAGCAGCGTTCCTATTGGTGTCGGGAGTGGTGTTCGCTCAGGATAAGCCGCCTGCTCCGAAGCCTCCGCCGAAGAATTTGAAGGTCCTGAAGGCGACGACGACGGGCGACGAGGTTTCGCAGATCATGCGGACGTTCACGATCGGCCTTGGCGTGCAATGCAACTTCTGCCACATCCAAGGCAATTTCGCGAGCGATGAGAATCCGAAAAAGGCGATCGCGCGGCGGATGATCACAATGACTCACGATTTGAACGTGATGTTCCCCGAGACTCCGGCAGCGGATGGCAAGCCCGCCGAGCGCAAGATGCGCGTCTCGTGCTACACATGCCATCGCGGCGAAGCAGAGCCTAAGACGGCGCCCGTCGCACCGACGCAGTAGTTACCTGTGGTTTTTCTGAAAGCCGTAGAAGAATATCGTGACGGTCAGCGAGCCGAACGCGTAGAGCAGCGATGCGAGTAGCACGTTCGCGGCGACCAGGCCTTGCGCGACGTTGATGATATTCGAAATCAGGTACCACAACAGGAGCAGGGTAACGAGTCCGGTGCCGATGAAAGCCAGGAAGGATGCGTTCTTGAGGGTCATGCCCAAAGTATGCGCCTGTTGGGGACGGCGGACAAGTCCGCCGTGGGTTTGATCACGACGAAGCAGTCAATTTCCGGATTCTGACATTCAACGTATCGGTGATCCACACGTTTCCAGCCGCATCAGTCGAAACACCATAGGGCGACTTGACCTGGGCCGACTGCGCCGGGCCGCCATCACCTGAAAACCCCTGCGTGCCGGTACCAGCGATTGTAGTCACGAGTCCGCTAGCGACATCGACGCGCCGGATGCGCTGATTGTTCTGGTCCGCGATATATAGGTTGCCGGCGGCATCCACAGCGATACCCGACATCCCATAAAACTTGGCGTTTAGGGCGGCGGCTCCGTCGCCGGAATAACCCGCTTTTCCGCTGCCGGCCACAGTCGTAATGATGCCCGTACCGGCGTCAATCCTTCGCACCCGCTCATTATTCTTATCTGTAACGAAAACGTTTCCGGTGGAATCGACCGCGACACAAGTCGGGCCGTTCAACTCGGCGTTCACCGCCGGACCGGAATCGCCCGTATACCCTCCGCTGCCGTTCCCCGCTACCGTCGTAATCACGCCGGTCGCCGCTGTAATCTTGCGGACCCGCTGGTCCGATAAATCGGCGATATAGATGTTGCCTGCTGAATCGACTGCGATTCCGGCGGGGTCGAGCCCGGCGTCGACGGCGGGAAGGTTGTCGCCGTTGTAGAAAGTTCCATTTCCTGCGACTGTGGTGATGATTCCGGTATCCACCGCAACCATTCGCACGCGAGAATTGCCTCGGTCAGCGATATACAAATTACCCGCCGCGTCCAGTGCGACTCCGTAGACAGAATTGAGCTGCGCCGCCGTTGCTAATCCACCGTCGCCGCTGAAACCCGAAGTCCCGTTGCCTGCGACCAAAGAGATGATGCCTGTGCCCGCGTCGACTCGCCTTACTTCCGGCGCCGATAAGGATCCGATGAAGAAGCTGCCGTCGGCATCGATCGCAACCGTCACGGCCAAGCCAAGCTGCGCGTTCGACGCCGCGACTGAATCCGCTCCGACATACATCGAGCCATTTCCGGCAAATTCCGAGATGAGTCCCGTCGACGAGTCGACTTTCCTCACCGTCTGATAGTTAGTAACGTAGAAATTCTGCTGGTAGTCGGCCGCTACACCGAACGGAGGCGCGAGTTCGGCATTAACCGCCGGGCCTCCATCGCCCGACTGGCCATAACGGCCGACTCCGGCGACTGTTGTGATGATTCCGTCTGGCGCAATTCTCCGAAT
The DNA here is from genome assembly GCA_036502165.1 of Bryobacteraceae bacterium. Classification (GTDB taxonomy): domain Bacteria; phylum Acidobacteriota; class Terriglobia; order Bryobacterales; family Bryobacteraceae; genus F-183. The sequence goes on from DASXZC010000121.1 coordinate 5,728, forward strand.
ACGAAAGTTGCCGTAGTCGGCGACATACAGGAAGCCCGCGAGATCGAATGAGATCTGGTGCGGCTGGTTGAGCCGGGCGAGGACCGCCTGACCGCCGTCGCCGCTGTAACCCGATACACCGGTTCCAGCCACGGTTGTGATGATTTGGTCCGCCGCCGAAACCACGCGAATCCGAGGGCCGTCGGAAAGGTAAAGGTTGCCGGAGTTGTCCACCGCCAAACCAAATCCGCTGGAAATTTTCGCAGCGGACGCCGGTCCTCCATCGCCGCTATAGCCGTATGTTCCAATGCCCGCGTACGTGAAGATTACACCGGAAATGACCATCACTCGAATTCTGCTGTTGCTATCGTCACCGATGTATAAATTGCCACTACGATCGACCGCGAGGTTTCCGGGATTGTTCAACGCAGCGAAGGTCCCCATGCCTCCGTCGCCGCTATAACCGGCTTGTCCCGTGCCGGCGACGGTCGAAATGGTGCGGGACTGAAAATCGACCTTGCGGATGCGCTGGTTGCCCGTGTCGGCAATGAATAGATTTCCGTTGTAGTCGATCGCGAGACCCTGCGGGTTGTTCAGTTGCGCCGCGCTGGCCGGACCGCCGTCGCCGCTAAAGCCAACAGTTCCGTTGCCAATGACGAAGCCCAAATCGCCGAGCGGGTCGAAGAGGAATACCTGATTGAGAAGGCGCGCGGACAAATAAAGATTGCCGATTTGGTCCGTAGCAAGATAGAAAGGCTGACCGATGGCGATACTCAGACCGGCTTGACCCAGAGCGGGGCCTCCGCCGGCTACGGTCGCGATCGTGTAAGTGGGAACCGTGAAATCGGCGCTCGCATCGACGTCATGGGTTTCGCGAGGTTTTGGATGTCTGTGCAGCATACGTTGCCGGATTTGGGCGATCCGGCAATGATATGCGATGCCGCGGTGCAAAGTAAAGTGCAGTACCGCGAGGCGAATGATACGGTGGTGGAGGCGGCGGGAATTGAACCCGCGTCCGAGAAAGCTTAACCTGGAAAGAACTTCGTGCGTTTCCGCTTCTCGTTTTGTTTAAAGCAAGCCCCTAAAGAACCGGCAAGAACAGAGCCCACTCGAGCCTGATTGATCTCGGTCTGCTGCTCCAGACGGAAGCTCTCGACCTATCCTGCAGAATGACGCTAACTGGCGGCCATGCAGGCCTAACCACCGTAGCGGCTACCTAAACAAAGTTAGGCGGCGTATGCAAATTGCGTGTTGGCAATTGTGTTTTTCCGATCGTTTTACGGGAGCTCGGAACCCGGCACGCCTTCCCAAACTAATACGATCCCGTCGAAACCGGTGCGCCCCCTTTCCTGATTCCTATTCTACCGGAAATAACGCTGGTGCGCGAAACTGGTTGAGGAATATGTCGCTCCGCTATGCCGCCGCTCTTGTGCTTTTGAGCCTTGTTACGTACAGTCAAACGATCGAGCAGGCTCGGGCGATCTTCGTGAGTCCACCGGCGGATGCGCGGATCATGATGCGTTGGTGGTGGTTCGGACCCTCCGTCACGAACGCGGAGCTTGAGTCGGAATTGCGACGCATGCAGTTCATGGGGATCGGCGGCGTTGAGATTCAACCGGTTTATCCGCTGGTGCTCGACGATCCGAAGGCGCGGTATTTGTCGGACGATTATCTGGCTGCGTTGCGATTCACGGCGAATAAGACTCGTGAACTGGGTTTGCGGATGGATATAACACTGGGGTCGGGATGGCCGTTCGGAGGTCCGCACGTTCCGATCTCGGAAGCCGCCGGACGCTTGCGAGTCGATCGTGTGGTCGTGCCGGCGGCGACGGCCGGAGTTCGATCGATTGCGATGCCGGATGTAGGCGCGGGCGAACACTTGCTCGCGATTTTCGCGGCCAAGAGTGGCGACGGAAAGCGGTTCAATTCCGATGGTCTCATGCGACTTGATTCTCCGAGCGGGCCGCGGCTCAACGTGCCTTCAGGAGCAAACCTGGTGCTCTTCTTCATTGCCAGCCGCACGGGTCAGCAAGTGAAGCGCGCGGCCATTGGAGCGGAGGGGTTCGTGCTCGATCACTATAACCGCAGGGCGATTGAAAATCATCTTCGAGTCGTTGGCGATCGCTTGATGACGGCGTTCGGCGACAAGCCTCCCTATTCTGTTTTCAGCGACAGCCTCGAGGTGTATGGTTCCGATTGGACTGCCGACTTGCCGATCGAGTTCAACAAGCGCCGCGGGTACGATCTGATTGATTTGTTGCCGGCGCTCGTCGACGGCTTTGATGGGACGATCGAGGGACACGCGGCGGCGGACATCCGCCACGATTGGGGGCTTACACTCACGGAGCTTTGCAATGAGCGGTATTTGACGCCGATTCGCGAATGGGCCAGGAAGAACGGTACGCGGTTTCGTTCGCAGACCTACGGGATTCCGCCAGTCACGCTGTCGAGCAATGCGTTGGTGGATTTGCCGGAGGGCGAACACGGTCCGTATTGGAGGACGTTCTCGGCGGCGCGTTGGGCGGCCTCGGCGAGCCATTTATACGGCCGTCCGGTGACTTCATCGGAGACGTGGACGTGGCTGCATTCGCCGGTCTTTCGCGCGACGCCTTTGGATATGAAGGCGGAAGCGGATCTGCACTTTCTGCAGGGCATCAATCAATTGGTCGGGCACGGCTGGCCTTATTCGCCGGAGCAGGCGGGCGAGCCGGGATGGCGATTCTACGCGGCTGCGGTGTTCAATCATCACAATCCCTGGTGGCAGGTGATGCCCGATGTCAGCCGCTATCTGCAACGCGTCAGTGCACTGCTGCGTTTGGGGAAGCCGGCCAATGACGTCGCGTTGTATCTTCCGACGCATGATGCGTACGCGCAGTTCAAGGCGGGTGGACGTACATCGATCGATCAGGCGATGGAGGGGCTGCTCGATCCGAAACTGATCCCGCAGATTCTCGAAGCTGGGTACAATTTCGATTTCATAGATGACGGGGCGATTGGCACTGTTGGCATCCCATATCCGGCGCTGGTGATTCCAAATCTGAAGCGAATGCCAGAGGCGACCGCGCGGCTTATCGAGGACTATCGTCGTCGCGGGGGAATCGTTGTCGACTTGCGGAGAGATTCGTTTGAAGCCCTGCACGCGACGCTTCCTTCGGATTTCGAGACTGGCGTCAAAGAGATCGGATTCATTCATCGAAAGCTGGATAATGGCGATGTGTACTTCGTCGCGAATACGGGCAACACGCCCGTGCGTACTTTCGCTCGCGTACGTGCGGCTGAGGCCAATCCTCAATTGGAATGGTGGGATCCGGGGACCGCGCGCGCGATTGCGGCAGTCGTTGCGGAAGGAAAGGTCGCTGTTGACTTGGAGCCCTACGAGTCGCGCGTGCTGATTTGCTCGAAGAACGCGGGTGCTCACGAGGCTCCTCTGCAGGGCTCGTCTGTGATCGCCGATCTTACGCCGGGATGGAGAGTAACGTTCACCGGCACGGGCCAAGTAGTTTCGATGGACCGTCTGCGGTCGTGGACAGACGATCAGTCGACGCTGTATTATTCGGGCGCGGCAACCTATGAGCGAAGCTTTTCTAATGAGGCACAGCCTGGGAAGCGAGTCTTTCTGAACTTCGGCAAAGGTGTGCCGATCGATGCTCCGAAGGGGCGGACGCAGGGGTTTGCCGCTCTGCTCGATCCACCGGTGCGGGAGGCGGCGATGGTACTCGTAAATGGCAAACTGGCCGGAACCGTTTGGCATCCGCCGTATGAGATCGAGATCACGGCGCTCGTGAAGTCCGGTATGAATCAATTGCGGATCTTCGTCTCGAACACCGCGCTGAATGGGCTCGCCGGACAAACGCTGCCCGATTACAAGCTGCTCAACTTGCGCTACGGCGAACGCTTCAGTCCGCAGGATATGGATAACGTGAAGCCTCTGCCGTCGGGGCTTCTCGGACGCATCACGCTCATCGCACGTTGAATAATTTGCGGCTCACAGACAGCCGCGTGTGGCCGATACATGTTGTGTGGAGAACCTTCGGCAACTCGTCTACGTCAGCGCGCCGGCGCGTCCGATGAAGGATTCCGAGCTCTTCGAGATTGTCGAGACGGCGCGTCGCGGAAATGCGGAATCGAACGTCACGGGGATGCTGCTCTACGCCGAAGGCGCGTTCATACAGGTGCTCGAGGGCGATCCTCAAACGGTCGAGCGTCTGCTGCGGAAAATCAAACGCGACCCGCGTCATCGGCGCTTTCTAATTCTGCTTGATCGCGTCGCGCAGAACCGCGACTTCGAAGACTGGCCCATGGCCTTTGCGCGTGTTTCGCTTCAGGAGCTCGATCAAATCGCCGGCTATCAGGATTGGACCGCTGAGATGCCGACGCGGCGAAAGAATGCGGCGGCGTTGCGACTGATCGAATCTTTCCGGCGTGCAACGGTTGAACGCTGAATCAATCGTGACGAAGCGCCTCGGCCGGATCGACACGGGATGCTCGCAGTGCGGGTCCGAGCGAGGCGAGGACGGCGACTCCGATTAACGTCGCAACGGCGAACGCAAGCAGTCCGGCCTGTGCGCGCCCTCCGACATCGAACAGCATCGATTGCAGCACGCGCCATGTTGCGACTGCGCCAGCGGCGCCGAGCACGACGCCAATGCTCACGGAACGCAGCGCACCCGACAGAACCATGCGCGCGATTCTTCCGGCAGTCGCGCCAAGGGCGAGACGCACTCCGATTTCGCGCCGGCGTTGGGCGACGAGATAGGCGATCAATCCGTAGAGTCCAGTGGCCGCGATGATGAGTCCGGCGACGGCAAACAGGCCGAGCAACGTCGCGTTGAAGCGAGGGCGCGCGGATACCTCGTGAACGCGCGCGGCGAGAGTCGAGATCGTGATTGGGCACGTTGGATCCATTGCGGTGACTTCGGTTCGAATCCAACCGGCGACAGCTTCGGGCCTGGCGGCACTGCGGACGATGACGAACTGCTGGCCGTCGTAGGTATGCAAGCTGCGCGTCACGATCCCGGCGGATGAGCCGAGTTGAGGATCAGTGATGACCTTGCGAACCAGATAATATTCGGGATCGGAATGGCCGGGCAGTCCTGCGTTTTCCGCATCGGCGGCCACGCCGACGATGGTCGCGTTGGGCCCGTTGCCTTTGATGTGAATGGTCTGCCCAATCGGGTTAGCGCTTCCGAATAGCACGTGTGCGAGAGCATTGCTCACAATCATCAAGTCGGGCCCGGTGCGATCGGCATCGGTGAATCCACGCCCATGCAGGATCGGGACGCCGACGGTCGCGAAATATTCGGGTGAGACGCTGCGCCACGACACCATGCTGCCAGTGCGCTGTTCTGATGCGGCGCGGCCGATCACCTCGAGCGCGGCGATGGGTTTGTTGTGAATGAAACCGGAGGGCGGCACCGTATCGCTGATGGCGACCGAAGTGATCATCGGATTTGCACGCAGGCGCCCGGCGATCGCATCGAAGAACTGCTGCCGCGCCTGTGCGCTCGGATGGCGCACGGCGCCGAGCGTAATTTCGGCGGTGGTCACTTGCCCGGCGGAGTTCAATCCTCCATCGATGTGAGTCATGCGACGCAGACTTTCGACAAGCAGGCCGGCGTCTGATAGGAGCGTCAACGATAGTGCGATTTGTGCGGTAATCAGGAGGCGCCGCACGATGAGGCCGGATCGGGACGCACGCCATCCACCGAGGGTTTCTATTCGCAATCCGGCGAATGCGGGGGCGATTCCAGCGGCGATGCCGCAGAGGATCGCTGCTGTTGTGAGGAAGAAAAGCACGCGACCGTCGACGGTGGCCTGCTCGATGCGTGGGAGTCCGGATGGCGCGAGGCTGCGGAACATTCGAACTAGTAGCAGAGCTAGCATTCCACCAAGTGCTGCGCCGAGTCCGCTGAGCAGCAGGCTCTCGACGAGAGTCTGCCGTACCAGACGCCAGCGCCCGGCGCCGAGCACGAGGCGCATTTCGAATTCACGCCTACGCGACTCCGCTCGGGCGAGCAGCAGGTTCGCGACGTTGGCGCAGACGATCAAGAGAATCGCGAGTGTGGTTGCGACCAGGATCCATGAGGCGGTCTTCACATCCTGAATTTGAAAATCCCGCACTCGGCGCAGGACGAATGACGCTTGCTTGCGCATGGGAGCCGGAATGCCGTCGAGCCACTCATGAGCGAAGGGCGCCATCGCCGCAGTCGCCTGTTCGACAGTGATGCCATCCCGCAAGCGACCGAACACGCGCAACGGCCGCCCCGTATCGCCGGGCGTGTAGCGCCGAATCGCGAGCGCCTGGGGCACGACTAGGTCGACCTTCTGCAACGTCGGCAATTCGAAATCCGCGGGCAGCACGCCGATGATCTCGGTCGGTACGCTATCGATCGGGATTGTCTTCCCTATAACATTCGGATCGCCGGCGAACCGGGTGTGCCACATCACGTGCGAGATGAGAGCGACCTTGCGCGCACCGGGAGCGTCCTCGTCGTGCGTGAAAACGCGGCCGGCTTCGAGGTTGACGCCGAACGTTGGCAGGAATGCGGAATCGATCTGCGCACACTGCAGCCGCTGCGGATTTTCCTCAGTCAAGTCGCAGTCTGCGACGCCCGTCCAAGAAGCGAGAGCCGCGAACGGAGTTTGCTCGCGATGCTCGCTCAGGTACAAATAGGTGTTCGCGATCAGAAATTCGCCATCGAGGATCGGATGCTTGATTCCGGTCGAGACGAGCTGATCCGATTGCGGATAC
>DASXZC010000122.1:0-13160 GCA_036502165.1 Bryobacteraceae bacterium
GGATCGATGTAGCCCATGCCATAGCCAGCGCGGATCACGGTGCTGCCGGTGAGCGCATAAGCAAGTCCCGCGCGCGGAGCGAGGTCCAGGTAGTCCGTATCGCGCAGACGGCGGGAAGTCGTCTGGCCAGCGATCAGCATCGTTCCCGTCGCCGGATCGAAGTTCGCCAGGCGATTGTATTTCTCCTCCGCATACGGCATGACGTCGTAACGTGCGCCGAACGTCATCGTCAGGCGCGGCGTGATCTTAAAATCATCCTGCAGAAACAGGCCGGTCCGCGCCGATCGAAGTCCCGCCAAACCCGGCGGAAAATCGTCGCGCAAAATCTCGAACGGCGAGCCGGTCAGGAAGCTGGCGAACGCGTCGCCGCCCGGGGGACCGATGAGAGTGCTGGTGCTGAGGTTGAGAAATACGTAATAGCCGCGGCCGAAGACTTCATATCCGCTGCTGCTCATCTCCGACTGGCGCTCGCCACCGAAACGGAGCGTGTGGCGCCCGCGGATCCATTCGAGCTTCTCACTCCAGAGGCCTTCGGTCACGTTCAGGCGGAGGGGCGTCAGGATGCTGTCGCCGGCATTGAAGACTCCGGATACCAGAATCGTCGAAAGTCCGGAGGTGTCCTGGTTGCGATTCACGCCGGGAATGCCGAATTGGGTCGAGAGGTCCTGCCCGTAGTCCTCCTGGCGGAGCGAAAGTGTTTGCCGGTTCAATCCGGCGTGAAACTCGCTGATCAGATTGGCGGAGATCTGGAACGTGTATCCGAAAGCCGTATATTGGCCGTCGCTGCTGGTCGATCCCGCGCCTGCCGGCGTTCCGCCTAAGGGAACTCCGAACAGGGAGGGGACCGTCGCCTGCGTGTTCTGAAACGAATGGCGGATAAAGATCGAATGGCGCAGTGAGAATTGATGATCGAGGCGCAGATCGAAGGCCTCGAAATTCGACCGCGCGGCGCGTGTCACCGCGTAATTGTTGAACGCCAGCGGAGCCCCGGTTGCGTCGAACTGATTCGGCTGCGGCAGGAGCGAGCTGATCTTGATGGCTGCCGGATCGAGGAGCGTCGGCGGGATGATGTTCCCCGGGAACGGCGTCCGAAGGAAAGACGCCGCGAACGGATTGTAGATCGGCACGGGCACGCTCGAAAAATTCCCTTGCCGCTGGGCATTGGGCCGCACCGTCGTCACCTGGGGTCCGGCGGCGGTCGTAGTCGTTCCCTGGTAATCAGCGAACAGGAAAGTCCTGTTGCGGCGGATCGGCCCTCCGACGGCGCCGCCGAACTGGTTGTAGCGCAGGGGATTCTTCGGCTGACCCGTCGAATTCGAAAAGAAATTAGCTGCGTCGAGGGCGTCGTTGCGGAAGTACTCGAACGTCGAGCCGTGCCATTGATCGCTGCCGGACTTGGTTTGCAGGTTGATTACTCCGCCAGCGGAATTGCTGAATTCGGCGGAATAAGCCCCGGCCTGCACCGAGAACTCCTGCACGGCTTCGAGCGGGATGTCGAAGCCATTGCCCCGCCCTTCCATCGACGAAGTCGCGGATACTCCGTCGGCGAGGTACAGATTCGCCTTAGACCGCTGACCCTGTATATTCACCGAATTGGGCGAGCCCGTCTCGCCCGGAGATCCCGGGTTCACGCCCGCGCTCAAGGTGATCAACTGCTGCCAACTGCGTCCATTGAGGGGCATGTCGTCGACAGTGCGGCGGTCGACAACCTGCGAAATTTCGGCGCTCTCCGATTCGAGCATCTGGGTCGCGCTGGCCTCAACCAGTACCGAGTCCGTCACGCTGCCGACTTCGAGCCGGAAATCGACGCGCACGGTCTGATTCACAGGGAGGGTGACCGGGCCGAGGGTCTCTGAGCGGAATCCATCGCGGCTGGCGGTGAGCTCATAGACGCCCGGCACGGCGTCGGTGCTGACGAACAGTCCTTCGCCGTTTGAGATAGATAAAGTCTGTCGGCCGGATTCTTTCGAAACAATCCGGATCTCGGCTTTCGGTACGAGCGCACCGGTAGCGTCCCGGACTTCTCCGCGGAAGACGCCGCCGGATACCTGTGCCCAGGCTAGAGTACCGGCGCCGCACGCCAAAAGGATGAGGATTTGAATTGTGCGAATGGGATACACCTGGAATGGCTCATCGGTCGCACGCCGACAAATCCTGTACAGAAATTACCTGAGTCGATGAAAAACCCGGAAGAATGTCTCGGGTTAGCGGCTTATTCCCAGCTCTCGACGAGCGCTTTCGCCTCGGCAAGCCCTATGCCGTTCTTTTCGCGCACCAGCTTGATTGCGTTAATCTTGTTTCCCTGCTTCAGTTCCGCCCTGGCGGCGGCAAGGCCGTCATCGCCGAACTGATACGGAGCTGGTTGTCCACAATGTGGGCAGATCGCCGCTTCACGGCTGACCTTCCCGGTACAGCAGCGGCAATAGCCGAGGAGGATGGAGTCGGGCATCGGCAAGGCGAGTATACCAAGTTCCTATCCCTTGATCAGCCGTTCGAGGTAGGCCTTCGACGCGAGGATATCCGCGGTCTGCTTGTCCCCTCGAATTTCCCGCTCGATCGTGAGCGGATTTTTGTATCCGATCTTCTTCAGTTTTTCTATGAACACAGGAAAATTGACCTTGCCCTGACCGATGGGCACCTCTTCGCCGAGCTTCTCCGGATCGGTGGGATATAAGCCGTCCTTGGCGTGCACGCCTTGGATATAGGGTCCGAGGATGTCGACCGCGTCGACGGGGTTGGCTTTGCCGTAGAGAATCAGGTTCGCGGCGTCGAAGTTCACGCCGACGTTGTCGAGTCCGACGTCGCGGATCGCGCGTAGGAGTGTGATAGGAGTCTCCTGCCCCGTCTCGCAGCGGAAATTCTGGCCGTTCGATTTGCAGTACCGCGCCACCTCGCGGATGGCGTCGACGGTTTCCTTGTAGAGCGAATTGTTGGGATTCTCGGGAATGAATCCGCAGTGACTTTGGACAGCTCTAATGCCGGCTTTCTTCGCGAAATCCGACACCTCTTTCATGTGGGCGATGCGCGCGGCCCGGACATCGCGGGGAACCAGGCCGATCGTGAGGGGGCCTTGCGTGAAGTCGTAAATTTCGCGCCCGGGGCCGCCTGAAACTGCCGCGGTGACTTCCACTTTGTATCGCTCCATGGCTTGGCGGAGCTGCGTGGCGAGAGCGTCCCCGCCTGCGCTGCGCTCGCCTTTGACGCCAAGTTGGCAGGTGGGGAATCCGAGGTCGTGGACGCGCTTCATGTCGGCGTCGGGGTTCGTCGACAATCCGAGGATGATCCCCAACTGCATGCGTGGCGGAGGCTCGGCGTGAACCTGGCCCAGGGCAGCAATAGCGGCGGTCTGAAGGAAGTGCCGGCGTCGAATGGTCATTTATTGTGCCTGCGGACGCTGGGCGGGCCAATTCGTTTTCAAACGATCGACGACGCTCGCGGAGGTGTTCCGGTAGTACCGGTAAGTCGGTTCGTGCAACTGTCTCACGTTAAACTTTCCTTCGGCGCGTTGCACGAAATCGTAGTCGTGACAATAGGCCTTGTCTTCCGCAAAGCGGACCTTCTCGAACACGCGGCGGCGGATGAACATCGTACCCTGCGTGACGCATTCGTGAATCGAGATGAATCCATAACCGGCATCCATGTTGGGAACGTACATGTCGTCGTGCGTGTCGGCGATGACTTCGAGGCCGCCCCAGAAGATGTCCACATCAGGGTGTTCCGTCATCGCGGCCACGTGATAGCTGAGGTGGTGGGGCATGTATTCGTCGTCCGCGTCGAGGAAGGCAACAAAGTCGCCCGTCGCGAGATCGATTGCAGTATTGAGCGCGGCACCGATTCCACGCTTGGTGCTGCGCGTGTGCACGACCCTCGGATCGCGGGCGATTGCGGCAATTACGCGCGGCGTTTCGTCGGTGCTGCCGTCGTCCACGATGACGTGCTGCCAGCGGCCGGTCTGCTTCTTCAAAGATTCGAATGCCCGCCGCAGCGTGTGGGCCATGTTCAGAACTGGAGTCACGACGGAGACGAGCGGTCCGATGGGGGCGATTTCGGTCGGCATCAGCCCGTATGATATCAAGCCGCCGGCGAGGTCGCGGGTCGACTCAACGTTCTTCGAGGCTTGTTCGTCTCATTTGTTGTCGAGGGGGGAAGCCGATGTTTCATCGAATGCTAATCATCTGCGCAGTGTTGGGTATTTCACAGCAGCTCGGCGCACAATCAGTAGAATTCCGGAATCAAGTCCCGATGGGTTTCAACGTTGGCGGCGTCGCGGTTCCGCATTGGAATGGCGGAGCGCTGACATTGACGACTAACAATTCGACCAGGACACCCATTCTCCACTTCATTAATGTGCAAGGGGGCGAGGATCCATCGTTGGCGCTCACGATCCCTGATGCGTCGTCTGTGCGCGTGAACGCGTTGGCGCAGGGATCCGATGGCCGGATTGTAGCTGCCGGGCTGGCTGACGACTCCAGCGGCAAACTCGGCGGATTTATCGCGCTCATCTCAAAGGATCGCAGTTCGATGACCACTGCTCAGGTTGCGCCGTTCTGCCCTTATGCGGCTCAGTTCGCGCCTGACGGCACGGTATGGTCGCTAGGTATTGAAATGATTAATGCGAATCCTAATGCGAGAGCAATTAATCAGGGTCACCCTTTGATCAGACAATTTGACCGCGAGGGAAAACTGATTGCTTCTTTCGTGCCTAAGAATGGCTTCCCGGATATTGATCCCAATGCTCTGCAGCTCGATGTGCTGTCGGGCCGGTTTGCGACCGCGAGCGGAAGGGTCGGCTGGTACGCAACCAAATCCGGCCGCTATTTCGAGATATCGAGCGCCGGTATTTTGACTCAATATCCGGGAATACCGGAGGGATTTAGGGTTCATGGCCTAGCACTGACCGATTCCGGTGCAACCATTGTGTCCGCAGTCCTCACGAATTCCAGAAAAGATGCGTTGTACTCGTTGGACAAGCAGGCGAAGAAGTGGGTGCCTCTCAGTCTGCCGGGTGGCGCCGAGAACAGTTATCCAGTCGTATTTGGTGGAAGCGGCAATCTGATTGCTACTGAAGGCAAGGATTGGGATCACCTTTCCTTCTTTGAAGTGCACTAATGAGCTACGGTTTTGGCGAAGCGTCCATCGTCGATTGACGCGTTGTTCGTGACGTCCGTGATTTGAATCGTGAAGCGTCCGTTGGGGCGAGAGAGAGTCCAGCGGTAGGGGGTTTTCACGCCGTCGACGGCGCGGTAGTCGGAGTAGTCGATTTGCGTTGGATTGCGGCCGACTGGCGTTTCGGCGTATCGCACCATGCGGGTCAGGAGTCCAGTGGACTGGTCGAAATAGAGACGCACGGGCGGGTGTCCGGGACCTGAGCCGATCAAGGTTTCACACAGCGCGCCGCCGATCGTTTCCGGGCGGCCGCGGCGCAGTTGCGGGAAGAGTTCCTTGATCCGAAGCGCAAGATAGAACTCGGCGTCGAGCGCGAACGCACCCGATTCGGCGGAGGACATTTCGCGCGCGGGGCGGCCGGTGCTTCCCATCCAACCGGCTTCGCCATCGTAGGCGGTGAAGCTGTCGCCCTTCGCTCCGTGGGTGATCGTGATGCGTTTGTTGGGAGCCTTCGTCAGGATTTCGATCGGGGTGTCGCTGCCCATCGCGGCGATGCTACCTTTCATGATGCGGCTCGACACTCTGTGGATCGCGTCGGCGCCGCCCAGGGCTGCAACATACTTGGCGAGGATCTGATCGACCGTGGGGGCGGGCGCCTCGGAAGCGGCGGCAACCGGTGGAACGTGCGGCGTCGGGGCCATGTCCGACTCGAGCACGGCGGGCGTATTCATGGGATGCGGAGCTCCGCGGTGGCAGGAATAACAGGTCATCTGCTGGCGGCCGCCGAAGTGAGTCTTGTTGATTTCCGCAGTCATCGCCATCATCGCGCGAGCCGTTTTCTTGGGGCCCTTGTCATCCGAGTCCATCTTGCCTTGCACGTGGCAGAATGAGCATTCGACGCCGAGGTCGATCGAGATGAGCTGCATCGACGGCATGAGCTGCTCAGCTGGAATGTCTTTGAGCTGAGTGACGTTCTTAAAGGTTTCGCCAGCCGTTTTCGATTGCGCCACGGCTGTTTGTGGCACCCACAAGACGATCAGGCCGGCGAGTGTCAGGGTGATCGAGGAGCGGGCAGGTGTGTGCATGGCTCCTCGGATTGTATCTTTATTGGACGACGACTTGCCCGGCCGTCATTAATCGCGAGATGCGTTGAATCAGAATTTGAGGATCCCGTTCCTGGATACTCGCGAGCTCGCCTAGCGGGTGTTCGTGATGAAGGCTGATCCGCCAGAAGACCTGAATTCCCTGTCCGCGTTCGGAGTGGCGAAGAACGATCGAATTCCGTTGCAGAAAACTGGCTACGTTCCCGTTTGACAATATCGGGCATTCCGAGGCGCGGACCAGATTCACTAGGCTCGGCATGGGAGCACTGAACTCCGCGGGACGCTGGGTCCTGGCGGCCTGACGTACCAGTTGTTCGACTCGCGTTTCACTGCCCTTGCAATCCTTGACGACTTTCAGGGCCGCGCGAAGTTGTTGGGTCGTGAGCTGATAACCGCCGACATGAGGATGCCAATATTGGAACGCCCGCTCATAGGCTTCATTGATGAGAGATCCGGTCGCGGATCGGGCGCCTGAGAAGGAGTAGCGTTCCATGCCGATGACTCCGGCGCTAACGGCGGCTCGTTCAACAGGGGCCGCGGGTCCTACGTTGTCGGTTAGAGCCGCAAAGTACGGCATGGCGATGGTCGCGAACCGGCACAGGCTGAGGAAAAGTGCGACGGTTCCCTCCTCACCGAGGATCGGAATCAGCAAGAGTAAGATGGCAGGCATTTCGTCGATTACCTTCTGTTCGGGTTTGCCGCGAACGAACAAGAAGGCGCAGAACGGGTGCGAGAGCCCTCAACGAATTTCTGACGGTAGATCGCTCACTACCCAAACGGCTCCGGTAATGAGGAAAGTCAGGGCGCATTCGGACCAGTTGAAATGGGCTTCCGGATGGGCGATCAGGCGCGGGATCCAGACTAATATTCCGAACATGGCGAGCATCAGCGTCAACAACTGGGCCGCGAGCCGGGTTTTGCGATTGATGAGAAGCGAAATCGCGGCGAGTCCGAAGGCGATGGTCGTGAGCGTCGTCCAGAAGGAGTGATTGGGAGGGATCCACTTGGGAACGAGATCCGCGGTGACACCGAAATAGATGATCTGGCTGAGTGTGAAAGAGGTGGCGCTGGCACCCATTCCAAGGCGCGCCGCTCGGCCGAACGTTTTTGCGCGTGAGGCATTGGTCTCGGTCGCAGCGTACAAGGCAATCGCTCCACTGAGAGCGGCAAATTGTTCGAAGAAGCTGCCATAGGCGGCGTAGACGCCCGGTGAGTGAACGATGCCGGGGACGCAGGCGAAGGAAAAGAGCAGGTAGACGATGGCGAGAACGGTCGAGGCGAGATGCGCCGTTTTCGGATGCTGGATCCCGAGTCCGCCGGCGATTTGAGCGGCCATGAGGCATCCGCCGATGGCCATTCCTAAGGGCAGCTTCCAGATGCGGGCCATGGTTTGCCAGGTGTCAGCGTCGTACCACATCAGTGCGATGACGCCTAACAGTACCGCCGATGCTCCGAAGACGATTCGCCCGTATGCCTCTTTTTTCATAAAGAAACAGTACCGCGAAATCGGGCATAAGCTGCTTTCGGGTTGACGTTCACATCTTGACACTCAAGAGGAAGCTGCGTTATCGTCAGACATGTCTTTCTGGCGCCAGCTCACATGCGGCCTTCGCGCGCTCATGCACAGGGACGCCGCCGATGAGGATGTTGCTGACGAAGTACGGGATTACCTGGAGCGTGCCACGGCCGCGCTCGAGGAACACGGACTTTCTCCGGATGAGGCGCGCCGGGCCGCACGGCTGCAGTTTGGCAATCCGACGGTGGTTCGCGAACAGGTGCGGTCCTACGGTTGGGAACGTCTGTTTGGAACGCTCGCTGCTGATCTGAAGTTCGGCGCGCGGCAATTGATTCACGATCCGGGCTTTGCGATCGTCAGTATTTTGACGCTGGCGCTCGGCATCGGCGCAAGTACGGCGATCTTCAGTGCGGTGAATCCGATTCTGTTCGAGCCGCTGCCGTATGCGCATGCGGACCGGCTCCTCATGATCCAGGAGACGCGGAACAATGGGTCGCCGCGGCGGCCGACGTTTGCGACTTTCCATGCGCTTGCGGAGGGAAGCCGCAACTTCGAGGCGATGGCGGTCATGAAGCCGTGGCAGCCGGCGATGATCGGGAACGATCAGCCGGAACGATTCGAGGGTCAGCGCGTAAGTGCGGGGTATTTTCGGACGCTCGGTGTTTGGCCCGCGGTGGGGCGGGACTTCGAGGCGGCGGATGACCGATTTCCCGGACCCAACGTCGTGATCCTCAGCGACCGGCTATGGCGGCGGCGATTCGGCTCAGATGTCACGATTCTGGGCAAACAGATTACGCTCGACGATTCCCTCTTCACCGTCATCGGAGTGATGCCCGCGTCTTTTGAGAATGTCACGGCGGAAGGGGCGGAACTGTGGGCGCCACTGCAATACAATGCCGCACTTCCCATTGATGGCAAGGAATGGGGCCATCACTTGCGCATGGTGGCGCGGTTGCGCGCGGACCGGAGCGCGGCGCAGGGCGTTGATGAGTTGAATGCGATCCTGCATCCTTTTATTCAGATGCACGCGAAAGGATATGAGTGCTGTGGCGGAGTTCCCGATGGCGTTGTCGCGACTCGGCTGCAGGACGAGCTAACCCGCAGTGTGAGGCCGGCGCTGCTGGCCGTTCTCGGCGCTGTGATGCTGGTGCTGCTGATCGTGTGCGTGAACATCACGAATCTCCTGCTGGGGCGAAGCGCGCGGCGGCGTAGTGAATTCGCAATGCGCATTGCGCTGGGCGCGGGACGAATGCGCCTGATCGGGCAATTGTTGGCGGAGAGCCTGCTGCTTGCCTTAATCGGCGGTGTTCTGGGATTGATCATCGCGGAAGTGGGCGTGCGGGAGTTGGTCGCGCTGAGTCCTGCGGGGTTGCCCAGGGTTGGAGCGATCAGCGTCGACGGCGCAGTCTTGGCCTTCGGACTCGCGATCACTACGCTGGTTGGCGTTGTGGTCGGGTTGGCGCCCGCGCTAGCTGCGTCACGGAGCGATCCGCGTAGTGGATTGGGACAAGGATCGAGAACGACTGCTCATGGCCAACAGACTACGCGACGCGCGTTGGTTGTATCGGAGGTCGCGCTTGCTGTCGTTCTACTGGCCGGTGCGGGACTGCTGCTGCGCAGCCTCGGGCATCTGTTTGCGATCGATCCGGGATTCGATGGTGCGCACTTGTTGACGATGCAAGTGCAGGGATCTGGCCGCCGATTGAATACCGATGCGGTCCGCGCTAGATTCCTGACGCAGGCGCTCGAGGAAGTGCGCCGAGTTCCCGGTGTCAGCGCCGCGGCGTTCACGAACCAACTGCCGTTGAGTGGCGATTTCGCCGTGTACGGGATGCAGTTTGAGTCGAACCCGGACGAGACCGCGGAAGGGATGCTGCAGTATGCGGTGAGTCCAGGCTACTTCGAGGCGATGGGCATTCCGTTGCGAGCTGGGCGGCTGCTCGATGAGCGTGATCGCGCGGGCGCGCCGACCGCCGTGGTGATCAGTGAATCACTGGCGAGGCGCAAGTTTCCCAATCAGGATCCAATCGGACAGCGGGTTCGAGTGGGCTTGGACGCCGGGCATGCGGACCGTCCTTGGAGCACGATCGTCGGGGTCGCCGGGGATGTGAAACAGACATCGCTTGCGGTGAGCGCTCCCGAGGCTTTTTACACGACTACCGAACAATGGGCATGGATCGACACCGCGCAGTCGCTGGTGATCCGCGCACGTGGTGACGCGGCGGCACTCGCGCCGGAGATCATGGCTGCCGTTTGGTCCGTCGATAAGGATCAGCCGATCGTGCGCGTGGCCACCATGGACACCTTACTCGCCGCCTCTCAGGCGGAGCGGAAATTCGCACTGATTCTGTTCGAGGCGTTCAGCATCGTGGCGTTGGTGCTCGCAGCGATCGGCATCTACGGGATCCTCTCGGGCGGAGTTACGGAGCGTATACGGGAGATCGGAGTGCGATCCGCGCTCGGCGCATCGCGGCGTGACATCGTAGTCCTGATTCTTCGGCAAGGACTAACGCTGACGGGGATCGGCGCCGTGATCGGACTCGGCGGAGCGTTAGCGGCGAGCCAGGCCATGGTTTCGATGTTGTACGGAATCTCGCGGTTTGATCCCATCACTTATTTCAGTGTGATCGTTCTACTTGTAAGCGTCGCGGGAATTGCGTGCTGGATGCCCGCGTGGCGTGCGGCCAAGGTGGATCCGTCGATTACGTTCCGGTAATCATCGCCCGAAGATCCACAGTTCGAGGGGTTGATAGAGCAAATAAATCAGGCCGGCCGTCAACCAGACAATCGAACTCACTGAGAGTCGACGCGATGTAATCGGCACCTCAGGCGTGCGATCGAGGCGCAACAAGGGACCCGTCTCGCGCGCGGCCGTGCGGTCATATAAGAAGAGCGGGGCTGCCGCGAATACGGCGAACACGGGGAACCATGTGGACTTCACGACGACATCGGGTTGATGAAGTACACCGGTTCGCCACGCCGACGCGAAGGATTGTATGAGGTCCGAAACGGCGAATACGGCGAGCGCCAAGTGACGGATCGCCAGCGCGCGCCCTGCCGACCGCAAGCCCGTCATCAGTTCCCGCGATCGGTGCAGTGCTGCTTCGCCGGACAGCTTCTCGACCATGCAGACGACGGGCCACAGGCAATCGCCTACGATCCAACCCGGGCCATAGAAGAACAGCGCGCGGACCTGCGTTGTGAGTAGAACCGGGATCGACTTCAGGAGTTTCCAAAATACGCGGAACGACATGAATCTACGGATGCGAACCTGCTCGTCGAGCGCCACGAGTGCCGTCGCCGCGCGGAGCATGTTGTCTGAAAAGACGAATAGAACCGCGGCCGCGAGCGGCACGAACGCCATCCGCATCGCCGGTGAGGACAATAGTTTTCCGCCGACTGCGCTCAGGATCGCGGTGAGCGCGACGACGATCGAGTAGATGGGCAGCACCAACATGATGAACGTCCCGATGTGTTGCATCAGGAATGCCCGTGAGCGTCGCAGGGCGAGGAACTCGGCGTCGACAGCATTGTGAAAACGGCGTGTGAAGGCGACGGCGGAGGCCGGGCGATCCGCTGGATTGCGGGCCATTCCGACAAGAATGGCGTCCGATACGTCGGGCGGCGTCTTGCATACGCTCGAGGGCGCTGGAGGATTTCCGGCCTGCTGCTGTTGCAAACTCTCGATGCCTTTTCCTGTGAAAGGCAATTGGCCGCAAACCAGGGAATAGGCGACCAGCGCGAGGCTATAAATGTCCGATCGGAAATCGGTTTCCTGTCCCAAGGCCTGCTCCGGAGACATGTAGGCGGGGGTTCCAACGAGGCTGCCGGGCATGGTTTGGCCGCCGGCGTCGCTCCAGGACGATCCGAAGGCTGAGCCGGACGATGCGGATGCTGCCAAGGCAACCGTTTCCGCCTCCTGCTTGCGGACCTCCACCGTTGCCGGCGCCTCGATCACGCCGGTTTCAATCTGGTCACTGGAGATCGTGGATCCCGATCTGATCCTCCCGTCCAAGTGCATCGGCGGAGGCAGGGCGGCCATCCAGGTGACCTTGGCGACGCCGAAGTCGAGGACCTTCACGGAATAGCCGCCGCGCCCGTCGGGTTCGACCCAGATGTTGTCAGGCTTCAAATCGCGATGGACGATTCCGTGGCGGTGGGCCTCCTCGAGCGCGAGGCCGATCTGGTCGAGTAGGTCCGCTACCAGCGTCAGCGCGGGCCGGGGATTGGTTTTCTGAAAAGCCGCCAGCGTGTCCCCATCGAGGAGTTCCATCACCAGATATGGCAAATCGGCATTGCCCGCCTTGGCGATTCCGAAGTCCGTGACGTTGACGATGTTAGGGTGCCGCAGACGTCCGCAGGCTTGGGCTTCTCTTTGGAAACGTCCGAGAAAGTGCGGATCAGCGGCCCATTTGGGAGCGATCACCTTGACGGCAACGACCCTCGTCGTTCCGAGATGGGTCGCCAGGTAGACGTTCCCCATGCCGCCGGCCCCGAGCTGATTGTCGATCCGATACTTCCCATCGAGTATTTCGCCAATCATGGTGTGGTCCAGCCGTCATGATAGCGTAGATCATTTCCTATGAGGCTCGCTGGCTCGGCTAGACTTGTGAGTGCGGCTCAGGAGGTTTTGACGCGCATGCGTATTTGGCTAACAATCGGCCTCGCGGCGTTTGCCGCACCGGCCTGGGCGGCGATGCCGGCGCCGGAGCAGAACGCGCTGGTGAAGAAATACTGCGCCGTGTGCCACACCGATACGGCCAACAATGGTGGCTTGTCGCTCGAGCATTACAATGCGTCAAAGCGTGACCCGGCGCTCGCGAGAATGTTGCTGAGCAAACTCACGAACGGCGCGATGGGCGCGGCGGGCCATGGTGTGCCCGACAAGCCGGCACAACTGGCGTGGATCGCGTCGACCAGGGAACAGGCCGCCGGAGCGAACGAATGGTTCGTGAACCGTGAAAACGGTGCGGTGTCCGCGAGCATCGTGCGTGAAGTAGCGCCTAGAAATTCCGGCTCGACGGATTTGCCGGTCTATCGGTTGAACGTTGCCTGCGACACATCGTCGCGGAAGGGCGAGATGCAGTTGACGTGGTCGCCGCAGCCTCAGACCGGGCGCGGGATGGTTGCCTCGAGCGATGGGCACGCTCCTGTCAAATACAGGATCGAAGGCAAGGAGTCGATGGGGAACGGCGCGACCGTGCTGTCAGGGCACGCGTCGGTGGTTCTCGTGAGCAGCACTTTGCCGGATCAAACGCTGACCGTTCGTGAGCTGTTTCCTCAAGAAACGGTTGAGTTTCCCTTCTCGGAACTGGATGCGAAGGTCCGCGCGGAACTGCGGACGTGCTTCGAAAGCGGCAACGGGCGCGCGCTTCAACGTTGACTTCCACCCCCGAAACGCTATACCATGCCAGCATCTAACGTAAGTCACGTTA
>DASXZC010000123.1:0-7227 GCA_036502165.1 Bryobacteraceae bacterium
AGGCTATCCTGCATCCAATGCCGGAGAAGACTGCCGACTGTTTCTCGATTGAGTATCGTGACTATAAGGGTTCGGTCATCCGGGTCAATCGACACATTGGCCAGCACCACGGGACGTTCTACTAAGGGGACGAATGGGCAATTCCACTCAAAAATTCAGCGCGATGATCACCGGAGCCACAGGGATGGTTGGCGAAGGAGTCATGCTCGAGTGCCTAAAGCATCCGTCCGTCGAGCGCGTGTTGATCGTCAATCGCAAGCCGTATCCGCTGAAGCATCCGAAGCTCGAGGAATGCATCATCCCCAATTTTCTCGAGCTTGATGCATTCACCCAACAGTTGACCGGCTATGATGCGTGCTTCTATTGCGCCGGAGTCAGTTCAGTGGGAATCAGCGAAGCCGACTACGTGCGCATCACCTATGACGTCACGATGCATTTCGCCCGCACGGTCGCTCACCTCAATCCGCGAATGACATTCGATTTCGTGACGGGTGCCCGCACCGACAGCAGTGAACAAGGCAAGGTCATGTGGGCGCGCGTGAAAGGCAAGACCGAGAACGCCCTCATGAAGCTTCCATTCAAGGGCGTCTACAACTTTCGCCCGGGCTTTATGAAGCCGATGGAAGGGCAGCGCAACATCAAGACGATCTACAAAATCGCAGCGATATTGTATCCGTTGCTGCATCTCGTGCTGCCCAATCAGGCCAGCACGATGAGCGACGTAGGACTCGCGATGATCAACACGGTACTCAAAGGCTACCCAAAGCAGATCCTCGAAATTCAGGACATCAATACGCTGGCGAAGGCGTAGCCGCGCTCACAGATGATGGAACTGGCCATCGGATACTTCATCGCGCGGACTCACCTGATTTTCCAGCGAACGGCTCACCAGATCCTTCGATCCCAATCCGACCGCCAAAGCCAGCGCGAGAACGATTCCACCAAACAGGATGGCGAAGGCGAGCTCGACGATCCGCCCTCCGATCCCCAGGTTTTCAAGGGCCATCGCGGTGGTGAGGACGATCACCAGCCACTTCACTCCGAGGCTGAGCAGGCGGCCGTGAGGAAGATTGAGATTGACGGCTCCGATCAATACACCGCGCGCCAGAAATCTGGAAATGATGTTGCCACATAAGATGAGCAAAACCGCGACCAGCAGATTCGGAAGATATTCGAACAGTCGCATCACCATCTGCTGCGTAACAGTGGCATCGAAGGCGGCGACGCCGATCAGAGCGCCGATCAGAATGATGCCCCAATACACGCAGCGGACGATCAGCAGCATGGGGCTTTGGGCCGGCGAAATGTCCGCCAATCCGGACCATCCCCAACTGGCGAGCCGGCCGTCGAAATCGACGCCTCGCAGGGAACGGCGAATGAGGAAGGCGAACAGAGTCGCGAACGCGAATGAAATCACGACGGCCAGAATGAGGGCCAGCAATCCTGGCAGCAGATGGGCGAGGCCCGTGACGACCCTGGTGGTCGATTCGTCTAAGGCCTGCTTGACTTGATCGAACATAACAGACTCCTCTCTTCCTCGCGCACTAGGGATTGAAACGATCCGGCCATCTCCAACGGGACAGCAAATAGGGCTTGAGCTTTTCGAAACTCAGGCACAGCTTCTCGAGCCGTGCTTCGACTGCTTCCGGCGGCAGCGATTGCACCTCGAGTGCATACGAAGCCACCCAACCGAGATAAAGCGGCGTCAAGGCACGCAGCAAATGTTCCCGGCTGATCACGCGCTGACGATGCCCGAGGATGAAATCGTAAAGGATATGGACCCACAATTCGTCGGCGAGGCGGAACGTTTCGGAGGGAAGCCTCGCGATCTTCCGCAGTTCCACCAATGTTCCGGGCGACAGGACCGGTGACCAGATCTCCAGCAGATCGCGGCAGCCGCGCTGGAACGTTTCAACCATGTTGTGGACGTCGACGCTCGATGCCTCGTAGCCCGGCACTCCCGGATCTCCAAAAATCGTGATGGGCTCAGACCCGCGGACGCGTTGCCAGAATCCGGCAGTGCGCTCGATTTCGAGGAACAGCCGGTTCAGCACCTGCGCCAGTACCGCGCTCAAGTCAGGAGCTTCATGTCCCGCCGCGGCAGGCGGATGGTCCCTGTGGACTTCGCACACCTGCAGGCCCGCACAGACCGCTTTGGTGGCAAGCCACCCGGTATGCGCGTCGCGCGTGAGAGGCGCGTTCACTTCCCGATCAGCGAGGCGGCTCGAGAACGCGAGGTCTACGGCCATTGGATAGTTGAGACGAACTCCGTAGAGCGCGCGAACCAGCGGATAGACGATGCTGCTGTTGATCAAACCTCCGAACCTGCGGCCGCGGTAGAGGGGAACTGCGAGGTCGTACCCGAGATTCAGCACGGGCTCCGCAAGCGTCCGCAGGTCGTCGCCAGTCGACGGGGCGGTTTCGGAGCCGAGCATGACGAAGGCTCGCGCACCCATCGTCTTCCCCAACTGCATCAGCGACCGCAGCCCTTGATCGAGGGTCTGCTCACGGACGCGCTCGACCGGCGGCAGAGGATAAGGAAGCAGTTGTACACGCGAGCCGTTCTGGGCTGGAGCGGCAGCGGTGTCGGGATGCAGCAACACGCTCGGTCGATCCGGAAGCAGGGCCTCAAGCACCGGGCACAATTCGGGCAACGCGGCAGCCAACTGCTCGGTGGTGTGGCAGGAAGGAATGGCGACGATGAGGTCAGCTCCGCCGATGCGGACTACGGCTTCCCTTGCTTCCGGCACGATGTTCTCGAGCACCGCCATCGCTTGCCTCTCCTTTCCCTTATCTCAGCAACGACAAAATCCCGAGCGCGGGGATTTTCACCCAGTCCGGGCGATGATCCAATTCGTACTGCAACTCATCGAGAGCTTTGTTGAGCAGCAACGCGTCGAGCAATTCACGGAACGCCGCCGAATCCTTCGGATACAAGGCCGCCTCGCCGACGGTCGCGCGATAGGCGCGCAGGAACTCGGCAGTCGTTGCGGATTCCCACAAACGAGTCCACTGTGCCAGCCGATCGGAATGATCGGGACGCCGCGCCTGATAGGCGGACATTCCCGCATGGGCCGCATAACTGAGCGATCGCAGCATCCCCGCCGTGTCGACCAGCGGTGATGCTTTCTTACGCCGCTCGGCGAGCGAAAGGGACGGTTGGCCTTCAAAATCGAGGATGACGAAATCCTGCTTCACGAGCAGGACCTGCGCGAGCCGGTAGTCGCCGTGGATCCGCGTCTTGAGCCCGTCGGATTTCAACGATCCCAAACGCCGGAACGCGCCAAGCAGTTCGCGGCGCCGGCTCAAGAGGAGTCCGCCCTGTTCGAGGAAATCGTCGGGGAGCGACGCGAGGCTTTCCTTCAAACGCTCGAGGACCTTGAGGGCATTGAGGCGGAACGAGACGGCCAAGTCCTCAAAATCGCGGGGGCTCATCGGCTCCGGCGTGAAGTCGGGATCCTGATGTGTCGCGGACGCGAGGGCGAGATGCATCTCGGCAGTGCGGCGTCCCAACAGTGCGGCCGAATCGATGTCGATTCCGAGATGCTCGCGGGCGAGCGCGCTCGGCGGATTCTCCGAGGCATCGACAATCGAGGCATCGACCGGTTCTGGATTCGCAGGAAAGGGAACCGGAGCATGCTGCTCGAAGTACCTGCTGAGTTCCTCTTGAAACCATTTCCAGCCGTCGCCTTCATTGGGAACCAGGCCCTGCAGCATCGCGAGCGTCGCCGGCTGCGCGCCTTCCCGCACGTATTCGATCGAACCGGCGAAGGGCGGCACGCGTGTGAATTCGGCCTTCTCCGAGAGGAATCGGCTCACCTCGCAATCTGGATTCGGTCCCGGATCGAGCCTGCGAAACATCTTCTCGACGAGACGGTCACCATAGAGAATCGAAGAGTTGTTCTGTTCCGGAGCGATAAGCCGGTGGGAAGCGAAATCAATGCCAGAGGGTCCGCGCAATGCTTCGAAATCCTTGCTGCGTAGGCCGCGAATCATGCCGTGGCGCGAGGGAATCGACAATTGTTCGCCGACGCAGCGGAGCCACTCCTCGCACGACGCCGCATCGAGAGTGGCGTCGTGCAGCGATCCGATCCTTCCAGACGATATGACAGAGCAGAGAATCGACCATGGCTCGGCAGACCGTATGGCGCCTGCCGCGGCTCCATAACTGGCGGCTAACGGGACGGCGTACACGTCGGTTCCGGGGAAGTCCTGATAACGCACTTCGACGATCGCCAACGCGGAGTGCGATGCGGGGAGTTCCGCCCAATCGAGGATCACCGTGCCCGAGACGCGGCGGAACTTCGCGGCGAACCAACGTTGCCGGGGAAGGTACATGGCCAGTTCGCGTTCGACCGCACCCAGGTGCGGACCTTCAAAGATCACCGGCCATCCGCCGTCCATGTTCAAGGTGGCGGCTTCCTCCAAGTCGGACTCCTCGGGAATCGTTTCGGGCTGCGAGGTGGATGGCTGCAGCTCAAACCAAAGGAATCCATAAGGTCCGAGGGTCAGCGAATAGAGTTCGGCGCCGATGACGGGGAACTCGACATACCCGAGCATTTCGACGGGACGCATTCCCTGAAATTTCTCGAGATTCAGTGCGACCGGCTGCGCGAAGCGCGACAGGTTGGCGACGCACAGGATCACTTCCCGGTCACCGTCACCGTCTTCTTGGCACCGCAAATAAGCGAGGATCTTGCGGTTCGCGGGATGCAGAAATTCGAGTGAGCCGCGGCCGAAGACACGGAACAGTTTGCGCAACGCGATCATGTTCCGCATCCAGTTCAACAACGAAGATGCTTCGCCCTGCTGTGCCTCGACGTTCACGGCCTCATAACCGTATACCGCGTCCATGATGACCGGACTGAAGAGCCTCGCCGGCGTGACCCGCGAGAATCCACCATTGCGGTCGGCGCTCCATTGCATAGGCGTGCGGACGCCGTTGCGGTCGCCGAGATAGATGTTGTCGCCCATGCCGATTTCGTCGCCGTAGTAGAGGATCGGCGTGCCGGGGAAGGAAAACAGCAGGCTGTTCAACAGCTCGATGCGCCGCGAATTGTTGTCCATCAGGGGCGCCAGGCGGCGGCGGATGCCGATGTTGATTCGCATACGCGGATCGGCGCTGTAGGCGAGATACATGTAGTCGCGCTCTTCCTCATTCACCATTTCGAGCGTCAGTTCGTCATGGTTGCGTAGGAAAAGACCCCATTGGCAGGTGTGAGGAATGTCGGGCGTCTGGCCCATGATTTCGACGACCGGCAGACGATCCTCCAGGCGCAGCGCCATAAAGATCCGCGGCATCAGCGGGAAGTGGAACGCCATGTGGCATTCGTCGCCATCCCCGAAATACGGCCGCACGTCAGCGGGCCATTGATTGGCTTCCGCGAGGATCATGCGATTTTCATAGCCGTCCTCCATGGCCGCGCGGATCTTTTTGAGGACGACGTGCGTCTCCGGCAGATTCTCGCAACTGGTTCCATCGCGTTCGACCAGATACGGGATCGCGTCGAGGCGCAGGCCGTCGACACCCATGTCCAGCCAGAATCGCATGATGTTCAGCACCTCTTCGAGCACGGCCGGATTGTCGAAGTTCAAATCCGGCTGATGTGAGAAGAAGCGATGCCAGTAGTAGGCCTTGGCGACCGGATCCCAAGTCCAATTGGATTTTTCGGTGTCGGTGAAGATGATCCGCGCCTCTTTGTATTTCTGGTCGCTGTCGCTCCAGACATAGAAATCGCGCTCAGGCGATCCGGCGGGGGCGGCGCGGGCGGCCTGAAACCAGGGATGCTGGTCGGAGGTGTGATTGATGACGAGCTCCACCATGACCTGCATGCCCACCGCATGTGCGGCCTCGAGGAATTTCTGAAAGTCGTCCATCGTGCCATAGCTGGGATGGACGCTGCGATAGTCGCTGATGTCGTAACCGTCGTCGCGCAGGGGAGACGGGAAAAACGGGAGGAGCCAGATGCAGGTGACGCCGAGTTCCTGCAGATAGTCGAGCTTTTGGAGGAGCCCTTGAAAGTCACCTATGCCGTCGTTATCGGCGTCAAAAAATGCTTTGACGTGCAATTCATAGATGACGGCGTCCTTGTACCAGCGCGGTTCGCCGGCGCTGCCGGGCTTTTTCGGCAAACGAACGATCTCCTTCCCGCTCGAGAATCCTCGTACAGCAGGACGGTGATAACTCGAGC
Source organism: Bryobacteraceae bacterium (assembly GCA_036502165.1). Classification (GTDB taxonomy): domain Bacteria; phylum Acidobacteriota; class Terriglobia; order Bryobacterales; family Bryobacteraceae; genus F-183. The sequence goes on from DASXZC010000123.1 coordinate 6,192, forward strand.
AATCTGGATGCCAGGAGAGCGTTAACTTTCCTTAATGCAAGTCTAGCACGCGTTTAGGGCACCCTCTGGAGGGAACGTTGCCGAAGGCTCCGGAGGGAAGTTCAGCGCCCATGGCGGCTGCCAGTCTCGAAGTGGGAGGATCCGACACCCTTGCCGGAACCCGGTAAAAAGTACGGCTGAAGGTCTTCTCAACGCCACACGGATCAGAAGAAGGGCTGTCCTCGGCCCCGCATCGAGTGACCGCGACTAGGCGTCCCAAAGGAGAGCTAAAATCAGTCGCGACGAAATCGAACAACATAGACCGACCCGTTATAGGCGATATGTGAGAGCTCGTCGACTATAAAGGTTTGGACCTGCTCAGCAGAACCACCACCAGAACCAGCTCCGATCAGCGGAAACGCTACGGAGGCGCAATTCAGCTCAGCGACCAGGCTCATCGCGTCGCGAACGGACTGGCGCACCGAGTATTCAGAGGAACGCCAAAACATGTTGATTCCTGCGACATGGATAATACCCCGAAAAGCCAGCCGCCCTGCGGAAGTGAAGACCGCCCCGCCCAGCGGAATGGCTCCATGCCGCGCAACCTCCCGAAATGGCTTAATTCCCGCGCGGCGTTTGATCGACGCTGAGACGCCCTGGGGCACGAGTAACCACCAAGGGATAATGTTTCTGTTCCAGGCGTTGACAATTACATCCACGGGTTGATCGAGGAGGTCGCCCTCCGTGAGAAAGACCTGCATGATCGCTCAGAGTGACGTTCCACATGGGCAGAAAGTCTTAGGGCCAAACCCACTACAGATCTCCTGGTCGACGATATTGGCGATCTCACTTTCGCATCCGACGCTGCTTACGCGTATCCTCGACTCTACGGCGAGGATGCCTCGAATCGCCATCATCGCCTCCGGGAGGTCGGCTCCCGTTCCTGATCCTCCCAATCCAGCCGAGGACTCCCAGGGTACATATCGCGAAGCCAAGAGCGAGCATCAGGCCGACCAGCCCAATCATTAAGCTCGATGCGACCATCGAGTTAGCACAG
>DASXZC010000124.1:0-12147 GCA_036502165.1 Bryobacteraceae bacterium
CCGCCTGCATCCATGAAGGATCGAGCCGCACCAATCCCGGATTTCCCGTGAATTCGAGCGCCCGCTCAACGCCCGGTCTCGGCAGCCAACGCAGCACCGTCACGACGCGCAAGCCCAGCCGCGCGAGTTTCGGATCGATCGAGAACGCCGACGCCGCCGAGCGGATCTCGTACTCGAACTCCACGTCGAGCAGCACCTGGTTCCACGCGACTCGCACATCATTGCCCAGCTTCGGCCCATGCAGATGCGCGATCGCCGAATCGTAGGATGAAAACGAGCGATCCGACTCGAGCGACGCCCGCGCCGCAATGACGCGCGGCCTCGCGAGCAGCCGATCGCCTTCGTACAAATCGATCGCATTCGAAATCCACAACTGCGCCGCGTCCGCAAAGACCGCCTCAGAACGATCAAAATCCAGGAACCCACGTTCCTGTTCGGGAAACTGTATGTCGCGCATCGCCTGCAGCGGCACACGCGCCAACAGATGCAGGCGTCCGGAATCTGGCTTGAGGATCAGTTGCACAGTGACATCGCTCGGAATGTCGTGCGCGCACACAATCGCGCACAAACAAAATCCAGCAAAGATGCGTAATCGAGAGGCCAATCGTGTATAGTAGTCTAAATTCCGATGAAACGTACGCATCGAATCTCAATAGGATTCACGGCATTGTTCGCCGCCCTGGTCGGCGGTTCGTTCATTCTCGAACGTCCCGCGCGCGTCGTCGAAGCATCCGCCGTGCAGGCGCCGCGCTTCGAAGTCGACCCCATGTGGCCCAAGCCGCTGCCCCATCACTGGGTCCTCGGCAACGTCATCGGACTCGCCGTCGACGCCCAGGATCACATCTGGATCGTCCATCGCGCCGCCTCGCTCGAGCGCATGGAAACGTACCTCAAGAACAACGCCGCCGACTGCTGCACGCCCGCTCCACCGGTGGTCGAGTTCGATCAGGAAGGCAACCTCATCACCGCCTGGGGCGGCCCCGGCGAAGGGTACGAATGGCCCGACACCAACCACGGAATCTTCGTCGACTACAAGGGCAACGTGTGGATCGGCGGCAATGGACGCGGCAAGGATCCCGCCGCGCCGCCGCAGCAGCCCGGCGCGACCGGTGGCGGCTACGTGGCCGGCGGCTACTATCACGACAACATGATTTTGAAGTTCACTCAGGACGGCAAGTTCCTCATGCAAATCGGACACGCCGGCCAGAGCAAAGGCAGCAATGACGTCGAGAACGTCAAAGGCGCCGCGAAAATGTCCGTCGATCCGAAGACGAATGAACTGATCGTCGCCGACGGCTACGGCAACAAGCGCGTGATCGTCTTCGACGCCGACACCGGCAAGTACAAGCGCCACTGGGGAGCCTACGGCCACAAACCCGACGACACCAATCTCGGCCGCTACAATCCCAACGATCCGCCCGCGCAGCAATTCCGCAATCCCGTTCACTGCGCCGAACTCTCGAACGACGGCATCCTCTATGTGTGCGATCGCGTGAACGATCGCATACAAGTCTTCAAACCGGATGGCGAATTCATCAAGGAAACCTTCATCGAGAAGAACACGCTCGGCGACGGCTCAGCCTGGGATATCGCATTTTCGAAGGATAAAGACCAGAAATACATCTACCTCGCCGATGGCGCGAACGAGAAGGTCCACATCCTTCTTCGCAGCACGCTCGAAGAACTCACTGCCTTCGGCGATGGCGGACGCCAACCGGGCCAGTTCTACGCCGTTCACTCGATCGCCACCGATTCAAAAGGCAACATCTTCACCACCGAAACCTATCGCGGCCAACGCGTCCAGAAGTTCCACTACCGCGGTCTCGGCCCGGTCCTCAAGAAGGATCAAGGCGTCCTGTGGCCCAAAAAATCGTAATGCGCTTGAATCGTTTCGGACTCGTATTCGCATTCGGCCTGCTGCTGATGCTCGCCTTGCTCAAGACGAATGGCGATGCTCAGCCCAATAGCTTCACCGAAGTCGTCAAAGGAGTCTGGTTCCGCGAAGGCGACCTCAGCCAAGGTCACTGCAACAACACCGTGATCGAAATGAAGGACGGACTCGTCGTCATCGATGCGAACTTCCCATCCGGCGCCCGAGCTCTCATCGCGGATATCAAGAAGGTTTCGTCGAAGCCCGTCAAATATGTTTTCGATACTCACCATCACGGCGACCACATGTACGGCAACCCCATCTGGACGAAAATTGGCGCCGTGACCTTCGCCTACCAGGGAGTCGACGACGAACTCAAGCGCTACGAGCCGAAGATCTGGCAAGCGACCGATCGTCCGGACGTCAAAGAGCTGCACCTGTCGGCTCCCGAGCCTCCCAAGCAGACCTTCACGAAGTCGCCGTTCATCATCGAGGACGACACCCGCCGCATTGAATTCTCCTTCTTCGGATGGGCCCACACGCGAGGCGACGGCTTCGCCTATCTGCCCAAGGAAAAGATCCTGTGCACCGGCGATGCGGCCGTCAATGGACCCTACAACTACATCGGCGACGGCAACATCGGTAATTGGCCCAACGTGATCGCACAGGCCCAGAAGCTTGACATCCTGTTCGTTTTCCCCGGCCATGGACCCCGCGGCGGCGTCGAAATCCTCCGAGGTCAGAAGCTGTTCTTCGAGGAACTCCGCAACGCCGTCAAAGCCGAGATCAAGAACGGCAAGAAGCTCGAGCAAATCGTTCAATTCGAAGGCAAAACTCCGAAAGGAACGACGATCACCCTGCCCGACAACGTCCGCAAGTGGGTCGGCGGCGATTTCCCTGGCCAAGTCGCCACCACGTACCGTGAATTGAGCCAAAACAAGCCCGCTGGTGATTTGCCTCACTAATCGCGGTATCCTAGTTGCTGGCACTCAGCTCAGGTAAGCGAGCCAGGTCTCGCCCTCCACAGACTCAGGTACCGTCTCCGACTCGACTTTTACGCTATGAATCATCGCCTCCCGATCGTTGCCGCCACTCTTGTTGTGTGTGCCGGATCCGCTACTCTGTGGATGTTTGGGCACAGCAAACACCCCGCACGGGAGGCTCATCACAAGGCCCGTTCCTCCGCCGCCGCCAAGCAGATGATGGCGCAAATGCCGATCGCTTTTGAAGCCCTCCCCGACGGACGTTTCCTTGCGAAATCGATGGGACATTCGGTACTTCTGGACAGTCAATCCGCAGTGTGGCGCATGCATGGCGGATCGAACATTCAGATGGAGTTCCGCAACGCGAACAAGTCCGCACCACGCCACGGAGTCGATCGCCTCAAGGCGCGCGTCGACCGCTACATCGGCAACGATAAAAGCAAATGGCGCACGAACATCCCGACCTTCCAGAAAGTCGCGTACGACAGCGTCTACCCGGGAGTCGACCTCGTTTTCTATGGCAAAGGCGGCAAGATGGAACACGATTTCATCGTTGCCCCTCACGCGGATCCCAAGCAGATTCAGCTCGCCTTCGCAGGCGCCTCGAAGATGCAGCTCGATGGGCAAGGGAATCTGAACCTCGAAAGCGGATCGAGCCCCGATCATCTGGAACTCACGAAACCCATCGCCTACCAGACCCTCGCGAATGGCACGCGCTCCGAAGTCGATGTGAAATTTACGGCCTCCGCCGATCATTCGGTCAGCTTCGATCTCGGCCATTATGATGCCGACCGTCCGCTCGTCATCGATCCCGTCGTGCTCTACTCGACCTACTATGGCGGCAGCGGAGAGGACGAATTCGTCGCCCTCGCGGCGGACTTGAATTCGGATTCCGTCTGGATCGTCGGATCGACCGACTCGTCGGACATCATCACCAACGGCGGCGGACTGAACGGCACCCAGGCAACCGCCGGACGCGACATTCTGGTCGCGCAGTTCGTCGGAGCCGGCAGTGGACAGTTGACCATCGCCTACTCCTCGACCATGGGCGGCACGTTGGATGACGAACCGACCGCGATAGGCGTCGCGCCCAACGGCTTCGTCTACATCGTCGGATCCACTGGATCGGTCGACTTTCCTTCCGTCAATCCCTTCAACTCGACGTTTCAGGGCCTGTCTGACGGCTTCATCGTCGGCATCGATCCGACGCAGTTGCAGACGCCTGCGAGCGCGATCATTTATGCGACCTTCCTCGGCGGCACTGCCACCGATTGGATCACCTGCATGACCTTCGATCAGAACAGCATTCTGTATGTCGGCGGATACACGCTGTCGCTCGATTTTCCCACTTCCGCCGGTGCGATTCTGGCCGGCAATCGCGGCGGATACGATCCGTTCGCGGCTCAGATTGACCCCACCGCCGGTTCGAGCGGATTGCTCTATTCGACCACCTACGGCGGTTCGTCGACCGACGAAGGCACGGGCATCGCGGTCGATAACAACGGCATCATCTATCTGTCCGGCTGGACCGATTCGTCCGACTTCCCTGTCAGCGCGCCGATCACCGGCGGCAACGTACCGTTCCAAAGCAACGCCGGCCAGGCTGACGGATTCCTGGTGGCCATCGATCCGACGCAGTCCGGAGTCGCCGGAATCGTCTGGTGTACCTACTTCGGAGGCAGCGATTGGGATCAGCCAAATGCCATGCAATTCGCTCCCAACGGACAACTCATCATCGCCGGATACACCGCCTCGACGGACTTCCCGATGGTCGGCAATTCGCTGCAACCGCGGAACGCCGGCGGATACGACATGTTCATCACGGCTTGGGACTTCACGCAAAAACCCAGCCAGTGGCTCGTCTATTCGACGTACCTCGGCAGCAGTGACGACGACGTCTTGAACGGGATGTCGATCGATCCTCAGGGCCGAATCAATCTGATTGGCTACACGAGCCCCGCATCGTACGTGCCGGGTCCCAATGCGGTTCCGTTCCCGACGACCGCCAATGCCGTCCAGCCCGTGAGCGGCGGCCTCGAGGAGGCGATCATCGCCAGAATCGATCTCACGCAGCCGGGTGCCCAAGCATTGACATTCTCGACGTTCTGGGGCGGCCCCGGCAACGATGTCGGATTGGGCGTCTTCGCCGATCCGCGCGGATGCTTCGTCTACGCCACCGGATCGACAGGCAGCCGCAACATGCTGGTCGTGCCGTACGCCTTCCAAACGCAACTGACCTTCACACCCGACGCCTTCCTGATCAACATCGACACGTGCAGTAATCCGTCTCCATCCGGCTCACAATGAAGATCGGATTCGTCAGCCTCGGATGTCCGAAAAACCTCGTCGATACCGAGGTCATGATGGGCCAACTCGTCGCCGGTGGTCATGAACTGACCGCGGATCCCTCCGGCGCGGACGTCATCGTCGTCAACACCTGCAGCTTCATCGATCCAGCAAAGCAGGAATCGGTCGACACCATCCTCGAGATGGCGGAGTTCAAAAAGACCGGCAAAGCGCGCCAGTTGATCGTCGCCGGATGCCTCGTCGAGCGCTACCGCGGCGACATCCAAAAGGACTTGCCGGAAGTCGACGCGATCATCGGCACCAACGAACTCGATCGGATCGTCGGCCTCGTCGAGGGCGCGACCGCGAAGGGCGATGGCGCCTCCGCCGAGCCCTATCTCTATCACGACCTCACGCCGCGCGTATTCACGACGCCGCGCCACATGGCGTACATCAAGATCGCCGAGGGCTGCGATCATCCCTGTACGTTTTGCGTCATCCCCCAATATCGCGGCGGATTCCGCAGCCGCCGTTTCGAAAGCGTCATCACGGAAGCGACGCGGCTGTTCGAACAAGGCGTCCGCGAGATCAATCTGATCGGCCAGGATACGACGTCCTATGGCGAAGACATCGGCCTGCGCGACGGACTCGCAACCCTGCTCGCGCGCCTCGCGCAAATCGAAACCGCGAATGCGAAGTGGGTGCGATTCCTGTACTGCTATCCGAATCGCATCAACCAGCGCCTGCTCGACACGATCGCCGGTCACGCCGCGCTCGCGAAGTACATCGACATGCCGTTGCAGCACGCGAGCGGCCCGGTGTTGAAGCGTATGAAGCGCGGATCGAATGGCGGATTCTTCCTCAAGATCCTCGAGAACATCCGCAAGACGATCCCCGGCGTTGCGATCCGCACGAGCATGATTGTCGGCTTCCCCGGCGAGACCGACGCCGATTTCGAGGAACTATGCCAGTTCATCGAAGCCGCGCAGTTCGACCGCCTCGGCGTCTTCTCGTTCTCAGATGAAGACACGAGCCCCAGCTATCACCTCGATGGCAAAGTCGGTGCGCGCGAAATCTACAATCGCAAGCGCCACCTGATGGCGCTGCAACGCAAAATCTCGAAAAAGCGCAACAAAAACCTCATCGGGCAGGAACTTCCCGTCCTGGTCGAAGGTCCGTCTCCTGACACGGAATTGCTCTGGCAAGGCCGCCTCTCATCGCAGGCTCCGGAAATCGATGGCGTCTGCTACATCAACGATTTCGGCCCCGCCGCTCCGCGAGCAGGCGAAATGCGGCGCATCCGGATTACCGAGGCGCACGACTACGATCTGGTTGGCGAACTGGTCGACGATAGCGAGCCCGGCTATCAGCCCGCCGCGGCATCGAAGGGTCTCATCCAGATCCTTCCGCTCGATCGTCCGCAGACCGCGCCCCTCGCCAGATAGGTTCGAAATCAGCTAATTTGAAAGTGAAATGAAGTGTCCGATCTGCGGCAAAACCGTCCAACGCACCGATCCGTTCATTCCGTTCTGCAGCGAGCGTTGCAAGCTGATCGATCTCGGCAACTGGTCGAGCGGAAAGTACGTGATCTCATCGCCCCTCAAGTCGAGCGACGAACAGCACGAAGACGCCGGCGAGGATGATTAGACTCGCGCGTCTGCTCGCGACCTGGTTCGGCTGTGGACTCTCGCCGTTCGCCCCCGGAACCTGCGGGTCTTTGGGCGCGATCGCCGTCGCTTGGCCGCTCGTCTATTACGCCCACTGGCAGCCCTGGTGGTTCATTCCGCTCGCGATCGTGATGCTTCCGTTGGCCATCTGGAGCGCGACCGTCACCGCCGAAGCATCCGGCCGCAAGGACCCCGGCCTGGTCGTCATCGACGAAGTCGTAGGACAATGGATCACACTCGGTGGTTGCGCGCATTTGAACTGGAAGGCGTGGATCCTGGCATTTTGCCTGTTCCGTCTCTTCGATATCTGGAAGCCCTGGCCGGTGCGCCAGTTGGAAGCCTTGCCGGCGGGCACGGGTATTGTCATGGATGATTGTATGGCCGGTGTTTATGGCGCACTTGTGTTGGCCGCCGCCGGATGGTTCAATTTTTATTAGATCACTGGATTTTTATATGGCAAATCGCAAAGAGGCTGACAATAAGCCCCGCATCGTTCAAGTGACCCCTCCGGCCGGAATTCCGGGCGGCGAATTTCGAATTCGCGGATCGAACTTCGTCCGCAATGAGGAGCGTCCACTGGTCACCATCGGCGACACCGTCGCCTCGCTGATCGTCGGATCGGAGTCGTATCTGATCGCCCGCGTCCCCGAGGCAGCGTCGACCGGCGAGATCGTCGTCAACAATCACGGCACCGCCAGCGCTCCCTATTCCTGCGACATCGGGATCCTCATGGCGGATGGCATGCATCCCGTCGGAAATCCCGCGGCTGATCATCACGGCAATGTCTACGCCACGCTCAGCGGATCGCGCGGGCAGAAGACGCCCGTCTCGGTCTACAAAGTCGACCTGAATCACACCGTCAAACCGTTCCTCACCGACATCATGAACGCCACCGGTCTGGCGTTCGACCGCGATGGTTTCCTCTATGCGTCGAGCCGCTATGACGGCATCATCTATCAGGCGACTCCGTCCGGAAACATGACCGTATTCTGCGAAGGCATGGGAGTCGCGACTGGCATCGCTTTCGATGGTGTGGGGAATTTATACGTCGGCGACCGCTCCGGCACGATTTTCAAGATCAGTCCCGACCGGCAGATTTACGTGTTCGCGACCATGGAAGCGTCGATCGCGGCGTATCATCTCGCCTTCGGTCCCGACGGATATTTGTACGTCACCGGTCCGACGACCAGCTATGACGCCGTCCATCGCATCTCGAGCGCCGGCGAAGTAGAAGTCTACTATCGCGGCCTGGGCCGTCCTCAAGGACTCGCCTTCGATCATGAAGGACGCCTCTACGTTGCCGCGTCACTCAAGGGCGCACGCGGAGTCGTGCGGATCGACGACAATCGGAAGGCCGAACTGTTCCTCTCCGGCCCGCACATCGTTGGACTCGCCTTCTCGCCCACGCGCGACCTGATCGTCGCAACCAATGGAGCATTGTTCCGCGTGGCCGCCGACCTGGGTCCGCTGGTAGTCCGCTAACTCGCCAACATGCAAAATGTCGAAATCATCGCCGTCGGCTCCGAGCTCCTCGGCGTCCAGAGACTGGACACCAATTCCTTGTGGCTCACCGACCGGCTGAATCAGTTAGGTGTGGAAGTCGTGCAGAAATGTGTCGTCGGCGACGACCGCGTGCGTCTCACTGCGGAACTCAAAATGGCTCTCGAGAGGACAGGAGTCGTCATCCTCTCCGGCGGACTCGGCCCCACCGAAGATGACGTTACTCGCGACGCCGTCGCCGCCGCCGTGGGACGCGAGCTCGTTTTCAGCCAGACCGTCTGCGATTCGATCGAAGAGCGTTTCCGCAAATTCGGCCGCAAAATGGCGGAAATCAACAAGCGCCAAGCCTACGTGATCGATGGTGCGAAGGTGCTCGAGAACGCGCGCGGCACCGCACCCGGCCAATGGTTTGAGAACGGCGCCGGCCGGATCATCGTCCTGCTGCCAGGCCCACCTCACGAGTTGAAGCACGTCTTCACGACCGCGGTCGAGCCCCGGCTAATGAAGCTGATTCCGCCGAAAGCCATCCGCGCATTGTTCTTCCGCGTCTCCGGAATGGGCGAGAGCGATCTCGACGCGCTCATCTCTCCCATCTACAAGAAATACGAGAATCCGGTGACGACGATCCTCGCCGGCGCAGGCGATATCGAAGTCCATCTGCGCGCGCGTTGCGACACCGCGCTCGAAGCGGAAGCTCTGTTAAACGAAGTCGGGCCGCCGATCGAAGAACTCTTGGGCGACCGAATCTACTCACGCACGGGCGAAACGATGGAAGAAATCTGCGGCGGACTCCTACGCGAGCGCGGCTCGCGGCTGTGCGTCGCCGAGAGCGCCACCGGCGGATTGCTCGGCTCGCGGATCACCTCCGTCGCCGGCAGCAGCGACTACTTCGACGGCGGCTTCCTGACGTATTCCGATCGCATGAAGTCGGAACTGCTCGGCGTCGACGCGGCTCTGTTGCACGAGCACACCGCCGTTAGCGAGCCTGTCGCGATCGCCATGGCGGAAGGCGCACGCCGCCGCACCGGATCCTCCTACGCGCTCTCGATCACAGGAGAAGCCGGTCCGGAATCAGGCTCCGGCCAACCGGTCGGCGTCTTCTACGTTGGCTTCGCTTCCGATGCCGGATCCTTCGCAAAACGCCTGCAATTCCCCGGAGACCGCGCACGTCTGCGCCAGTTCGCAACGCAATCCGCACTCGACATTCTACGCCGCACAATCCTCGGATTAGGGCAAGCGTCTACCTGGGCGAAGTGACAGCCGACTGGACGAATTATTTCTCGGTGATGGCCGGCGCCGCAGCCACCCTCACCGGACTCGTCTTCGTCTCAGTCTCGATTAACCTTCCGCGGATCCTCGATGGCGCCGGACTTCCCGGCCGCGCCGCCGAGTCCCTGGTGCAACTCTTCGGAGTGGTCATCATCTCAGCCGCCGTCCTCATTCCAGCTCAATCGCAAACGGCCCTCGGCATCGAAGTGCTCGCGATCGGTTCGCTCCTATGGGTAACCCAAACGATCTCGCAGTGCCGCTACCTCGCCAGTAAGACCGGCCACCCACTCGCCTGGGCCTTGCAGCGGATGATTCAAACGCAGTTCGCCACCGTTCCATTCTGCGTCGCCGGAGTCCTGCTCATGCGCGGCTCTCCCGCCGCGATGTATTGGCTTGTGCCGGGCTGCATCTTCTCCCTCGTCGGAGGCGTCATCGGCGCGTGGATCCTGCTCGTCGAGATCCTACGCTGACCGGCCCGGAACGACGTCGACCTGCAGCGCCGCATCGGCCGCCCGCACGTAGGACTCCGAAAAGCCCAATTCCTTCCGCACAATGTTGCAGCCTTGCGCGATCGCGCTGGCCTTATAGAACGCGATCTCTCGATTGCAGCCCTGCCGCCCGAACCCGCAGTCGCTCGACACGATCAGCTTCTCCGCCGGAATGTACTGCAACGCCTTGCGGATCTCGGCGGCGACGTCCTCTTTGCGATCGGCCTGCAGCGACCGATGACTTACCGCGCCGATCGCGATCTTCTTCTTGAGATCGTTCTTGAAGGGCGCGAACAGCTCGATATCACGCTGATTCCGATCCTTCATCTCGAGCGTCCACACATCGCCTCGGCAGCGCTCGAGGTAAATTTCAATCGAATTCGCGTAGCTCGTGTCGTCCATCACGCGCTGCATGTTCGGATTGCCCCAACAGGTATGGATCCAGATTTCGACATCGTCAAGGCCCTGGACCTCGCGGTTGAACGCGTCGATCATGAACTTCACTTCCTCATGATCCTTGCCATATTGGTTGGCCATGAAGTGGAACGTCGGCTCTTCGATCTGTATGCACCGGCAACCGGCGGCGCGCAGCGCCAGCAGCTCTTTGTTCATCGCCTCCGCCATGTCCCAAATCACCTGTCGCTTGTCGGTGTACTTCGGCGTGTGTATGTCGAGGAACAGCGCCATCACTTGTGAACAGCACGTCCCGAACTTCACCGGCTTCGCCGTTTTCGACTGCGCCATTCTCCAGATCTTCGGATAATCAAGCGGTCGGTGTTCGATCTTATCGACGACATGCGGCCAACGCCAGCCGGTGTAAATTTCGTTGAGCAGCGTCCCCGGCGGATAGTGCAGCCACGGCGCAGTGGTCGCCTCCGGCTGCAAATGATCGCCCTCAAAACCCGCCCAGCGTTGCAGCGGATAATGATGCCACGCGCGTCCAGCCATGTCCTCATCCACATGCAAATCGCCATGCGTGAGGATGTCGAGCCCCGACCGTTCCTGATCGCTGATGACGACCGCGAGTGCATCCTGGAACTTCTCGCGGAAGCGTATATCAAGCATGCAGGTGTCGAGCGGACGCCCCCACATGCTGACGTCGAACCAGTGCGGACGCGGGAAGGATCCGGTCGTGGTAGAGGGAAGAATCAGGTCTTTGGTAGCTGTAAACATAGGTGCCGTGCCATCGAGCATTCTATCCTGTTGCCCGCGTCTTGCGCCCGCTCGCCGAGCCGGGATAAAGTGGTTCCCGATGAGCAACCACGTATCCGATCTCGTTGCATCCGCGCTCGACCGCTTCCGCATTGAGCTTCCCTCCTGGGGATTCGCGAACACCGGCACACGATTTGGTAAGTTCATCCAACCCGCCGCCGCGGTTACGCTCGAGGATAAACTCAGCGATGCCGGACAAGTTCATTCCTTCACAGGAGCCTGTCCAACCGTCGCGCTGCACGTCCTCTGGGATCTCCCAAACGGCGCCGCGGACGCCTCACGCGTCAATGCCGCCGCCGCGAAGTATGGCGTACGCGCAGGGTCGATCAATCCCAATGTTTTCGAAAGTCAGATCTACAAGTTCGGATCCCTCGGCAATCCCGACCCCGAAATCCGCCGCCAGGCGCTTGATCATTTGATCGATTCAGTCGAAATCGCGAAGGCCGTCGGTTCCCGCGACACATCGCTCTGGTTCGCCGACGGTTCGAATTATCCAGGCACGCAGAACATGCGCCAACGCAAGCGCTGGTTCATGGAAGGCCTCGAGCAGGCGCACGCGCGCTTGAACGCCGACCAGCGCCTGCTGATCGAATACAAACCGTTCGAGCCCGCGTTTTATCACACCGACATCGCCGATTGGGGCATGGCGCTCGAGTACGCGCGCCACGCCGGTCCGCAAGCAAAAGTGCTGGTCGATACCGGCCATCACTACCAGGTGCAGAACATCGAGCAGATCGTCGCGTGGCTCCTCGACTTGCATATGCTCGGCGGATTCCACTTCAACGATCGCCGCTATGCCGACGACGATCTCACGCTCGGCTCCATCGATCCTTATCAGATCTTCCGGATCTTTTACGAGATCGGATTGTACG
>DASXZC010000125.1:0-7289 GCA_036502165.1 Bryobacteraceae bacterium
CTGGGGATTGGAGGGATCGCCGTCGCGCTCGCTGCGCAGAAGACGATTGAGAACCTCTTCGGAGGTGTAGCCGTCGTCAGCGACAAGCCGGTATTCGTTGGGGAACAGTGCAAGTTTGGAGACAACGTCGGCACCGTCGAAGATATCGGGCTACGCTCGACGCGCATACGAACCAACGATCGCACTCTCGTCACGATCCCCAATGCGCAGTTCTCCTCTATGTCGCTCGAGAATTTTTCACGCCGCGACAAGATGCTGTTTCACCCGATGCTCAACCTCAGGCGCGACACGACTCCTGCGCAAGTGCGCGCGCTGCTCGATGCCATCCAACGGATTCTGACCGAGAACCAGAAGGTCGAAACCGGCAACCTCCCCGTACGGTTCATAGGAGTTGGATCTTATTCCCTCGACGTCGAGATCTTCGCTTACATCCTGACGTCGCAGGGCGACGAATTTCTCGCCATTCAACAGAACCTACTCCTGCGGATCCTCGAGGCAGTGGCGGCTGCCGGAACCGCGTTGGCGCTGCCCACGCAGGCGAGCGTCGTCTACTCGCCAGGATCATTGCCGGATCGCAGCGCCGATGGAAATCAAACCGGAGCTGTCTGGGCGGCGGGTCTAGCTCATGCGCCGGAGCCCGCCAATCGCTGAACGGCTATTGATTCCTAACAATCATTAGGCTCGGAAATTGCAGTAATTAGTTCAAGGACACGATCATGATTACGGAAAACCAGGTGAAGTATTTTTGGCTCGGCCTTGCCATGGGCTTGGCCGTGATCGTCCTCTTCGAGCCGCATGGCGCTCTTGCCGGCATCGGGTCCGAGCAAAACGCCCAGGCGTCGACCGCCGCTTCTGCATCGTAATAACTGGCGCGGCGCGGGGTTGGGAGACAAACCGTGCTTCGAATCCTCATTGCAGATGCCCATCCGTTACTCCGGGCGGGCGTAGCTCAAGCCCTGGGCCACGATCCCACTGTGACCGTGGAGCATGCCGGTACGATGGGTCGATTGCGTGAAGCGCTGGTGGAGAATCCTCCGAACGTGCTGATCGTCGAAGTGGAACTGCCCGGCGGAACTACGCTGGATATCATTCCGGAATTGCGGCAAATCCACCCGGAAATGGGGATCCTCGTGTTGAGCGGACAATCAGAACGCACCGCCGGCGTCAAAGCGATCATCGCCGGCGCCCACGGTTTCATTTCGAAAACCACCGCCCCGGAACAGTTGATCGAGGCCGTCGACACTGTCAGCCGCGGAGCTCATTACGTGAGCACTACCTTGGATTCAGCACTCACCGAGGAACTGCGTCGAGGGGCAGGTGCGGGCAAACTGCCGCACGAGGCTTTCTCCCCTCGCGAGCATACCGTGATGCTCAAGATTGCTCGCGGCTTCACGACCGCCGAAATCGCGGCGCAGCTTGGACTCAATCCACGCACAGTGGGCGCCTATCGCGCACGGATCCTCCAAAAGTTGCGGATCCAGTCCACTGCCGAACTCACGCGCTACGTCGTGCAAAAAGGTCTCGACAAGGAATAACTTTCGATCCTCCGGTAACTTTTACGCGTTGCAAGGGATAGTAGAGCGCGAAAATTTCCTGAACCTTCTTGTCAATCAGTTTCATTCGGGCTGATCTTATGCTGATTCTTGCAGTTAGCTTGAATGGACCCAGACATGCTTTTGCAAGGGCGCGCGCAAAGCGGTCGTGAAAAGAGAAGGAGGCTGAGAAAGAAATGCGAAGAACGTTGTCTTTGTTGGCAATATCCACTGTCCTCGCAGGGTTGGCCCTTGCCGAGGGCTGGTCTGGAAAGCTCCTGGATGCTTCCTGCTATGACCAGCAGAAGAAATCCGATTCATGCGATGCCACTTCCAAAACCGTGAGTTTCGCGCTTGAGTCAAACGGCACTGTATACAAACTGGATTCCGTAGGCAACTCGAAAGCGGTGGAGGCGCTGAGGAATCGCGCCGACCGCGCGGATCCTAATCAACCGCAGTCGACTCAGGTCATCGCCCGAGTCGACGGCGTCGAGAAGGGCGGCATCATTGCCGTCGAGAGCCTTGACGTCCAGTAAGCATCGCTCCCTTGGGGCAGCGGCTCGGCGGCAGTAAGCGTCCTACTCGGGCCGCTGTGCGCAAGGGAGCCTCCCCAAAATCCGCTGCCGACCCGGAACGGCAGCGGAGTTCATGTTGCTCTTCGTCATCAGGAACCCCGCCTGACGAGTCCTTCGTTAGGCGCCTGATTGACTTGGCTGGAGCCGTGTACCTGATCGCGGCTCCAGCCGACATTTGTCCCGATAAACGCGCAGTGCTAAGATAGTCGTCCAGTGGATCTGCGCACTTCGTCCTTTCATTTTCTCAAGCTTGTACTGGCCTCAGAAATTCTGATGTGCACCTTTGCCGGCGGAGTGATGGCCGCACCGCCTGAACCGTCCGCCAAAGAACCAGCCGATCTCGTCGCGGACAAATTCGTTCACGACAAGTTGGCACTATGGCAGGATCGTCTTCATTTGCAGGATTGGACGATCTCAGCGACCGTCTCGCATCCCGGCGACCTCAGGCGCGGGACGCTCGGCAATGTGCACTGGGATGCCGAGAAGAAGACCGCGAAGATACGCGTGCTCAGCCCTTCCGACTATCATCGGACCTATGCGGCCGCGCTTGAGGACATCGAGTTCACGATCGTCCACGAGCTGATTCATCTCGAGCTTATGCCCGTCACGCACAACGAGGAAAATCGCAGTGCGGAAAGCCGTTCCGCGGAAGAGGACGCCGTTAATCGGATCGCCGCGTCGCTGCTGCAGCTCGATCGGAAGAAGTGACGTTTACTTCAGGCTTCCGATCTTCACGCTCATCGCCATACTCTCCAACCCGCCGCGCCAGACCGTGAACACGGAGCCGATGCGAAGTTTCGGGTTGCCTTCCTTGATGACTTTTTTGATGATGTATTCAGAGGTGACCGGTCCGCCCTTCGACCCTCCGATATTAGAGGCCGTCGACTCCGAAACTGTTACACGCACCGCGTCTTTCATGTAGGAATTCACGCCTGGGTCGGTAATCATGATGTGCCCGGCGCCTCCAGGTCCGTCACCGTGATCGTAGATTTTGCTGCCATCGTCCGCGCAGAAAGCGAACAGATAGATCGACCGGCTGCCCCTTCCGAATTCGTCAAGCGTGTAAACAGGGTTGGTGTTGTCGAGGAACAGATCCCTGATCGTCGTGTCCGGGCCTGGATCGTGTTCGTTGTTCTGGTTCCACCAGTTGTACTTGTTCCACGCGACCCGCTGCAGGTAATTTCCGACAAATCCATTGCAGTCGAGCCCGATGAAGTTGTTGTCCTTCGCCGGTCCCGCACCACCGGCGAACTGCTCGACGGTCGCCTTGTTCGTTCGGAACCGGTAGAGGAGCTGAATCGTCGCCTGCACCTGTTCCGGGGATCCTTTGCCGGCGAATGGAAAACGGAACAAGTTCCAGATCTGGCTGTAAGTCAGAAGGTCGCTCGTGACCTCGACACCGTCAATCGTCTTGACCTTGACCTTCGCCCCTTTGGCAACTTTGGTGCTCACGTCCTGCCAAAGCACCGCCCGATAGGAACTGGTTCCCAGATGGTATTTCTTGACATGGACCGATGTCCAGGAACCTTCGGTTGTGACGTCGCCTTGCGCCGGAACGACGAAGACGCTCATATCTGTGTATTGTTTGAGGAACTCGCTGGGTGTCATGGTATCTTGGCCTCCACTTAAGCAAGCGAGATCCGGCGCCGATATTGGCACGATTCTCGCTCGCGCTACCATTAGGATTTGATCAGGAGGAACCCATGAGCGACCGCATCGATTTCGAAGTCACATGTCCGAACAACCACGGGCAGACCGTTTCATTCAACAGGGACGAATTTGAAGCAGTGCTGAAATCAGGCGCGATGGTGTTCCACTGCAATACCTGTGAAACGAACTGGCCACCATCTCAAGAGGACATCGCCAAGTTTCGCAAGGAATTCGCGAAGAGTTCGAACTAGCGTTCGTGCAGGGCAGCGGTGCTTCCATTCGAGCATCAACCGTTATATGCTTGTCACAGTCGCCCCACTGCCATGACGCTCGCCGCCTGTTTTACCCGAATCCTCGCCGTTTCGGTCACGGTCTCCGCTTCGTTCGCGTTAGCCCAAGCCGCTGAATCGACCGCGGCGCCTCCGGCCGAAGTCAAAGCCATCATCGACAAGTCCTGCCTCGGATGCCATGGACCTTCGCGGCAGATGGCCAATCTGCGTCTCGACACTGCCGGCGCGATCCGCAAACTTGTCACGCCTGGCAAGCCCGATGCAAGTACTCTCTTCCAACGGGTCGCCGGCGTCGGCCTCAATCCTGACCAGGCCCGCATGCCGCTCGGAGGCAAGCTGGCGGACAACGAGATCGCGACGATCCGCACGTGGATCTCATCGATCCAACAGGAAACTCATTGGGCCTGGATTCCGCCCAAGCGTCCTGCGTTGCCTCCTGTGCAGAATGCGAAGTGGGCTCGCAATCCGATCGACCACTTCATCCTCGCTCGCCTCGAAAAAGAAGGACTCTCGCCGTCGCCTGAAGCCGATCGCTCCACGCTGCTGCGCCGCCTTTCTCTGGATTTGATCGGACTACCGCCCACGCCACAGGAACTCGCCGCGTTCGCTGCCGACAGGCGTCCGGATGCGTATGATCGCGAGGTCGAACGGCTGCTCGCGTCTCCGCATTATGGTGAACGCTGGGGACGCCACTGGCTCGACGCCGCGCGCTACGCCGACTCCGACGGATATGAGAAGGATAAGCAGCGCTTCGCGTGGTTCTATCGCGATTGGGTCATCAACGCATTCAACGAGAACCTGCCATACGATCGCTTCGTGATCGAGCAGGTCGCGGGCGATCTGTTGCCGCACCCGTCACAGTCGCAGCTCGTCGCTACCGGATTCCTGCGCAATTCGATGCTCAACGAGGAAGGCGGCATCGACCCCGAACAGTTCCGTATGGAAGCGATGTTCGATCGCATCGATGCCATCAGCAAGGCCGTGCTCGGCGTCACCGTCAACTGCGCGCAGTGCCATAACCACAAGTTCGATCCCATTCTGCAGACCGATTATTACCGCATGATGGCGTTTCTGAACAACGCGCACGAAGCGAATATCTCGGTCTACACTCCGGAAGAGCAAGTGAAGCGCGCCGATATTTTCCGCCGTATTCACGAGCTCGAGGATGGCTTGAAGCACCGCAATCCGGATTGGGAATCGCGCATGCAAGCCTGGGTCGCTTCCTTCCCTAAGACCGAGTGGACGGTCATACGGCCCGTCGTCGACGTCGTCACCGATGGCGGCGAACGCTATGAACCGCTCGACGATGGCAGCTTCCTTCCGCAAGGCTATGCGCCCACCAAGTCTCGCGTGAAGCTGACGACGAAGACTGATCTACGCGGCGTCACGGCCATCCGGCTCGAACTGATGCTCGACCCCAATCTTCCGCGTGGAGGGCCTGGACGCTCGATCTACGGAACCGCCGCGCTTACGGAGTTTGAAGCGGAAGTCGCACCGGTAAACGATCCGAAGAAGATTACGAAGATCAAATTCGTGCGCGCCACGGCTGACGTCAACCCGCCTGAGACGGAATTGTTGAAGATGTACGACGACAAGTCCGGCAAGCGCCGCGTGACCGGGCCCATCGACTACGCGATCGACGGAAAGGACGAAACCGCTTGGGGCACCGACAACGGACCCGGGTTGCGCAATCAGCCGCGCCAGGCCGTGTTTGTTGCCTCCGAGCCATTCGGGTTCGAGGGCGGCACGGTGCTGTCGGTTTTCCTGAAGCAGAATCACGGCGGCTGGAATAGTGACGACAACCAGAATCACAACCTCGGCCGCTTTCGCCTTTCGATCACCACGGATCCCAACGCGATTGCGCAGCCTGCGCTGACGTTCTCGAACTTCCGCCAGACTGTTGCGGACTGGAAGGACGCGAACGACGCGATCGCGGCGATCTGGCGCGAGCATCCTGAGGGAACCACGCAGCTCATTCTTAGCGAACGGAACAAGCTGCGCGAGACGCATCTTCTCACGCGTGGAGATTTCTTGAAACCTGCGCAAGTGGTCGAGCCCGGCGTGCCGGCGTTCCTGAATCCTTTTCCAGTTAATGCGCCGCGCAACCGTTTAGGATTCGCCGAATGGCTGGTCGCGCGCGACTCGCCGACAACTGCGCGCGCCTTCGTCAATCGCATGTGGCAATCGTATTTCGGAACCGGCATCGTCGCCACCAGCGAGGACCTGGGACGTCAAGCCGATGCGCCTTCGCATCCGCAATTGCTCGATTGGCTCGCAGTCGAATTTATGGACCACGGTTGGGACATCAAGCACATGCATCGCCTGATCGTGACGTCCGCGGCCTATCGGCAGAACTCGAGCGTCTCACCTGCGTTGCTCGAAAAGGACCCTTACGATCGCCTGATTTCACGCGGTCCGCGCTTCCGTGTCGACGCTGAAATCGTCCGCGATATCGCGCTCGCCGCCAGCGGGTTGTTGAATGACAAAATCGGCGGCCCGGCCGTCTATCCGCCTGCGCCACGCTTCCTCTTCGAGCCCCCGGTCAGTTACGGGCCGAAGATCTGGAACGAAGAAACCGGAGCGAATCGCTATCGCCGCGGCATTTACATTTTCCGTTATCGCTCGGTGCCCTACCCGATGCTGCAGAATTTCGACGCGCCCATCGGCGAGACTGCCTGTGTGCGCCGTTCGCGATCAGATACGCCCCTGCAAGCGTTGACGACTTTGAATGAGCCCGTCTTTAATGAAGCCGCCGAAGCTCTCGCGTCGCACGTACTCGCGGAGGGCGGCAAGACTGATCGCGACAAGCTCAACTACGCCATGCTCCGCGTCGTGGCGCGCAAGCCCACCGACGATGAATCTCAGGAACTTCTTTCCTTCCTCTCCCGCCATGACTGGATCGCCCTCTCGCGCGTCCTGTTGAATCTCGATGAAACGATCACCAAGGAATAGCATCATGAAGAACCCGGCCGAACCTCAGCATCCCCTCAATCCCTCCCGCCGTTGGTTCCTGCAGGACTGTGGCATTGGCCTCGGCGCCGCAGCGCTCGCGGCTCTCGCGGGCACCGAGCAGTTGCAAGCCTCCACGGATCCTCTCGCGCCGAAGAGGCCTCAGTTCCCTGCGAAAGCGAAGCGCGTCATCGTACTCTTCATGGCCGGCGGACCAAGCCAGCTAGAGCTATTCGACTATAAACCAGCACTTCAGAAATTCAACGGCACGCTGCCACCGGCCGACCTACTGA
>DASXZC010000126.1:0-13344 GCA_036502165.1 Bryobacteraceae bacterium
GGGAAGAACGTTTTCATGGCGTCCTCTGAAGGTGGCATGGAAATCGAGGAGGTCGCCGCGCACACGCCCGAGAAGATTTTGAAGGAGCCGATCGATCCCGGATTCGGACTCGCCGGATTTCAGGCTCGCAGGCTGGCCTTCGGCATCGGAGTGCCCTCCGCAAGCGTCAACGCCGCAGCCGCCGCCATGATCGCGCTCGCGAAGGCTTACAAAGATCTCGACTGCTCACTCGCGGAGATCAATCCGTTCATCCTCACGAAGGATGGCAAGGTGTTCGCGCTCGACGCGAAGATCACGATCGACGACAATTCCCTGTTCCGGCATCAGAATCTGGTCGACCTGCGCGACTTGAACGAAGAGGATCCGCTCGAGGTCGAGGCATCGCGATTCGGCCTGAATTACATCAAACTCGAAGGCAATGTCGCCTGCATGGTCAACGGCGCCGGACTCGCCATGGCGACGATGGACATCATCAAATACGCGGGCGGAAGTCCGGCGAACTTCCTCGATGTCGGCGGTGGAGCGACCGCGGAACAGATCCGCAACGCCTTCCGCATCCTGTTATCCGACACGAACGTCAAGGCGATTCTGATCAATATTTTTGGCGGCATTCTGCGCTGCGATACGCTCGCCAACGGAGTAGTCGCGGCCGCTCGTGAGCTGCACGTGAAACTGCCCATCGTCATTCGAATGGAAGGAACCAACGTCGAACTGGGACGCAAGATCCTTGCAGAGTCCGGCCTTGACTTCACCGTCGCCGACGGCATGAAGGACGCCGCGACGAAGGTAGTGAGCGCGGCGACCAAGGAAGCGGCATAAGGAGCATCGTTCAAAATGAGCATTCTGGTCAACAAAGAAACCAAACTCCTCGTGCAGGGCTTTACCGGCAAGGAAGGTACGTTCCACGCGACGCAGGCGATCACATACGGCACCAACGTCGTTGGCGGAGTCACGCCCGGCAAAGGCGGGCAGATGCATCTCGACCGTCCTGTGTTCAACACGGTCTCTGACGCCGTGAAGCAAACCGGTGCGAACGCGTCAGTGATTTTCGTCCCGCCGCCATTCGCCGCCGAGGCGATCATGGAGGCCGCCGACGCGGGCCTGCCCTTGGTCGTTTGCATCACAGAAGGCATTCCCGCCGAGGACATGATCAAGGCTTGGGCGTTTCTGAAGCAACATCCCGGAACGCGCCTGATCGGGCCGAACTGCCCGGGCATCATCACTCCGGGCGCGTGCAAGATCGGGATCATGCCGGCGCATATTCATTTGGAAGGCAATGTCGGCGTCGTGTCGCGCTCGGGGACTTTGACGTATGAAGCCGTTGGACAATTGACCAAACTCGGCATCGGCCAGTCGACCTGCATCGGCATCGGCGGCGATCCGATTATCGGCACCAATCACACAGACGCTTTGCGCCTATTCAATGAGGATCCCGACACGCACGCGATCGTGATGATCGGCGAAATCGGTGGTGACGCCGAAGAGCGCGCCGCGGCTTACGTCAAGGATCACGTGAAGAAGCCCGTCATCGGTTTTATCGCCGGCCAGACCGCTCCTCCGGGACGCCGTATGGGCCACGCGGGCGCCATCATTTCCGGCGGTTCCGGCAAGGCATCGGACAAGATCAAAGCCATGGAGGAGGCGGGCATCACCGTATGCGCGACGCCTGCCGAAATGGGCGAAAAGGTTAAGAGCAGACTTTAAATTTATGGAACGAACATTTGCAATTATCAAGCCGGACGCCGTAGCATCCGGAAATGCCGGACAAATTCTGGCGATTATCGAAGAAAACGGCTTTAAGATCGTGGGCATGAAGATGAAGCGCCTGAGCCAGCTGGAGGCCGAAGGATTTTACGGCGTCCATCGTGAGCGCCCATTCTTCCCTTCCCTCGTGAAGTTCATGACCGAAGGGCCAGTTGTTGTCCTCTGTCTCGCCCGCGAAGGCGCCATCGCCAAGTGGCGCGAAGTGATGGGAGCGACCAATCCGGCCAATGCTGCCGAAGGGACGATCCGCAAGCGTTTCGCGGCCAGCATCGAGCGCAACTGCGTCCACGGATCCGATGCCCCGGAGACCGCAGCGCAAGAGATTCCGTTCTTCTTCGCAGCATCCGAACTCCTGTAGGCAACTCGCCGGGCGGAGTAAGATCAAGATATGCCCATGGTACCGTGCCGCTATGTCAGTCAGGAAGAAATCGACGCTGAAGTCAAGAAAGTTGTCGGTAATCTTGGCCCGGAGGTCCGTCGCGTTCGGTATACGGTCGGTGAAGATACGAGCGGGGAGCCTGGCATATTCTTTCGGATTGTCCTCGCGGATAACGCGGTTTGGCCATGGGAGATCCTGAGCCGAACTACCCGAAACATTCGTAGCATCATACGGGATCAGTTGCAGCCCTTGCCCACCTGGGGCCTGTTTCCATATTTCAATTTCCGAAGCGAATCTGAACAGGCTGGCAGCACTGAACCTGAATGGACCTAATGGATGTCCTATCATGACGATCTGCTGGGCCACGCGATGGACGCGCTTACCAGAGCCTCGCCGAGCCAGGCGGATCTTCGACGCTCCGTCTCGACCGCATACTACGCGCTGTTCCATTTACTAATCAGCGAAACCGTTGACCACTGGGATCTCGAGAGTTCGCGTGGTGCGCTCGCGCGCATGTTCGAGCATTCAGTGATGAGAAAGGTCTCGAAGCGGGTGGCGGATCCTAAGCAGTTTCCGTTCGCCAGTAATGATCCCGTGATTGTTCAAAGGCTCAGGTACGTGGCAGAGAGTTTCGCCCAGCTCCAATATAGCCGTCAAATTGCGGACTACGACAATTCGATCATTTGGAGCCTCTCAGACGCCCGCGCTGAAGTTGATACGGCCGTTGACGCATTCAAGGCTTGGCAATCCATCCGCCACGAAAAAATCGCCGAGGACTACCTCGTCTCGCTCCTCATCAAACCGCGCGACTGAGTCCGCCCACTCGAATCGTGGAAGGATAGAAGTATCTATGCTCCCGCGTATCCAAGCCGTTGTTTTGATACTCGCAACATCAGCGGCGGCGCTCAGCGGTCAACAGACCCCACCGCCGCCGCCCGCACCAAACGCTACCCTTGACACCTTCAGCCGTTCCCTCGAGGCACTCACAACCCGAGTCAAACAATCCGTCGTGCAGATCTTCTCGACTGCCTATGCCGCCGCCGTCGACGATAACGACGGATCCGGCAATGCATCCTCGCTGATCACCAAGCAGCGGAGCACAGGCACCGGCGTGATCCTCACGAATGACGGGTACATCATCACGAACGCCCATGTCGTGCGCGGCGCGCGCAAGATCCAGGTGAAGCTCGCGCCTTCGATGGTCACTGACGAACCTCAAACCGGACTCACAGACGCGACGCTCGTCGGCATCGACACCGAGGCCGATCTCGCCGTCGTCAAGATCGACCGCAAGGATCTTCCCTTCCTCCGCCTCGGTGACTCCACCGCCGTGCGGCAGGGCCAGCTTGTGCTCGCCTTCGGCAATCCGCTCGGCCTCGAGAGCTCCGTCTCGATGGGGATCGTGAGCTCGACCGCGCGGCAGATCAAGCCGGACGACGTCATGATCTACCTGCAGACCGACGCCCCCATCAATCCAGGCAACAGCGGCGGACCCCTCGTCGACACCGACGGCCGCGTCATCGGCATCAACACGTTCATCCTCTCGCAATCCGGCGGCAGTGAAGGACTCGGCTTCGCCATCCCGAGCACCATCGTCACGGAAATCTATGATCAGATCCGCAAGGAAGGCCACGTCCATCGTGGACAGATCGGCGTGACCGTCCAAACCATAACGCCGTTGATGGCGCGCGGACTCCGGCTCACGACCAACACAGGCGTCATCGTTGCGGATGTTCGCAGCGGCAGCACGTCAGACAAGGCCGGTATCAAGCCGGGCGACGTCATTCAGTCGATCGATGGCCAGCGGCTCGCGAATGCCCGCATGTTCGAGCTCATCGTTTCCCGCCGCCAACTCAGCAGCACCGTCAAGCTCGCGATCCTGCGCGGTAAAGATAAGAGCGAAATCGAAGTTCCCGTGCATGAAAAGGCCGATTCCCCCGAGCGGTTCGCGGACCTCGTCGACCCCGCGCGCAACCTCATTCCCGAACTCGGGATCCTCGGTATTCCGCTGGATGCAAAGCTCAGCGCCCTGTTCCCCGGCCTTCGCCACGACTACGGCGTCGTCGTCGCAGGCCGAGGAGGGAACGCGCCGTATGAAGGCCAAGGCTTGCAACTCGGGGACGTAATTTACGAACTTAACGGCACGCCCGTCGTTTCGCTCGACATGTTGAAGTCGCTGTTGAAGGATTTGAAATCCGGCGACGCCCTGGT
The DNA here is from genome assembly GCA_036502165.1 of Bryobacteraceae bacterium. Taxonomy (GTDB): domain Bacteria; phylum Acidobacteriota; class Terriglobia; order Bryobacterales; family Bryobacteraceae; genus F-183. Next base: position 4,355 of record DASXZC010000126.1, read on the forward strand.
CTTCCAGGTCGAGCGGAGTTCGAAGCTCGTCTACGTGCCGATCGAACTCGAATGAGCAAGAAATTCGAACATCAGTCGTAAGGCATTCGCGCGATGGCTCACGCCGGCCTTGCGGTTGAGATCAGCCTCTCCGAATGTGCATTCGAACGGCGGATAGTAGAACAGCGGATCGTAACCGAATCCATGCTCTCCGGATTCGTCTTCCGCAATATGGCCTTCCACCGTCCCGCGAAATGTCTTCACCAGCTGGCCGTCCTTCACCAGTGCGATGACGCACACGAAACTTGCCGATCGGTTCTGCACGCCCTCGAGATTCTTCAGCAATAACGCATTGTTCGCGGCATCGCCAGCGCCGCCCGAGTAGCGCGCAGAATGCACTCCGGGGGCGCCACAGAGCGCATCCACCTCGAGGCCGGAGTCGTCGGAAAACAGATATCCACGGACCAGCGCGCCATAGTATTCCGCCTTGAGGATCGCGTTCGCTTCGAACGTCGAGCCCGTCTCCTCGGGCACGGGGATCTCTTGGATACCGGGCACGACTTCGACCTCGCAGCCTGCGAGCTCAGCCGCTTTTCGGAACTCCCGAAGCTTGCCTGCGTTCGATGTTGCGCAGTAAACGATCACGCGCCAAGCGCCTTTCGCTGCAGTTCGAGCAGCTCCACAATTCCCTTCTTCCCGAGCGCGATCAATGCCGCCAGTTGCGCGTCGTCGAACGCTTCTTTCTCCGCCGTCGACTGCAATTCGATAAATTTTCCGGCGCTGGTCATGACGACGTTCATGTCGACTTCGGCGCGCGAATCCTCCTCGTAGCAAAGGTCAAGCATCGCCTCGCCTCCCACGATTCCAACGCTCGTCGCCGCCACTTGCGCCTTCACGGGATTCTTCTTGATCACCCCGAACTCGCGATACTTTCCGATGGCAATGCACATCGCGACGTAAGCTCCGGTGATCGCCGCCGTACGCGTGCCGCCATCGGCCTGGATCACGTCGCAGTCGAGCGTCACCGTTCGTTCGCCGAGCGCTTCCATGTCGATCACGGTGCGCAGCGAGCGGCCGATCAAACGCTGGATCTCCATCGTCCGTCCACTCTGCCGCCCCTTCGCCACCTCTCGCGGAGTGCGCTGCGCAGTCGCACGCGGCAGCATCGAGTACTCGGCCGTAACCCAGCCGCGTCCGGAATTGCGCAGGAACGCGGGCACCGAATCTTCAATGCTCGCGGCGCACAACACGCGAGTGTTGCCGGCTTCGATCAACACCGATCCTTCCGCGGTCAACAGGTAGTTGGTCTGTAATCCGACAGGACGTAAATCGCCTGCCTCACGCTGATCAATTCTCATTTGACGCTCGAACTCATTCCGAAATACATCAGCAGGACGATCACGATAAATCCGATGCCCAGAATGAGCAGGCATGGGATCGCCTTGCTCCAATCCGCGGCTATCGTTTTGGCGGACGCGTTCTTTTTGGCAGGTTTAATTTTGGCCATGATTGACTAGCGCCGCTTCTGCGCGGGACGCTTTAAAAGATCCTTTACACATTGTGCCGTTTCACGGAAGAACTCGTCCAGTTCGCGGATCGAACGCGGCTCGAGATCTTTCAACGTAATCGCCACCACGCCTCGTCCGCGCTCGGCAAGCGCCATTTGCGTCGCGAGGAACTGGGCTTTGTGATAGCCCGCATCGTAGTTGAGCCGCTCGACGGACTCGTTCTTCTCGCTCGCCACGACGATCGAAACGCACTTGCCATGGCCGATGATCATCTCGTGATACGAGTGATTCATCGCCGGGCCCTCGTAGACATCCGCCGGCGCCTTCAGAAGATTTCGAAACACCAGCCCAGCCGCGCGATCGAGGGACTTCAACGCTCGCTTGCCTTGGGCGGAATAGCGAGTGTCTCCAAAAAATGTCAGCTCCCCGTAGGTCGCGCCGAGCAATTGGAACCACATCGCGATCCAACCGGCTAGAGCCGCCGGTGCTGTATCGCCCAACACATTCGGAGCCAACTTCGAGTCGAGCGTAATCGAACGTCCAAATCGCATCGGCCTCGCCGCACTAAGTACGTCGACGCCGCCCGCGGCATGCAACTTCGACGTCCACGCCTTGTACAACTCGACGCTCGGCTGAGTCACGAAATTCATTTGCCGCAGCCAAGCCAATCCGAACACGGCGTAGTGCATGAACTGCATGTAAGTCGACAGCGGCGCGGACTTCGGGAACGTCACCACCGCCACCGGATATCCGGCCCTCCGCAGCGTCTGCACCTTGGCTGCATGGCCGTCGATCGCGCCCTCGATCTGAATCGCGAGAAACACGCGATCCTGCCGTGGATCCTTCGGCTGCCGGTAGTTGACCAGCGCGATCGCCTCACCGGTGACGATCTTGATCCCCAACGCCGCGCTCTTGCCGAGGCTCTCTTCAAAGTCCTGCTTGGTCCAGATGCCCGCGCCGGCCCACGTCTTCGGCAGCAGCAGCGTCACCTTGTCGCGGCCGGCCTTGCCTTCAGAATCGAGGAACGCGCTCAACTGCAGCGCGGCGTCGATGTCGTCTTCAGACAGCACCGCGCCTGCGATCCATCGATCCAGGTTGACTCCCGCAAGTCCCAACGGATACAAACTGCCACGCGTCAGCGGACTCGAGTGGCGCCCCGCAGTCGTGTTCGCACCGTCGAGTTGCAACGGCACATGACGATACCCGCGCTGCGATGCGAACTGATCGAGCAGCGACCCGGGCAGCGTCATGTATAGGAAGTTCGCCTTCGAATCCACACGCTCGCGATCGTACAACTCCGAGAGCTTCTCGAGATTCACCACGGGCTCATAAGACGTCATGCCCATCGCCATGCCGGCAACGAGCGTGCGTTGCAACACGCGCCGCAGCGTCAATCCACTGCGTTTGCGCATGTCTTCGAGAATGAATTTGAGCTTCGCCGGATCGGTGGAATCGAGGATGTAGCAGCGCACGCCCTTCTTCATCACGCCGCATGCAAGGTACGCGGATTTGTCTTCGGCCGAGCCGCCCATCCCCACCCAGATCAGAAATTGCAGCGGCGCGCCGTGCGCGGTCTTGATGCCGTTGCGGATCTCGTCGAGTTCCGCATCGACCATCTGCGCCCATTGCGCATGATGCTTCTCCGCCTGCCAGCTCAGGTTGAGAACACCGTAGCCGTTCTTCGTGACGCGCTTGCCCTCGTGCTCAGTGCCGATCGCGATCAAGGGATTGCGAGAGGCATCGAGCGACTCAAGACCCTTGCGCCTGATCTTCGAATCGAGCGCCTCGAGCTGACCGAGTATATGTTTGCCAAAGAGACTTTCAGAAGACGAAGCCGGCGGAGCATTGTGCAGTTGGATCTTCAACAGGATTACAGTAGCACTTCAGCTATCGGCCGGTCGACAAATTAATCGAGCAGCGCATCCAGATCCGGCACCAGCAGCGGACTTCCTTCGAACCTAAACACACCGCGAATCCCACGCATCGGCCGCACCGACACCGAGTCGGGTGCGTAGACTTGCGACGGCACGCCCGGTTGCCGCACGGTTCCACTCGCGGGGATCGTAAAAATCCGGTTGTTGCGATTGCGCACAATCACCATCCGCGAGCAGGTTTCACGCCGCATCGCGCCTAGCCGTGCAGCGAAAGCGAGATCGATCACGGGAATCGTTTCCCCACGCCAAACTGCGGCGCCAGCGAAGTGGCTGTATTCGAAGTTGAGCGGCGCGACCGGCAGCGGCCGCGATACTTCGAGCACTTGCGCCATGCTCAAAGCGAATTGAAATCCAGCAGCCCCGGGGACTCCGAATACGAAGAACCTTCGCGCCCCTGCGTTCTCAGGTTGCGTGACATGGCTGCGATCGATCGTGTGGACGCCAGCCGCCGGTGCGCGATCGGTGCGGAAGTATCCGGCTGACACAATCGGGAGGCACGCGTCGTCGACGAGTGCGAGTCCAGTCACGCCTTGGCACAAATGCGCGAGATTTTCCTGAAACTGGAAGACGGACGCCGGCGCGAGTTCGAGTGGATCGGGGCCCGCATCAAACGCCGTCGTCTCCGCAATTGCACGATCTTCCAACAGGACCGCCTGCCCGCCCACAACTCCGCGCAACAAGTGAACCGGCATCGTTGTTAGATCTCCCCCCGGCCGCGCGCCACCCACTCTTTGATGATCGACACCAGATGCTCATCCTGGTAAGGCTTCACGAGGTACCCGTTCACGCCCGCGTCCATTGCCTTCTTGCGGTGCTTATCGCCGGCCCGCGATGTCAACATGATGATTGGAATTTGTTTGAACGTCTTCGATCCGCGGATCGCGGCGGCGAATTCATATCCGTCCATGCGCGGCATCTCGACGTCGAGCAGAATGACGTCCGGCAGCCGCTCGAGGCGGCGCAGAGTTTCGAGCGCTTCGACTCCATCCTTGGCCTGGATCGGATTCCATCCGGACTTCTGCATCAAGTTCGAAACCACGCGCCGCACGCTAAGCGAGTCGTCGACAACGAGAACGTCAAACGCGCTCGGCAGTTCAACGAACTTCGGCTGTACCGCGCGCCTCGGCAGCGCCGCGGCCGCGACGCGCTGCGGCATGACAACTTCGACCGGATTCAACACCAGCACCACCGACCCATCGCCCATCACCGTCGTTCCCGCAATCGCCGGAGCCTTGCGCAGGATGCCCGCCGGAGGATTCACCATCACCTGCCGCGCTTCGAGAATGCGGTCGACCATGAGAGCGTGCCGATCGCCTCCAGCTTGAATCACCACTAAGGATTGTTTTGCGCCCGGCACGGGAGCCTTCGGAAGCGCCAGCGCCTCACTGAGCCACACCGCGGGGACCAGCCGACGTTCATGCCGAACGACACGCTTGCCGGCGATCGTCTCGATCTGTCCGTAATCGACGCGCGCCACTTGCACGACTGAGCCCAAGGGCAGCGCATATGTTTCCTGACTGGACTCGACCAGCAGGACCTTCGTAATCGAAAGCGACATCGGGAGCCGTAGCGTAAACGAAGTCCACTGGCCGGTCTCCGTCGCAACCGAGACGGTGCCTTTCAATGCGTCGGCGACCGATTTGACGATGTCGAGCCCGACGCCGCGTCCGGAGATTTCCGTGATGATCTCGGCCGTTGTGAAACCAGGTTCGAAGATCAATGCGAGCAGACTGTCCTGATCGAACGAGAGTGCCTGGTCAATGGTGATCAGTCCGCGCCTGACCGCCGTCTCCGCGATCCTCGCCGCGTCGAGTCCCGCGCCATCATCCGAGAGCCGTATGACGATCTGCGTTCCCTCGTAGGATGCCTCGATGTGGATCGAACCGGTTCCGTCTTTACCCACGGCCAACCGAGCCGGAGTGGGCTCGATCCCGTGATCGACCGCATTGCGCAACAAATGTTCGAGCGGTCCGGCGAGTTGCTCGAGCGCGGTCTTGTCGATCTCGACCGCGAATCCCTCGAGCGTCAGGTTGACCTGCTTGCCGGTACGCTCAGCCGTCACGCGAACAGTCCGCTGCAGGCGCGCCGACAATGTCGAGAGCGGAACCATCCGCAGATGCATCAGCCGGTCCTGCACTTCCGAAGTCAGCCGTCCCTGGCGATTGAGGCTCAGGTCGAAGTCCCCGGCGAGCGTCGTCAGCAGATGTTCGGCAGTCGCGATGTCGCTGACGGCTTCCATCAGATCGCGCGACAACAAATGGAACTGCGTGTAGCGATCGAACTCGAGCGCATCGAATTCCGAACGGTCGGCGCCGTGCGCGGATCGCGTCGCAGCCGGACCATCGGTCACCCCAGGACTGTAAATCGCGTATTCGTTTTCGAACTGCGTCGCGATCCTCCGCAGACGGCGCAGAGTCAATTCGAGTTCGCCGATCTCGTGGCGATAGCCGGCGAGGCTTCGATCGAACGACGAGCGAACTGCGAACAGCTCACCGACCAACCGCACCATCTCGTCCAGCTTCTCGATTGGCACGCGGACGTGTTGAGCTCCGGCTTCGTTCGAAGCGGGCGGAGGCTCGGCAGCAGCAGCAGCCGGAGTTCGCGCGGGCACCAGTGCAAGCAACGGCGGCTCTTCCGGCTCACTCACCGCCGCGTCATTCCCGATCTCGTCATAGCGACGATATAGGGCAAGCAAGCGATCCGTGTAAGCCGCCGCTGTTCCACCGTGCCCGAGCATGTCGGCGATCGTATCCCCGGTCGCGGTCAACAGCGCTTCGAGGCCCGCGCTATGTTCGACCGTGCCCTCATACAGGCGGTCGAGCAAGTCTTCCATGCGATGCGCGATTTGGGAAAGTCCGCGCAGTCCCACCATGCCTGCGGATCCTTTGATCGTGTGGACGCGCCGCCGCACTTCCTGCACAGTCTCGCGGCTCGCTGGGATGCCCGCGATCAATCCATCCAGTCCTTCGAGCAGCCCCGCCGCCTCTTCGAGGAATCCCTCGAGCAACCCGTCACCCATCGGAGCATCCGGCGCAATCGTGACGTTCGCGGCCTTTTCAGGCACAGGCGGCGCCACTGTCTCCTCAGCCGGATTCAAGAGATCGTACGCCTCATGCAGCGCCGCGAGCAGTTCCTCATGCCCCGCCGGATTTCCTCCGGAAGCCACAACATCTGAGAGCGCCCCACGGCTCGCTTCGACCAGATCGCGCAAGTCCTCAGACCATTTGCGCTCGCCATCGTACACTTCGTCGAGCAAATCCTCGACGCGCTTCGCCAGCTTCGCGAGCGTCCACTGCCCGACCATGCCGCCGGCGCCTTTGATCGTATGCACGCCGCGCCGCGCGTCTTTGAGAAGTTGCTTCTTCGATTGATCGAGCTCAAATTCCGCAAGGCTCGTCTCGACTAGCGCGAGATTCTCGGCGGCCTCGATGAGAAACCCTTCGATCAGTTCCGGAGGAACGTCCTCGGCCCGCACGGTCTCCACCATTTGAGGACGTGCGTTCTTCTTCGCCTTCGGCTTCGGCGCGCCGCCATCAGCTACCGGAGCCGCCCGCTCGATCGCCTCGAACAACCCGTTGAACGCCTCGCGGAACAGATCGACCGACTCCGCATCCATCGGTAAGTCGCCATTGAGGATCGCTTCCGCAAGCTCCTCGGCACCCTGCGCGATCGTCGACACTTCTTCGAGTCCAGCCGTACCGCCAGCTCCGCGAATCGTATGCGCCAGGCGGAAAATTTCGTCGAGCGCGATGCGATCGTCAAGATTGGCGGCAAGCGCATCGAGGCAGGCGACGACTAGCGGCGAGTAGCCGCGCGCCTCCTCGAGGAAGCCGGTTTGGTTCAAATCTGTTTCGATCGTATGTTCCATGGCCGGATCAGAAAGGACGTTGTTTACGCCGCCACCTTCGGAAGCTTGAATCGCTTCAAGGACGAATTCAGTTCACCAGCCAGATCCGCCAACCGGCCGATCGACTCCTCAGCCTGCTGCGCGCCGGCCGCCGTCTGCTGCGTGTAGGCCGAGATGCCGGCGACGTTCTTCGACACCGCGTCCGAGCCCTGCGCCTGCGTCCGCGACAATTCGGAAATCGACTGCACCAGTCCGGTGATCTGACGCGAGACCGCTTCGATCTCGTCAAGCCGCTTGCCCGCTTCGTTCGCCAATTGCGAACCGCCCACCACTTCGCGAGTCGTTTCTTCCATGGCCGCGATCGCTTCGTTCGTATCGCCCTGCACGGATTTGATGAGGCTCGAGATCTTCTTGGTCGCCTCGGTCGCGCGCTCGGCCAGACGTTCGACTTCCTCAGCAACCACCCCGAACCCCTTGCCCGCTTCACCGGCCATCGCCGCTTGAATCGATGCGTTCAAAGCGAGGATGCTCGTGCGATCCGCGATGTCGCCGATCAACTGCACGATCTCGCCGATTTCCTGGGAGCTCTCGCCCAGCCGCTTGATGCGCTTCGCCGTCTCCTGCACCTGCGTGCGGATGGCGTTCATGCCATCGATCGTGCGCCGTACTGTTGTCGCGCCGCCTTGCGCGCTCTCGAGCGCCTTATTCGCCACTTCGGTCGCCTGCGTCGCCGATTGCGAAACCTGTTGGATCGACCGCGCCATCTCGGCAATCGCCGTCGAGGCTTGCACGATCTGCTTGGCCTGGACTTCCGAACCTTCCGCCAGCTTCGTCGCCGTCTGGCGGACATCGGTCGCTGACGAAGTCACCTGCGTCGTCGTCTTTTGGACGTTCGAGATGATCTGCCGCAACTGGGCAATCATGTAGTTGAAGGAATCGGCGATCGCGCCCGTCAGATCGGCCGTCACCTCCGCTTCCTGCGTCAGGTCGCCATCCGCAACGCCGCTGACTTCCTCGAGCAGTTTGGTAATGTTCTGCTGAATCTTGTCGCGCTCCTCACGGCCCTGTACGAGGCTCAATGTGTTGTCGGCCATGTTGTTGAGCGAAATCGCGAGCCGCCCCAATTCGTCCTTACCGAGGACGTCCGCACGCGCCCTGACGTCGCCTTCCGAGATCCTCGCGAATGCACTCGCGATCGAGCTCAACTGCGCGTTGATACCGCGCCAGATCCAGTACACGAGGCCAATCGCCGCGAGCGCGCCCAGCAGGATCGACATAAGCTGCGTCGTCTTCTGGCTATTGAGGCCCGCGATTCGAGTGGAAACCAGATCAGTGAGAATTTTCTGTGAGCGGTCGAACAATTGATAGTTCGCATTCGACGCCGCCGCCGCGGAATCAGGCAGCGTCCGCGCGTCCAATTTGCCGCCGCCGTCCGCGGATCCGTTTGCCTTTGCCACCGCATCGGCAACGCTCGTGAGCGCGTCTCCGAGCGATGATTTCAAGCTCGGATTGAATCGGAACAGCGACGTGGCATTGTGATCCACAACTGATCCTGCGAACTGCAATTGGCGCGCCTGCGTCAACAACAACGCGTCCTCGTCAGCGGTCGACGTTCCCCGCGCAGCGATCGGCAGCGCATAGCCGCGCAGATCGTTCCCATATTCCGCGCCGTAAATCGAGCCCGACAACATCAGGTCCCACAAATACGAACTGTCGAGCTGC